>JBCBEP010000001.1:0-89201 GCA_038528605.1 Pseudomonadota bacterium
ATGGCGGTGCTGGCGGCGGCGACGGCATGGCCGGCGGCGGTGATGGCGGTGCTGGTGGCGGCGACGGCATGGCCGGCGGTGGCGATGGCGGTGCTGGTGGCGGCGACGGCATGGCCGGCGGCGGTGATGGCGGTGCTGGCGGCGGCGACGGCATGGCCGGCGGCGGTGATGGCGGTGCTGGCGGCGGCGATGGCATGGCCGGCGGTGGCGATGGCGGTGCTGGTGGCGGCGACGGCATGGCCGGTGGCGGTGATGGTGGCGCTGGCGGCGGCGACGGCATGGCCGGCGGTGGCGATGGCGGTGCTGGTGGCGGTGATGGCATGGCCGGTGGCGGCGATGGCGGTGCCGGTGGCGGCGACGGCATGGCCGGTGGCGGCGATGGCGGTGATGGCGGCGCCGGTGGCGGCGCGGGCGACGATCCGGGTATGGGCGCCACGCCGGCAGTGGTGCAGTCCCTCCCCCTGAGCCCGCCGGCGGACTTCCAGATGCAGGGCGAGATCGAGCTCAGCACGGTTGAGAACAACGCCGTGCTGCCCGAGCGCGGAGCGACGCTCTTCGGCATGGTGGCTGATGCCGAGTCCTACGACATGGTCATGGTGACCGTGGAGCCTTCGGGTCGCGAGGAGATGCTGGATGTCGGGCCGACCACCGGTCAGTTCGCCATGCGCCTCTTCCCCGAGGACCTGCAGGGCGACGGTCCGGTCACGGTGCAGATGACGGCGATGTCCTCCTCCGGCTCGGACGTGCTGCCGGCAGAGATCGAGTACACCTTCACCTCGGCGCCGGCGGCGGACGGTATCGAGCAGGCGCTCGGCCGCATCAGCTTCGGCGCGACCGAGGCGAGCCTCGTCCGCATCCAGGAGATCGGCTTCGAGGCCTTCGTGCTGGAGCAGCTCGACCCGGCGAACATCGACGACAGCGCCTTCGAGAGCAGCAACCCGGACCGTATCCTCAACCTCGGGCTGACGGGCGGGCGGCTGATGTCGAACATCATCGCCTACAACATCAACCACGCGGCCTACAGCGAGCGGCAGCTGCAGGAGGTGATGACCCTCTTCTGGTCCAACCACTTCCACGCGGTGCCCACCGATGGCTCGGCCGAGATGTCCGAGCTCGATGAGTGGCAAGGGTATCGTGCCCTCGCCTTCAGTACCTTTGGTGAGCTGCTCGAGTTCTCGGCGAAGAACCCGAACATGATGGCGTTCCTCGACAACCAGGACAGCCGGTTCGAAAACCTCAATCAGAACTATGCACGCGAGATCCTCGAGCTGCATACGGTCGGCGTGAACGGCGGCTATACCGACGACGATATTGACCCGGTGGCGCGCATCTTTACAGGCTGGACGCGGGATCGCGTCAGCGAGAACCCGAACATCGACGAGTTCGTATTCGAGGCGCAGGAGTTCCGTGACAACGGGAGCCTGCGGCGTCAGATCCACGATCCGGAAGACAAGTTCATCCCCTTCCTGAACGTGACGATCGAGGGCAATGAGGGACCGGAAGGCATTCAGGAGGGCGAGCAGCTGCTCGAGATCCTCTCGATGCATCCGTCCACGCAGTCCTTCGTCTGCGGCAAGCTCGCCGAGGTCTTCGTGAGCGACAGCCCGGATGCGAAGTACGCCAATGCCTGCGCCGCGGCCTGGCAGTCGAGCGGCGGAGAGGTCGCTGAATTCGTGGGCGCGATCCTCCTGCACCCGGACTATCTCGGCGATGTCGAGAATCGCCGGAACAAGGTGAAGACGCCCTACGAGTTCGCCGTGTCGTACCTTCGTAACTTCTCACCGGGCTACATGGTCGACAACAGCAGCAATGAAGTCGGCTTCCTGACCTCGTTCTTCGACGACATCGTCAGCGACGCGGGCATGAACTTCAACTTCTACCCGGTGCCGACGGGTTTCAGCGAAAAGTCGAGCTCCTGGAACTCGACGGGCACGCTGATCGAAGAACAGCGCGGTATCATCGACCGGGTGCGCAACAGCGACGGCCGCCATGACATCGAGCTCGACATGACCGAGGTGCTTGAGCAGGCCGGTCTGGAGACTGCGGAAGAGGTCGCAGCTTATCTCCTGGGCCTCGCTGCAATCGAGAACTACAGCGAGACCGAATTCAACAGCCTCGTTGCTGAACTCAAGGGCACGGACAACGTGTTCTCCCCCTATGAGGAAGATGAGGACCGTGCGCTTGAGCGTGGTCTTGGTCTGATCGTGAGTATGCCGAGCTTCAAGATGCAGTAATGCGTCGCGGTTTGCGGATGATGTCGGACGAAATCAGGATTATGACATGACAACGCGCAGAAACTTCCTCGAACTCGCCTCGCTCGCAGCAACGGCTGCGTATCTAAGCAGCGTCGGCGGTGCACGGTTTGCCTTCGGTCAGGCTGCGAACGGCAAGACCTTCATCAAGATGTTCATGCGGGGCGGGGCGGATGGCCTCCACCTCTTCCCCCGCTATGACGACCCCTTCTACCGCGAGTATCGCCCCGATATCGCGATCGAGCCGCCGGGCAACGGCAGCGAGTCCGCGCTCGATCTTGGGCTCAGCGATCTTGGGGAGAGCGCCCGCGGCATGAACCCGAACATGGCGCCGCTGATGGATCTCTGGGAAGCCGGCAACCTGCTGGTCAGCCCGGCCACGTCGTCGAGCGATCTCAACACCTCGCACTTCGACAGCCAGCGCTGGATCGGAACGGGCACGCGGAACAACCTCATCGACGGGTACCTGAACCGCTACCTTGACCTGCGCGCCGGCGTGAACCACCCAATCCGCGGCGCCACGCTGGGCCTCGGCTCCACCAGCCGCGAACTGCAGGGAAGCTTCCCGGCGCCGACGATCCAGCGCCAGAGTAGCTTCAACATCACGAACGGCGACTTCTGCAGCGGCAGCGGCTGTTCGGAGAACCGGCTGCTCGAGACCATCAGCGAGAACGCGATGCACCCGTTCGACCTCACCGAGGCCGAGGGCGTGCTCAAAGAGAACCAGCTCCTCATGGTCGAGACGATCGCCGAGGTGCAGGCGCTGGGCGACTATATGCCGACCCAGAGCGCACTGATGATCAATCCGGACGGGTATTCCAACACCCAGACCGGTCAGGGCCTGCAGCTTGTTGCGCAGCTGCTGAAGGGCGGTATTCCTCTCGAGGTTGCGGCGATGAACTTCCAGGGTTCTTCGTGGGACAGCCACAACAACCAGATCTCGTCGAACGAGAGCAACCCGATCACCGATCAGGACTTCCGCTACAACCAGCGCATGCGTCAGGGTGCTACCGACCTCGCCCTCTTCGTTGAGGACATGGGCAGCCGGATGGACGATATCATCATCCTCGTGTGCACGGAGTTCGGCCGGACGGTGAAGCAGAACGGCTCGGTCGGTACCGACCATGCCCGCGGCGCGGCCTGGATGATGATCGGCAACAACGTGAACGGTGGTATGGCGGACGACATCGCCACGCTGGAAGACAGCCAGCTCGAGCGCCGCAACCGCATCCCGACCGTGGTGGACTACAAGGACCTCGTTGCCGAGATCCTCGTGAAGCATCTCGGCCTGCCGCAGGGCATGGTGGGCGATGTGCTGCCGGGGCATAGCTTCACCGACAACGGCTTCGTGGCGAGCGCCCAGTCGTAAGGATGAAGGTGCAGGACGACCCGCTGACCCGGCTCACCGGGCGCCTGAGCCTACGCCGGTGGTTGACGGTCTTCGCCAACCATCTCGAGGCGGGGGCGGCGGACTTCGCCGGAACCCCGCCCTCGCGGCGCGCGCCCTTACCGGTGCGCGTCGTGCTGAACGGCCGGGAAGTGCTGCTCGAGATCGCGAAGGCGGACGAGGCGCGCTCCTCGCGCTTCGAGGACCCGGCGACCCTGGCCGAGGCGATCCGCAAGGAGGGCGTCCGCAAGGTCGATCTGGTCCTCGACGATGGCGCCGCCCTCGACCTCGCCTTCTCCCTGCCCGAGGCAAGCTTCGCCGAACTGCGGCAGATGATCTTCCATGAAATCGCGTACCAGTCGCCGTTCGAGGCGCAGGAGGCCCGCTGGTGCTGGGTCGCCGTGCGGAACGGGCAGGGGGACGAAGCGGGGTGGCATGTTCACGCGGCGGTGGCCCTCGCCGAACGGATCGAGCCTGTGCTTGAGGCGCTCCGCTCCGCCGGGATCCGCATCGGCTGCGTGCGCCGGCGCCCGACGGGTGAGCTGACCTGGGCCGCGTTGCCCCCCTGGGCCGGCGGCGAGCCTGCGATCGAAGACCGTCGGAGCGGTCTCGGCCGCCTCCGCAGCGCCCTGGCCGCCGCCATGCGCGCGCCTGCTGCTGTCGCGCTCCCCGTTTCTGCCACCTGCGCCTTCTTCGGCTTTGCCGGGGCGAAATACGTCACGCTCTCCCTCGAGAACATGGCGCTGACCGAGCAGACGGTGGCGGCGCGCTCCGCCCTCGCCGCCGCCTCGCGCCAGACCGTGCTGCGCCGGCAGATCGAGGACGAGCGCTTCGCCTCCGCCTTGCGCATGGCGGCCCTCGGCAACGTCGCCGCCTCGCTGCCGGACGATACCTGGATCTCCGCCTTCGCCATCACCAACGACCAGTTCGAGGTGGCCGGTGCCTCGCCATCGGCGGCGGCAACGACGGAGCAGCTTGCCCAGGTGCCGGGCCTCGGCGCGTTGACCTTCTCCGCGCCCATCGCCCGCAACAGCCGCCAGCAGACGGAGCGGTTCCGCCTCACCGCGCCCTTCGCCTCGCCCGAGGGGGAGGTGGGGCAATGAGCGAGTTCCGCTTCCCAAACCCTTCCCGCGCCAAGCTCGCCTTCGGCGCCTTCGCCACTGTCGTGGCGCTCGGCCTCGGCACCCTCGGCCTAGAGGCCATCGCCGCGATCAACGCGCTCGAGACCGAGATCGACGACCAGAAGGCCCTGCTCTCCCGGGCGCGCGTGGCGGAGACACCGGGCCAGGCCATCGATGCCTACCGCGCGGCCACGGCCGAGGAGGCCCGCGCCCGGTTCCAGACCGACCTGCAGAGCCTCGCGGACGAGGCGGGTCTGGCCATCGAGACGCTCGATACCGCGGAGCTCATCCTGGTGAACGGCATGGTCCGCATGGGCCTCACCATAAAAGGCAGCATCGTGGAGTCGGAACTGGCAACCCTGCTGGTCGCCATCGACGCCGCGCGCCCTTTCATGCTCGTCGAGGGCATCACCATCCGCCGCGCCCGCGGCCAGCGCTCGAAGACCACGCCGCGCGAACTGCCGATCCGCTTGGAGATTGCCGCTTATGCCGCTGTCTGAGGCCATCATCGACCGGCTGGCCCGGTACGGGCTGCAGATCGTGTCGCTCGGCATCACCGGCGCCGCGGCACTTGGCATCTACGCGCTCGTCACCGAACCGTCCCCGGACGACGTGCCCACCATGATGTACGCGCATGTGGACAGCGCGGGCGAGCGCGGGGACTGGACCGAGGAGCTGCGCGCGACCGCCGAGGCCTTCAAGGCGCGCCCCATTTTCCACGCGAGCCGCAAGCCCTGGCAGCCGCCGGAGCAGGCGCCTGCGCCGGCACCGGCGCCCGTGGCTACGCCGGCCCCCCGCCTCATGGGCATCGTGGGCGCCGGTGACGCGTTCCTCGCGCTGATGATCGAGACCGAGGGCAAGCCCGCGCGCCGCGTGCGCGAGGGCAGCCGGCTGGGGCCCTGGCAGATCCTCGCGGTCGGGCCTGGCCATGTGGATATCGCCAGCGAGCGGGGCGAGCGCATGACGCTCAAGCTCAAGAGGGCGAAATGAGACTGCGTACGGTTTCCGCGCCGGATCCTGGGGGGCCGGCGGCGGGCTCTGCGTGTGTCGAGAACGGCGTTCACTATCGGGCAGATGCCCGGACGGACTGGGAACGAATTGGGCAGCGTCCCTATTGGAGGAATATCAAATGACGACTGTCATCGGTGGGTTCGACGTGGTGCTCGGCACCAACGGTGCGGACGACCTGACCGGCACCCCTGGGCGGGAGATCTTCTTCGGCCTCGGCGGCGACGACACGCTGACGAACGACACCTTCGCGGGCGAGAGCTATCTCGCCGGCGGGACGGGCAACGACAGCTACGTCGTCTCGCCCGACAGCTTCACGATCGTCCACGAGACGGGCAACAGCCCGGACGACGAGTTCGTGGACAGCATCACCGTCGGCGCAGGGGATGCGACGGTGGCGATCGTCGACGACCGGCACCTGATCTTCAACTACGCACAGACCGGCACGGCCGTGCTGTTCGTGGACTGGGAGCTGCCCGAGAACCGCATCGAGACCTTCCGCCTCTACGATGGCGTGGGCCTCTTCGGGCTGAGCTTCGAGGAGTTCCGCGACCAGGTGGAAGACCTCAGCGGCTTCATCGGCGATGTAAGCTTCGCCGATCTCGGCCTCGTCACCGACCTTGCCGACGGTATCCAGTTCGCCATCGAGGCCGTGGCCGATGGCAGCCTGCCGGGCGGTGTGGACCAGGAGGGCGCAACCACGGTTGCCGTGCTCTACGAAGCAGCGCTCGACCGTGACGGCGAGGTCGACTTCGGCGGGCTCAACTTCTGGATCGACCGGAGCGAGGAAGGCCTGTCCGACCGCGACATGGCGCAACGCTTCCTCGACTCGGGCGAGTTCGAGGGCAAGTTCGGCCCGGCAGAGGATATCTCGAACGAAGCGTTCGTGGATCTGCTCTACGACAACGTCCTCGGCCGCGAGGGCGATGAGGGCGGGCTCGAGTTCTGGAATGCCGCCGTCGCCCGCGAGGGGGCGGATCGGGCCCAGATCATGCTCAATTTCGCCACCAGCGAAGAGAACCTGAACGACATCGCCTTCCTCGACGGGCTGACTGAAGTCGCCCCCGGGGTTTGGGACTTCGTCTGAGCGATCGGGAGCCGGGCGGCGTCCTTGGGCGCCGCCCGGCTTCACATCACAGCCCGCCGCACGCCATGCGCGATCCCTCGGGCGTTGAGTTGCGGCTGCGCTAGCGTCTCGCGCACTGTCGGATGATCGGCCTCTAGGGCACCGTGCCGAACCAGCAAGGCCGCGATCGCCGCCTGCGCTGCCAGATCCGACCCGTCATCGATCTTCACAGCGATGCCGAGGCCCTGTTCGGGCAGGATCGCGACGAACACCCCTTCGGCGCCCGATTTCAGCGCAATGGGCCGTGGCGCCGCCCGCATCAGCCGGGTGTTGGCCCTTTCCTCACCGGCGACGAGCGCGGGATGGGCGATCATCGCGTCGCGCAACCGCTCGGCCGCCTGCCGCCGCGCCCCTCTGAAATGAGCGTCGGGCCGGGCGAAGCCCGCGACAGCGCGCGCCAGCCCTTCGAGGCTTACGGCGAAATTGGGGGCGGAGCAGCCGTCGATGGCGTGGCCTGCAGGCTCCTCCCCGCAAGTCTCCGCCACGGCCGCGCGAACCGCAAGCTGCACCGGATGGTCGAGCTCCAGATACTCCGCACCGCCGCCAAGATGCCGGTTGAGCGTGAGAAAGCCCGAATGCTTGCCCGAGCAGTTGTTATGCACCTGCCGGTTCTCGGAACCGGCGGCCCGCAGCGCCCGCCTCGCCTCGGGGTCGAGCGGCGAATGCGCCCCGCAGCGGAGCGCCGTATCGTCGAGCCCGAGGTCCCCCAGCCAGGCATCGACCTCGTGCACATGCAGCGGCGCACCGGAATGGCTCGCACAGGCGAGGGCCAACCGCTCGGTGCCGAGCCGCGCCGCATCCGCCGCACCGCTCTCCACCAGCGGCAGGGCCTGCAGCATCTTGCAGGACGAGCGGGGCAGGATTGCGCGCGTCACGTCCCCGCGCGCCTCCACCAGCCCACCATCCGGCCCGACCACGGCGACGGCGCCGCGATGGACGCATTCGAGCACCTGCCCGCGCCAAACCTCCGCCAGCACGGGATTGGGGGTGCTGCCAATGGCCCAAGGCCCGGGCGGTGTGGTGTCGGTCATGATCTCTCCTCGCCGGCGGCAGAACGCCCGGCGGGAGGCTGGGCGTTCTGCCGCCGTCAGCTGTCGTGCAGTTCCATCTGGAACTCGTCGCCCAAGGTTTCCCGCAGCCGGCGGAAGCTGAGGCGAAGGCGGGATTTCACGGTGCCGAGCGGGGTGCCGAGGCGTTCCGCGATCTCGCTCTGGCTGAGGCCCGAGAAGAAGGCGAGACGAACCACGGCCAGTTGGTCCTCCGAGAGCGCCAGCAGCGCGCGCCGCACCCGACGGTCCCGCGCTTCGCCCGCCAGCGAGACCTCTGCGCTGTCCACCGGGTCGGGCGCGAACATCGGGTCGTTCGCGTCCGGCTCCGGCCGGCGCTGGCGGCGCAGCATGTCGATCCGCTTGTTCCGCGCGATGGTGAAGAGCCAGGTGCTGACCGCGGCCTTGGAGGCATCGAACTGCCCGGCCCGGCGCCAGAGGGTCACCATCACCTCCTGCGCCCCTTCCTCCGCCTCGTCATGGGCCGCGCCCGAGCGCATGAGGAAGGCTTTCACCCGGCCGGCGTAGCGCCCGAAGAGTTCCGCGAAGGCATCGCGCGACGACCGCTCGGCGATGAGGGCGAGCAGGGCTTCGTCCGTGGCATCAGCCAGGGCAGGCACGGCACCGCGTGCCGCCGCCGGCTGGTCATCGGCCGGTGTGTCACCGTCGTCGACGGATCCATGGCCCGGCAGTTTCGTGTCCTCAGTCACGTCGCCAGTCCTCGCGCGCGGGCGCTGCTCTCCTTCGGCCCCAGGTGCCCCGGTGCGGGTCAGTATCGCGTATGCCCGGGCGCATCGGCTTCTCGGGGTGGAAATCCGCGCGTGCCTTAGAGTATGCTCCGCGCGCATGGCGAACAAACACTGATCCGAAACTAAGCGGCGCTCAGAGAAGGAAAAATCCTTAATAGCGCTGCATCTGAGGGGCGAGCATGAGCATGATTCACAGGCTGGCGGTCGTCACCCTGCTCGGCGTTTTTGTGGCAGGGGTGCCCGCGGTGGACGCCGAGGCGCAGACGTCGACCCGGGTCGACGCCAAGCGTGACTGGTCGATCTTCGAAGCCGAAGCCGATGGCAACAAGATCTGCTGGGTGGTGACACAGCCGAAATCCAAGGCCGCTTTCCGGGATGGTCAGCGGGTCGAGGTGCGCCGCGGGGACATCTTCCTGATGGTCGCGGTGCGCCCGGCGGACAATGTGACGAACGAGGTCAGCTTCATTGCGGGCTACCCGTTCCAGCAGGGCTCCACGGTCGAGATCAAGGTTGGCTCGAACAGCTTCGAGGCCTTCACGGACGGTGAGAACGCCTGGCTACGCTCGCCCGAGCAGGACAGCGAGGTCGTTGGCGCCTTCCGCCGCGGCGTGGATGCCGAGGTGCGCGGCACCTCTTCGCGCGGTTCCACCACGGTCGACACCTTCTCGCTCCTCGGCTTCACCGACGCGCTCGCGACGGCCACGGCCAACTGCGGCGGCTGATCCGGTATGTCGGCGTGTCCTCGGCAGGACACGCCCCTTCCGTTTCGGCACCATGAGCGCTACATGCGCCCTCTGATCCGATCCGGAGGACCGAAATGAGCGCCGAGGCGAAGCCCGCCCCCGCGACCGCGCCTGCCATGGGCCAGACCGAGAGCCGCGCGCCTCGGCCCGGCGCGATCACGCCCGATTTCGCGACGCTGCCCCGCGCGGCGGCCGAAGGTCCGCGCCGCAATCTCGTCGGCCTCACCCGGCCCGCCCTCGCGGCGGCGCTGGCGGAAGCAGGCGTGCCTGAGAAACAGGCGCGCATGCGCGCGGGCCAACTCTGGCAGTGGATCTACCAGCGCGGCGCCCGCGACTTCTCCGAGATGACCAACATCTCGAAGTCCCTCCGCGCCGACCTCGACGCGGCCTTCGAGATCCGCCGCCCCGAGATCGTCAGCCGTCAGGTCAGCCGGGATGGGACGCGCAAATACCTCCTCCGCATCGCCGGCGGGCACGAGGTCGAAGCCGTCTATATCCCGGAGGAGGATCGCGGCACGCTCTGCGTCTCCTCCCAGGTCGGCTGCACCCTCACCTGCACCTTCTGCCACACAGGCACCCAGAAGCTCGTCCGCAATCTCACGGCGGGCGAGATCGTGGGCCAGATCCTCGTGGCACGGGACGATCTGGAGGAATGGCCCCGCGCCGGTGAGCGCCCGCCCGAAACCCGCCTCCTCTCGAACATCGTGCTGATGGGCATGGGCGAGCCCCTCTACAATACCGACAATGTGCGCGACGCCATGCTGATCGCCATGGATGGCGAGGGGCTCAGCCTTTCCCGCCGCCGCATCACGCTCTCCACCTCCGGCGTGGTGCCGGATATCGGCCGCTGGGGGACGGAGGCGGGCACGCTGCTGGCCATCTCGCTCCACGCCACCACCGATGAGCTGCGCGACGTGCTGGTGCCCATCAACCGCAAGTACCCGCTGGCCGAGCTTTTGCAGGCCTGCCGGACCTATCCGCGCCTCTCCAATGCCGAGCGCATCACCTTCGAATACGTGATGCTGAAGGGCGTGAACGACGCGGATGCGGATGCGAAGCGGCTGGTGCAGCTGATCGCGGGCATCCCCGCCAAGATCAACCTCATCCCGTTCAACCCCTGGCCCGGCTCGCCCTATGAGCGGTCGGACTGGGACCGGATCGAGGCCTTCGCCGAGATCGTGAACCGCGCGGGCTATGCCTCCCCCATCCGCACGCCGCGGGGCGACGACATTCTCGCCGCCTGCGGCCAGCTCAAATCCGCCACCGAACGCGCCCGCAAGTCCCGCGCCCAGATCGAAGCGGAAACCGCCGGGGGCTGATGCATTCGGTTGCATGCCTCGTTGCATGCGCGGCTCTCAGGCGCGATAGCTGCGGCCCCAGGGCCCTGCGCCGGAGGCACCATGCAACGCATCTCCATTCTCGGCGGTCCGGGTTCGGGCAAGACAACGCTCGCTATCGCGATGGGGGAGCGTCTGGGGCTCCCCGTCCACCATCTCGACAAGCTGTTCTGGCAGCCGGGCTGGGTTGAGACTGATCGGGCTGAGCTGGCCGAGCGGGTGCGCGCGATAACGGAGCGCGACGCCTGGATCATCGAGGGCAACTACAGCACCACCTGGCCTGCGCGCGTCGCGCGCGGCGACGCGCTGATCCATCTCGACATCGCCACGCCCCGCCGCCTCTGGCGCGTGATCCGCCGCGGCATCCGTCACTATGGCAAGGTGCGGCCCGATTTTGCAGAGGGCTGTGCCGAGCAACTCGATCCCGCCTTCCTCCGCTTCACCATCCGCTATGGCGGCGAGCCGCGCCAGCGGGCCATCGCCTTGATTGAAAGCGCCCCGCCGCACCTCACCTGCCACCGCCTGCGCGGCCCCGGCGCCGTGCGTGCCTTCCTTGAAACCCTCCCCGCGCCGTCGCGCCCCACCCCTTGCGCCCCCGGCGCCGCCGGTTAAGCGTGCGCCCATGATCGGAACGGAAGAAATCGAGGCTGCAGCCGCGCGGATCGAGGGCCATGCGCGGGTGACGCCCGCAATGACGGTGCACGACGCCTTCGGGATCGACGGCCCCCTCGCTCTCAAGCTCGAATGCCTCCAGCACACCGGCAGCTTCAAGGCGCGCGGGGCCTTCAACAATCTCCTGGCCAAGCCCGTGCCGCCCGCCGGTATCGTTGCAGCCTCCGGCGGCAACCATGGCGCGGCCGTCGCGTTTGCGGCCCGCCAGCTCGGCCATCGCGCGCGCGTCTACGTGCCCAAGATCGCCGGCCCCGCGAAAATCGGCCTGATAGAGCGGACGGGGGCGGATCTCGTCATCGTCGATGGCGCTTACGACGAAGCGCGCGAGCAGGCCGAGGCCTGGGAGGCGGAGACGGGGGCGGCTCAGGTCCATGCCAATGATGGCCCGCTCACGGTGGCAGGGCAGGGCACGGCCATGCGCGAATGGGAGGCCCAAGGCCTCGTGGCCGATACGGTGCTCGTCGCCGTCGGTGGTGGCGGGCTCATCGGCGGCGCCCTTGCCTGGCTTGCCGGCCGGCGCAAGGTCGTGGCGGTGGAGCCCGAGGCCGCGCCCACCCTCGCCGTAACGCTCTCGGAAGGGTGGGGGACGCGCGTGCCCGTCGGCGGGATCGCCGCCAACGCCCTCGGCGCCCGCTATCTCGGCCGGGAATGCTACGAGCTTGCCCGCGCCCATGGTGTCGAGAGCGTGCTGGTGAGCGAGGGCGCCATCGCCGAGGCACAGCGCCGCCTCTGGCAGGACCTCCGGATCCTGGCCGAGCCGGCCGGCGCCGCGGCCCTCGCCGCGCTCACCGGCGGCGCCTACCGGCCTGAGCCGGGGGAACGCGTCGCCGTCCTCCTCTGCGGTGCCAACCCCGCGCCCGATCCGCTGGTGAGCGTGGTGCCCGAGCCCGACCCAGCGCCAGAGCGGCGCTGATGCCGCTTCAGAACCGCGTCCTGCCAACCGGCGAGATCGTGGCAGCCCCCTGGTGCGGCCATGTCATGGGCAACCGCGGCTGCCTCCACCGGTCGGACGGCACCCTTGGCTCCGCGCGCTGGCGCCACGCGAACTGGGTTGCTTGCCGCCTCGCCTTCCGCGGCCGCCACCGTTTGCCCATGCCGCCGCCAGGCAGCTCCACGGTTTACACCGCCCTCTTCTTCTGGGACGAAGCGGCCGCCTTCGCTGCCGGCCACCGACCCTGCGGCGAATGCCGCAACGCCGCCTGGCGCCGCTTTCGCTCCCTCTGGGAGGCCGCCGGCCTCTCCGGCACCGGCGCCACGGGCATCGACCGTACGCTGCAGTCCGCCCGCCTTTCCCCAGGTCGGGGACCACGCCCGCACCGCCGCTACGAGGCAACGGCCGAGAGCCTGCCGGACGGATGCTTCGTGCTGATGGAAACCGGCCCCTCCGTCATCCTCGGCGATGCCACCCGCCCATGGCACCCTGCCGGCGGGTACGGCCCGCCCCAGGCACGGCCGAAGGGCAGTGTCACGGTCCTGACGCCTCAGCCCATCGTCGCCGTTCTGGCAACGGGCTACCGGCCGGCCATCGACGCACCGCTCATCGACTGAGCCGCCTCACGACGGGGCCGGCGGGTGGGCGAGGGCCGGCACCGCCGGCACGAGTGCACCCGGTGGCCCCTACTTCACCTCGCCGGGCGCCGGCGTCGCGAGATTGTCGAGCTGCGCCATCCCGGTCACATGGAAACCGCCATCGACGAAGATCAGGTCGCCTGTCGTCCCCGCCCCAAGGTCGGACAGCAGGTAAAGCGCCGCCCCGCCGACATCGGCGAGGGCCGCATTGCGGCGGAGCGGCGCATTATCCTGTGTGGCCTTGTAGACCCGCCGCGCGCCGCCCACCGCCGAGCCTGCCAGCGTGCGCATCGGCCCCGGGCTGATCGCGTTCACGCGGATGCCCTGCGGGCCGAGATCGTTGGCGAGATACCGGACAGACGCCTCCAGCGCCGCCTTCGCCACGCCCATCACGTTGTAATTGGGCAGCACCCGGGTCGAGCCGAGATAGGTCATCGTCACCAGCGCCCCGCCTTCCGGCATCAGCTCAGAAGCCCGGCGCGCAACATCGACGAAGCTGTAACAGCTGATATCCATCGTGCGCAGGAAGTTCTCCCGCGTCGTGTCCGCGAACCGCCCGGTCAGCTCCGCTTTGTCCGAGAATGCGATGGCGTGGACGAGAAAATCGATGCTCCCCCAGCGCTCCCCGATCGTCGTGAACACGCGGTCCATGCTCTCCGCATCGGTCACATCCGCGTCGATCAGGATATCCGCGCCGATGCTCTCGGCCAGCGGCCGCACGCGTCGCTCGAAGGAGCTGCCCTGATAGGTGAAGGCAAGCTCCGCGCCATGGGCGTGCAGCGCCTTCGCGCAGCCCCAGGCGATCGAGTGGTCGTTCGCCACCCCCATGATCAGCCCGCGCTTGCCGGCCATGATGCCGGCACCCGCCGCCGCGGCGCTCTCGGTCTCACCCGTCATCGCCATACTCCTCAGTCCCCGCGATAGCGGCTGATGGCCAGCGTGCAATTGGTCCCGCCGAAGCCGAAGCTGTTGGAAAGCACGGTGTCGAGGCCCGCATCGTCCACCCGTTCGGTCACCACGGGCATGCCTTCGAAATCCGGGTCCAGCGTCTCGACATTGGCCGAGGCCGCCACGTAGTCCCCCTGCATCATCAGCAGGCAATAGATCGTCTCCTGCACGCCCGTGGCGCCCAGCGAATGCCCGGTGAGGGACTTGGTCGAGGAGAAGCGCGGCGGCGCCTCGTTGCCGAAAACGGTGCGGATAGCCTCCACCTCCTTGGCATCGCCCACGGGCGTGGAGGTGCCGTGGGTGTTGATGTAACCCACCTCGCGGTCGCCCAGCGTCGTCATGGCCTGGCGCATGCAGCGCACGGCGCCTTCGCCCGAGGGGGCCACCATGTCGTATCCGTCGGAAGTCGCGCCATAGCCCGTGATCTCGCCATAAATCTTGGCGCCCCGGGCCTTCGCCCGCTCCATCTCCTCGAGCACCACCACGCCTGCGCCGCCCGCGATCACGAAGCCGTCGCGCGCCGCGTCATAGGCGCGGGACGCCTGCTCCGGCGTGTCGTTGTACTTCGAGCTCATCGCGCCCATGGCGTCGAACAGGCAGGAGAGCGTCCAGTCCAGCTCCTCGCCACCGCCGGCGAACACGATGTCCTGCTTGCCCCACTGGATCTGCTCCGCGCCATTGCCGATGCAATGCGCCGAGGTCGAACACGCGGAGGTGATCGAATAGTTGATGCCCTTGATCTTGAAGGGCGTCGCAAGCGTGGCCGAGTTGGTGCTCGACATCGTGCGCGGCACCATCAGCGGCCCCATGCGCCGCGGCCCCTTGGCCTTGGTGATGGTCGCTGCGTCGAACAGGTTCTTCGTCGAGGGCCCACCCGAGCCCATGACGAGCCCGGTGCGCTCGTGGCTGACCTCGTTCTCCTCGAGCCCCGCATCCGCGATCGCCTGGGTCATCGCGATATGGTTCCAGGCCGCACCATCGCCCATGAAGCGCCGCACGCGCTTCTCCACATGCGCTTCGATGTCCACATCCGGCTTGCCGTGGACCTGGCAGCGGAAGCCGAGCTCCGCATACTCCGGCGCGAAGACGATGCCTGACCGCCCCTCGCGCAGCGACTGGTCCACCGCCGCCGCGTCGTTGCCGATGGAGGAGACGATCCCGATCCCTGTGATGGCGACCCGCCGCATCGCAGTGCTCCCTCGCGGGCCATCGCCCGCCGTTAAGCCTCGCGCGCCCAGCCGGGCTCAGCCCGCCGCGGCTTCCGCCTCTGTCGTGAAGAGGCCCACGCGCATGTCCTTGGTCACGTAGATAACTTCGCCATCGGCTTCCATGATGCCATCGGCGATGCCCAGCTTCAGCTTCCGGTCGATGATCCGCTTCAGGTTCACGGTATAGCGCACGAGGCTCACGCCCGGCGTCACCATGCCCGAGAACTTTACCTCGCCGACCCCGAGCGCCCGGCCGCGCCCCGGCATGCCGCGCCAGCCCAGGAAGAACCCCGTCAGCTGCCAGAGGGCGTCGAGCCCCAGGCAGCCGGGCATCACCGGATCGCCGAGGAAGTGGCACTGGAAGAACCAGAGGTCGGGCTTCACGTCGAGTTCCGCCACGGCCTGCCCCTTGCCGTCGGGCCCGCCGTCCTCGGTGATCGATGTGATCCGGTCGAACATCAGCATGGGCGGCGCCGGCAGCTGCGCGTTCCCGGGCCCGAACAGTCGGCCCTCCGCGCAGGTTATCAGCGCATCGTAGTCATAGCTCGTCGCCCGCGCCTGCATCCGCCTCCCCCGGCGTGTCCGCACCCCTTCCCGGGGCTGTCGGGCGCGACGCCTAGCATCGCCTCCCGGGGCGCACAAGCCGTGCCTGCCCTAGGGTGCGGGCGCATGGACGGCGTTAACCGCAGTCTTTCAGCTGTTTTGCGTCGCAAGGTCATTATGTGATAGCGATAATTGTGACGAAGCGAGCAGGGCATAACTGACGTGACGAACGACGCTGCAGCACCCACGCCGGAGGACCGGGCGCGCGCCTGGCTGGCGAGCGCCGACTTGCGACCGACCCGTCAGCGCCAGGCCCTGGCGATGCTGCTGGTCGGCGACGGCAATAACCGGCACGTCACCGCCGAGGGCCTGTTCGAGGCGGCGCAGGCGGCGGGGGAGAAGGTCTCGCTCGCCACGGTCTACAACACTCTCCACAGCTTCACGGAAGCAGGCCTGATGGCCGAGGTGCGCGTGGACGGCAGCCGCAGCTATTTCGACACCGATGTCTCCGATCATGCCCACTACTTCTGGGAGGACGAGGGCAGAGTGACCGATGCGCCGGAAAACGCCGTGCGCGTCGAAAGCCTCGCACCGGCGCCCGAGGGCGCGGAGATTGCCAAGATCGATGTGGTGATCCGCCTCCGCCGCCGCTGAGCGGTCGCGCTGGAACCTGCCTCGAAACGGCTGCATTCATTCGGTGTTATCTGTGCGCGAGCCTAGTGGCCGCGGCACATGCCCCGGGAGAGTGGCCGTGAAGCTCATTGTTCAGATCCCCTGCTTCAACGAGGCTGAGACGCTGCCGCAGACGGTGGCGGATATCCCGCGCCAGGTGCCGGGCTTCGACCGGGTCGAGGTGCTGATCGTCGATGACGGCTCGACCGACGGGACGGCGGATGTCGCGGCGCGCATCGGTGTCGACCATGTTATTCGCCATCCCCGGAACATGGGGCTGGCCCGTACCTTCGCTCGTGGCCTGCGCGAAAGCCTCATCCGCGGGGCCGACGTGATCGTGAACACCGATGGCGACAATCAGTATGCGGGCGACTGTATCCGGGACCTCGTGGCTCCCATCCTCGCCGGTGAGGCCGATATCGCGATCGGGGACCGGGGGACCGACCGGATCGACCATTTCTCGCCGCTCAAGCGCCTTCTGCAGCGTTCCGGCAGCCGCGTGGTGCGCACCATCTCCGGCCTGCAGGTCGAGGACGCGGTCTCAGGCTTCCGCGCCTATTCGCGCGAGGCGGCGCTGTCGACCAACGTGCTCTCCGAGTTCAGCTACACGATCGAGACGCTGATCCAGGCCGGCAACAACGGCATCGCCGTCGTCTCCGTGCCCGTACGCACCAATCCGGTGACGCGTGAGTCGCGCCTCTTCAAGAGCATCCCGAGCTTCCTGTCGAAGCAGCTTATCACGCTGCTCCGCTCCTACGTGATGTACTACCCGCTCAGGGTTTTTACCGCCCTCGGTGTCCTGCTCGTCGTGGCCGGCTCGCTCCCTGTGCTCCGCTTTCTCTGGTTCTTCGCGCAGGGCGATGGGGACGGGAAACTTCAGTCCCTCGTCATCGGCGGCGTCTTCGTCGTGGTCGGCTTCATCACCCTCACCCTGGCGTTGCTGGCCGATGCGGTGGCCATGAACCGGCGGCTCCTGGAGCAGACCTTGCGAAGCGTCCGCCGCCTGGAACTGGACGCGCTGGGCGCCGCGGCGGCCAGAGGCGGGCATGAGCCCCGGGCACCGCACCACCGCGCCGACCCGGAGCCTCTTGAAGCCGTCGAGCCGATGGGCAGCGCGGCCGAGGCAGGGCGCCGCGCCGTGGGCTAGCGCTTCGCCGCCGACTGGCCGAACCCGCTATCCCCCTGTCCGGAAGGCCCCCTAGCGCGGCCAGATCTCGCCGCGGTCCACGCCCCAGAGCACCTCTTTCGGCACCCAGCCCACCACATCGTCCGCCTCGATCTCGCACCAGTCCCGCCCGCACTGGCGCAGATCGGCGACCACGCCGGTCTCCGCCTCCGCTCTCAGCGCCGCCGCCGTTTCCGGCTGGCGCAGAAGCCGCGCACGCTCCGCCGTCACCAGCACGGTGCGCCGCCCGGTGAGGAGCGAGTGGTAGACCCAGCCGCTCGCATTGTCGCTATCCACGATCTGGCGCCAGTCCCGGTACTCGCCGATCACCCGCACCGGCAGGCCCGCCCGCCGGAACACCCAGTCCATGCGGTATTCGAGGCCGGGGCCCCGGCGCACATTGATCTCGTCCGACCGGAGCGAGACATAGCGCGGCATCGGCAGGTTCGTGACGGGACCCACGCCGATGGCGCCCGAGCGCGAGCCGCCGGGGCTCGCCGGCGCCTGCGGGGCCGTGAGCGTCTGCGGCGCGCTCAGCCCTCCAGACTGACCACCCGACTGGCCCGCCACCTGCGCGCTCGCAAACAGACCGCTCAGCCCAAGCCCGGCGCATAGCCCGAGCCCCAAAACCATACGCAAGAAGGCCATGCCGCGCCTCCTCTTCCTTGCCGACATCCAACGCACCCCGGTCATCGATCCTCTCCGGCCGTCCTACGGTCACACTGCGGCCCTGCGCAATTTCCTTTCAATCGGGCCGCGGACCGGTCTACCAATCGATCCGGTCGCAAATATGGGGAAAATGCGGATGAGCCGGAAGCGCCTGACCGTTGTCGTCACTCGGAAATTACCCGAGGCGGTGGAGACACGCATGCGCGAGCTCTTCGAGGTGCGCCTCAACGAGAGCGATGCGCCGATGAGCCAGGCGGCACTTGGCGAGGCCATGGCCGGCGCGGATGTCCTCGTCCCCACCGTGACGGACAAGATCGATGCGGGCCTCCTCGGCCGGGCGAGCGAGCGCCTCAAGCTCATCGCGAATTATGGCGCCGGGTTCGATCATATCGATGTGGAGACCGCGCGCACCCGCGGCATCCTCGTCTCCAACACCCCCGGGGTGCTGACCGAGGACACGGCGGACATGACCATGGCGCTGATTCTCGCCGTGCCGCGCCGGCTGGCGGAGGGGCAGGCGCTGATGCAGTCGGGCGACTGGGCGGGCTGGAGCCCCACGGCCATCATGGGCCACCGCATCTGGGGCAAGCGGCTCGGCATCGTGGGCATGGGGCGGATCGGCCAGGCCGTGGCCCGCCGCGCCCGCGCCTTCGGCCTCCAGATCCACTACCACAACCGCCGCCGCCTGCATGAGGACATCGAGGCGGAGCACGAGGCCACCTACTGGGAGAGCCTCGACCAGATGCTGGCGCGGATGGACATCGTGAGCGTCAACTGCCCGCACACGCCTGCCACCTTCCACCTGCTCTCCGCTCGCCGCCTGGCGCTCATGAAACCCAGCGCCTTCGTGGTGAACACCGCCCGCGGCGAGGTGATCGACGAGAACGCGCTCACCCGCATGCTGGTGAAGGGGGAGCTTTCGGGCGCCGGCCTCGACGTGTTCGAGAAGGAGCCGGGCGTGAACCCTCGCCTCATGGGCCTGTCGAACGTGGTGCTCCTGCCGCACATGGCCTCCGCCACCGAGGAAGGGCGGCTCGAGATGGGCGAGAAGGTGATCATCAACATCAAGACCTTCGCCGACGGCCACCGCCCGCCCGATCAGGTGGTTCCCGCCATGCTCTAAGGCGCCCGCGCCGCCAGCACCTCCGGGAGAGGGCGCCATGCCCCAGCGGATGATGGAAGCCCAGCGTCTTGCGCTCCTCAGCGTCGGCATCGGCCTCGCCGTGCTGGCGCTGAAGCTCCTGGCGTGGTGGGTGACGGGCTCGGTCGCGCTCTATTCGGATGCCCTGGAGAGCGTAATCAACGTCGTGGCGGCGGGCGCCGCGCTCCTCGCCCTCCGCCTCGCCGCCCGTCCGCCGGACGACAATCACCCCTGGGGGCACCACAAGGCCGAGTACCTCTCGGCCGTCTTCGAGGGCGTGCTGATCGTGCTCGCCGCGGTGTCCATCATCACTGCGGCGGTTGACGGGCTCCTGAACCCCCGGCCCATCGAGGCCCCGCTGATCGGCCTTCTGGTGAACGGCCTTGCGACGGCTATCAACGCGGTCTGGGGCCTGCACCTCCTGCGCGCCGGTCGGCGCCTGCACTCCCCGGCCCTGCGCGCCGATGCGCAGCACGTGCTGACCGATGTGTGGACGTCGGCGGGCGTGATCGTGGGGCTTCTGCTGGTCCCGCTCACTGGCTGGCTTTGGCTCGATCCTGTGCTCGCCATCGCCGTTGCGCTCAACATCCTCTGGCAGGGCTACGGGCTGCTGCGCGAAGCGGCCGGCGGGTTGATGGACGAAGCGCCAGACCCGGATCTGATCGCGAAGCTGGAGGCGGCCATCGGCTCGCACGGGGAGGGTGCGATCGAGGCACACGACATCCGCACACGCCAGGCCGGGCGGCTCCTGTTCATCGACTTTCACCTCGTCGTCCCCAGCGCCATGACCGTGGCGGAAGCGCATGGGATCTGCGACCGGATCGAGGATGCGCTGCGCGAGGCAGCGCCGGGCGAGGCCACGATCACCATCCATGTGGAGCCTGCGGACAAGGCGAAGCAGGGCGCGGCGGTGGTATTCTAGGCGCCGCTTTGGCAGCATCCCCACCACCCGCCAGCCCGTGCCGGAGCCCCCGATGCGCCTCGCCCTCATCCACCCGCAAACCACCGTGTTCACCTGCAAGCGGGTGATGGAGAACCCGGCCGCCATGTGCTTCGTCGCGCATGACGGGGATGGGGACTGGTCGTTCCTCTGCGATGGCTACCACTCGGGCGAGGGAGCGGACCCGGACGACACCATCGACACGCTCTACGCCGCAGATCTCGTCCGCCGCTTTCCACAACTCGACGGTCTCGAGCATCTCGACCCGGACCGGGAGGCGGACCTGGACGCGGATGGCCTGTGGCACACGGTACCGGAGCGTCCGACGCCACCGGGTACTGTCCTCGAGGGTTGGTCCTACACTTGCGCCTGTTGCGGCGAGCGGAAGGAGGGGGTGCCCGAACTCTCCTGCATCGGCCCCGATCTCTGGGCATCGCGAGACCGTGTGGAGGGCGTGCGCGAGGTCGATAAGGACAGCGATTTCTGCGTGCTGGACGTCGATGGCGAGAGACACTTCTACATCCGCGTCCTCCTGCCCATCCCGCTCCCTTTCGCAGCGCGGGCCGACGACCACTGGTGCTTCGGGGTGTGGACGACGCTCTCGGAGAGGAATTTCGAAGCCTATCGGGCGGGCTTCAGAAGCGGCGAGGCCGAGCCGGGACCGATGACCGGCTGGCTCTCGAACACCCTGCCGACTTATCCCGCCGGTCAGATCGCCCTGATCATCGTGCCTCAACGGGGCAACCGCCGCCCCTATGCCTTCCTCAACGAGACCCACGCCGAGCACCCGCTCTTCGTCGACCAGCGAGACGGCTGGAGCGAGGCGCAGCTGGCAGAGAAGCTTTCCACCATCATGCCCTGCCGGGATGCTGGCTGATGGACATCTTCGCCTTCGAAGCCGTCATCATCCGCCCCGCCACATTGGCGGACGCCCCGGCTATCGCCACGATCCACGGAGACGCCTACGAGCACACTTATGGCCTCGCGGGCGAGGCGTTGCGCGAGGCGCGGGAGGAGCGTGCGGCCCGCTGGCCCCGCATTCTGGGCGGCGAAACCCGCCCGATCACCGTTCTCGTCGCCGTGGCCCGGGGCGAGGTGGTGGGTTTCGCGGCGACCCATCCGGTAGCGGACGACTGGGGCTGGGAATACCTCGCGAGCCTCTACTGCACTGCTGAATGCCAGGGCACAGGCATCGCGCCCCTCCTGATGCGGGAGCTGGCCGACCGCCTTCTCGCGGTCGGACGCCGCCGCCTCCGCGCCCTCGTGCTCGCTGGAAACACCCGCGCCCGCGCATTCTACGCCCGCATGGGCGCGCGGGAGGTGGGCGAGCGGGAGGGCGAGCTGGGGGGCAAGCCGGTGACGGATATCGTGCTCGAATGGGAGCGGATGGCCGATCTCGCCACCGCTGCCCGCCGCGCGCTCGATGCCCGCCGCGCGCCGCCGCGCGCCCTGCCTCTTGCCGAAGCGCCCGTGGTTCGCGGCAAGCCCCATCCCGATGGCGTGGCGGAGGCGGCGCGGGAGCGCGTGAAGCGCCGCCTCGGCGAGCCCTTCGGTCTCAGCCAGTTCGGCGTCAACCGCCTCGAGCTCGCGCCGGGCTGCCACAGCGCCGCGCCGCACAGGCACACCCATGAGGACGAGTTCGTGACCGTGCTCGAGGGCGAGGTCTGGCTCGTTTCGGACGGCGAGGAGACGCGCCTCGGCCCGGGCGACAGCGCGGGCTTTCCCGCCGGTGCCGGGCGCGCGCACCACCTCGAGAACCGTGGTGCTGGGCGGGCGGTTCTGCTCGAGATCGGCAGCCGCCTGCCGGACCGGGATGAGGTGGACTATCCGGGCCAGGACCTTGCCATCCGTCAGCAGCCGGACGGGCGGCGGATCTATGTCCGCGCCGACGGTACGGTGCGCGACGACCCGGTCTGACCCCGGCACTCGAGGCGGCGAGGCTGGCGCCGGGACGCTGCCGGGTGTATTCCGGCAGCGAGGCGCGGACAGGGCAGGGGCGCCCAAGGCAAGGATCGCGGAGAGAGGGACAGGGCATGGCGGGCGATAGCGCCGCTGACGATACGCTCTTCCGTCTCTGGCGCGATGGCGCCCGGGCCTTCTCGGCCCTGGCCGAAGGGTTCGGGCCGGATCAGGCGGAGGGTGCGGGGGCGCGTGTTGCGCGCGGCGCCTGGGCGCAGGCGGGTGCGACCTTCGAGGCCTGGAGCCGTTTCCTCGACGCGCTTGCCGAAGCGCATTCGGCACGCTCGGCAAGTCCGGGCGCCAGTCCCTTCGATCCCGCAGGTTGGCTGCGGGGCGCCGGAGAGGGCGGCATGGCCGATCTCTGGCGCTGGCTCGAGGGCCCCGATTTCGCGGATATCATGGGGGAGGAGCGGCGCCTGATCCGCGAGGGTCGCGAATGGGTCCGCTTCGCCGCAGCCCTCGAACAGTTCCGCATGCTCGTGGCCGAGGGTTGGCTCCGTGCCTTCCGCCGCTTTGCTGAAAGCCTGGGCGCGGATGACGGGGCACCGGAGCCTCCGGGGCCGTTGGCGGAGGCTACTGGCAGCGAGGCCGAGGCGCGGGATGCGGCCGCCTGGGACCGGCTCGTGGCTCATTGGCGCCGCGCGGCGGATGCGGAGATGGCGCGTCTGCAAACTTCCGAGGCCTACCTCGCCGCGCAGCGCGATCTTCTGGATGCGGGCCTCGCGCTCCGGGCCAGCCTGCGCGCGCGGGCCGAGCGCATGGCGGCCTTCCTCGGCCTGCCCACGCGTGCCGAACTCGACGACGTGCATGCGGAGCTGCACGCCCTCCGCCGCGAGATGCGCGCCCTGAAGCGTGCCCAGCGCGATGCATCCGCGGGCGGAGGCGGGCGATGAACTGGCGGGCGCGATGACGGGCGGTGGTGGTGGCGGTGGTGGTGGCCGCGGCGAAGGCGCCGGGCCGGACTGGATGGGCGCGTTCCGCGCCAGCGCCCGTCCGGCCTGCGCGATGATCGAGGCGACGCGCCGGATGATCGCGCTGATGGACAAGCTGGGCGAGGCGCGCCGCCGCAGCGTGCGCATCGCCGAGACGCCGAAGGACACGGTCTGGCAGCAGGGAAAGGTCACGCTCTCCCGCTACCGCGCCGATCCGGCCGTCCCTGAGCGCCGCTACGGCCCGCTTCTGATCGTCCACGGTCTCGTTGGCCGGCAGAGCATGACCGACCTCGAACCGCGCCGCTCCCTCGTCCGCCGTCTCCTCGCCGCGGGGGTCGACACCTTCGTGCTGGACTGGGGCAACCCCACGCGGGCCGACCGGTACTGCGACATGACCGATTATGCGGATCACCGGCTGGGCGACGCGGTGGAAGCGGCCCTCGAGGTGGCGGAGCGGCCGCGGGCAGCGCTTCTCGGCATCTGCCAGGGCGGCGTGTTCGCGGCGGCCCATGCAGCGCTCTACCCCGAGCGCCTCGCCGCGCTCGCCCTCGCCGTCACGCCCATCGACTGCCATGCGGACGCCGCCGCGCCGGTGCCGGGGCGCGGCCAGCTGAACCTCTGGCTCCGCAGCCTGCCAGAGGACCTGGTGGACCGGCTGATCGACGATAGCGGCATGGTGCCCGGCGCCCTCGCTGCGACCGTCTTCAACGGCCTCACGCCCGGGCGCACCGCCGCAAAGTACACGGCGGACCTGATGGAGATCGCGGGCGACCCGGATGCGCTCGACACCTTCCTGCGCATGGAGAAGTGGCTTTCGGACCGGCCGGACCAGCCTGGTGAGCTCGCCCGCGAATGGCTGGTGGGGCTCTACCGGGAGAATCGCCTCGCCACGGGGCGCCTCTCGCTCGACGGCCGGCCGGTGCGCCTTGAGAACATCTCCTGCCCGGTTCTCAACATCTATGCGCGGGACGATCACATCGTGCCGCCTCCCTGCAGCCGGGCCTTGAAGAACCACCTGCAGAACGTTGCATATCGCGAACTGGAGGTGCCGACGGGCCATATCGGCGCGTTTGTCTCGCCCCGCGGGCTAGACTTGGTGGCCCCGGCGATGACGGCGTTGCTCGCGCAGGCGGCCTGACCCTGCCTTATGAGCGGACAGGTCGCAGGCCATTGAGACAAATTTTATCGGCCGCGACCACTTTTCCGCCTTCCTGGGGGGCAATCGTGGACTTCCACGACTATGTCGATTTGAATACGGCGAAGGATCGCGGGCTTTATGAACGCCCGGCATCGGGGAGACGCACTTTGGCAGATCGGCTTTCCAACGTTTTTCAGAGCGGGCGCAGGGGCACCTCCCGGAAGGCGACAAGCGCGCTTCTGGCGGCGCTTCTGGCGCTCGGCGCTGCAGGCGGCGCCGGGGAAGCGCAGGCGCAGAGCGGCGCACCGCTGGCCGGGCCCTACCTTGCAGCCGAACAGGCGGCGCGGCGCGGCGATGTCGGCGCAGCGGCGGAGTATTACGGCCGGGCGCTGGCGGCTGACCCGAGCAACGCGGTGCTGCTCGAACGGGCCATCCTGCACAAGGTTGCGGCCGGCCAGGTGGAAACCGCTGTCACGCTCTCGCGCAAGCTCGTGGAGCAGCGGCCGGAGAGCCAGATCGCGCTTCTCGTGCTCTCTGCCGATGCCTTCAAGGCGGATGACCCGCAGCGCATCGTCGATCTGATCGCCGAGCAGAATTCCGAAACTGGGAGCTTCGTCAGCTACCTGATCGAAGCCTGGGCGTCCTACGCCCTCGGCAAGTCGGACGATGCGCGGATGGCGCTCGAGGCACTGCGTGACGCCGGCACCGGCGGCGCCGCAGGCGAGATGATGGCCACGTTCCACATCGGCCTTCTCGAAGCGGCGCTCGGACAGGATGCTGCCGCCATCACAGCCTTCGAGGAGACGGCGGAGCGACTTCGCGAGCCCACGGATCGGCTGACGCTGATGCAGGCGGGCTCTCTCGCTCGAACGGGTGACCAGAAAGGTGCTGCAGATCTTATCCGCGCCCGCCTCGGCGCGACGCTGGGCGATGCGCGGCTGGAGGATCTGCTCGTCGAGATCGAGGGTGGCGCAATTCCCACGCCGATGGTCACCACGGGCGCTGCCGGCGCTGCCGAGGCGCTCTTCGGTATCTCCGGTCTCCTAACGCGCGGCCAGAACCGGATCATCGGCCTCGCCTATGCCCGGCTCGCCACGTATCTCGACCCGGATCTCATCGACGCAAAGATCCTTATGGCGCAGATGCTGGTGCGTGACGCTCAGTACGAGCTCGCAATCGCCGCCTATGAGAGCATCCCGCGAAACGCGCCGGAGGCGCTGGAGGCGCAGATCGGCCGGGCGAACGCGATCCATGAGGCTGGCCGGGTAGAGCCCGCGGTCATCGCGATGCGCGAGGTCACGGCCCGCTTCCCCCGCTCGGTGGAGGCGCAGCTCGCGCTCGGCGACATCCTCCGCCGGGAGCGCCGCTTTGCCGAGGCCTCCGTGGCCTACGACGCGGCGATCCAGCTTACCGACCCCATCGAACCGCGCCACTGGGTGCTCTTCTACCAGCGCGGCATCACCTATGAGCGGTCGGACCAGTGGGAGAAGGCCGAGGCTGACTTCCTCCAGGCGCTCGAGATGGAGCCCGATCAGCCGCAGGTGCTGAACTATCTCGGCTATTCGTGGGTCGAGCTCCGCATGAATATCGACCGCGCCAAGGATATGATCGAGACCGCCGTCGCAAAGCGCCCGGACGACGGCTACATCGTCGACAGCCTCGGTTGGGTGCTCTTCCGTCTCGGCGATTTCGACGAAGCCGTGCGCCATCTGGAGCGGGCCGTCGAACTGCGCCCCGTGGATCCTGTGATCAACGATCATTTCGGCGATGCGCTCTGGATGGTCGGCCGGCGCACTGAGGCGCGCTTCCAGTGGCGCCGCGCGCTCAGCTTCGAGCCGGAGGAAGAGGAGGAGGTGCGGATCCGCGCCAAGCTTTCCCGCGGGCTGGACGACGTGCTCGAGGAAGAGGCTGCCGCCGGCAAGCCCGCCATCATTGGTGGGGACCCCGGCAGCGAAGAGAACCCGGGCTAACGCCGCACCACCTCTCGGGAAAGGCTCACGGCCCGCTGGCATGCGCTTGTGGGCCGCGCTACGAGGCGGGGCATGAACGACACCCCCTCGAACGTCACGCCGTTTCGCCGGCCCGGCGCCTCGCCCGGCCCAATGGCCGAGGTGGCACCTGCCAAGGTAAACCTCTTCCTGCATCTGCGCGGCCTGCAGGAAGATGGCTACCATCTGCTCGAAAGCCTCGTCGTCTTCCCCGAGCTCGGCGACAGGCTGGAGTGGGAGCAGGGGCCGGGCCTCTCCCTCAGCATCGACGGCCCTTTCGCCTGGGACCTGCCGACCGATGGCGAGAACCTGGTGCTGCGCGCGGCGGAGCGGTTGGCCGAGGCGGCGGGTCTCGCGCGAGCTGGGGCGGCGCTGCGTCTCTCCAAGAACCTTCCCGTCGCGTCGGGCATCGGCGGTGGCTCGGCAGATGCGGCGGCGGCGCTGCGGCTCCTCGCCCGCGCCTGGGGCGTGCCCGTGCCGGATGACCTGGCCCTGGCGCTGGGGGCGGATGTGCCGGCATGCCTGCGCGCGCCCGAACCGATGATCATGGAGGGGATCGGGGAGCGGCTTCGGCCTGCGCCGGCGCTCCCGCCCCTCTGGATCGTGCTGGTGAACCCGCTCAAGCCAGTCGAAACCCGCGCCGTCTTCCGCGAGACGACCGATAAGGAGGGGGCGCCGACACCGCCGATGCCGTCTACCGGCATCGAGGATGTAGAGGCGTGCCTGGGGTGGCTTCGCGCCGCGCGGAACGACCTTGAGCCTGCTGCGCGGCGCCTGTGCCCTGCCATCGGTGAGGTGCTCGACGCTCTGTCGGGCGCGCCGCTCGCCCGCATGTCCGGCTCGGGCGCCACCTGCTTCGCGCTCTACCCCGCGCGCGAGCCGGCGCTCGGCCTCGCTGATACGCTCCGCCGGGAGCGTCCGGAATGGTGGTGTGCTGCCGCTCCGCTATCGTCCAGCCGGGGCTGAGGCCCTCAGGCGGTCAGGCCTCGCGGCTCACCACGAACTCGGCTACATCCTCCAGCGCCTGTCGCATCGGCGAAGGCGGGAAGGCGGCGAGGGCGGCAATGGCGCGGTCCGCCTCCGCCCGTGCGGCCATGCGGGTGGCTTCCAGCGCGCCGGTGCCGGCCACGAGCGCCATGGCCCTGTCGAGATCTGCCGGTTCCTGCTGTCCGTCGCCGATGGTCCGCTGCCAGAAGGCGCGCTCCTCGGCGCTGCCTGCCGCCATCGCCTCGATCACGGGCATCGTTACCTTGCCCTCTCGGAAGTCGTCGCCCGTGTTCTTCCCGAGCGCCGCCGCGCTGCCCGCATAGTCGAGCCAGTCATCGGCAAGCTGGAATGCGATGCCGAGGGCGTCTCCATAGGTTGCCAGCGCTTCGACCTGCCGCTCCTCCGCACCCGCAATCACCGCTCCGGCCTCCGCCGCCGCCGCGAAGAGCGCGGCAGTCTTGCCGCGGATCACCTGGAAGTAGCGGGCGCGATCGGTGTTGAGGTCGTGCGCGGTGGAGAGCTGCAGCACCTCGCCCTCCGCGATTACGGCCGCCGCGTTCGAGAGGATGTCGAGCACCCTCAGCGAGCCGGGCTCGACCATCAGCCGGAAGGCGCGGGCAAAGAGATAGTCGCCCACCAACACGGAAGACTTGTTGTCCCACAGGATGTTGGCGGTCGCGCGCCCGCGCCGGCGCTTGCTCTCGTCCACCACATCGTCGTGCAGCAGCGTCGCCGTGTGAATGAACTCCACCGTGGCGGCGAGCTTCACATGATCCCGCCCCTGATAGCCGCAGAGCCCGGCTGCTGCGAGCGTGAGGATGGGGCGCAGGCGTTTGCCGCCGGCCTCGATCAGATGCGCGGAGATTTCGGGGATGCGGGGCGCATGCTCGGAGTTCATCCGCTCGCGGATCAGCACGCTCACCGCGTCGAGATCGTCAGCCACCAGCGCCGTCAGCCGCCCGAACGCCCCTGCCCCAGCGTCGCCTGTAGCGCCGGCTTCCGGCAGCTTCTCGGCGCTTTTGGGCTGGGCGAGGGTCATACGGCGGCATCCTTCGGCGCGGCCTCACGGGCCCCGCGCGAAGGGGCCTCGACGGAGGCTGGGAATGTGTTCTAGGGCTCTCGATCATGGAAGAGCTGCTGCGGACCACAGATCCAGCCACCGTTCCCTTCGTCGAGGCGCTCCTCTCCGGCGAGGATATAGACTGCGTGGTATTCGACAGCAACATGAGCATCGTGGAGGGCTCGATCGGTGCGTTCCCACGCCGCATCATGGTGTGGCGGAAGGATCTCTACCGCGCGCGGATCGTGCTCATCGACAACGGTATCGAGCCGACAGGGGGGGCCGGGGACCGGGGCGGGCCCTCTGGCAGAGCCACCGACGGCGATCGCTGACGGGTCTTCGGGGAGCGCCATGGCCACCGGAGAGGGTCCCGAGGCGGCGAGACGGGCCGCAGAGGCGGCGCTGGGGGCCTTGAGCGAGGATAGGCTCCTCGGCGGGCGGGTGCGGCTCCTGCAGCCCAAAGCCGGCTACCGCGCGGCGACCGACCCGGTGCTTCTGGCCGCTGCCGTGGCGGCGAAGGTCGGGGAGACTGTGCTCGAGCTGGGGATCGGCGCTGGCGCCGCGAGCCTCTGCCTGGCCGCCCGGGTGCCGGGCCTTCAGCTCACAGGTCTTGAGATCGAGCCTGGCTATGCGGCGCTCTCCCGGGCGAACGCTGCGGCGGCAGGGGTAGCGCTCGAGGTGATCGAGGGGGATGTGGCGGCCATGCCCGCCGGGCTCCGTGCGCGGCGCTTCGACCATGTGATCTTCAATCCGCCCTATCACGCCCACGGCCCAGCGAGCCCCATCCCGGTGCGGGACCGGGCGCATCGGGAGGCGGCAGAGGGCGCGGGCCTCACCGCCTGGCTCGTAGCAGCGCTCAAGCGGGCGCGGCCCCGCGGCCGGATCACGCTCATTCACCGGGCAGAGCGCCTGCCGGAGATCCTCGCCGCGCTGCACGGGCCGGCGGGGGGGATCCGCGCCCTGCCGCTCACGGCGCGGGCGGGTCGGCCTGCGGGCCGGGTCATCGTGACCGCGCGCACGCAGGTTGCCACACCCTTTGCGCTGCTGGCGCCTCTTGTCCTCCATGCGGGTGCCGTCCATGTTCTCGACGGTGATGACTTCACGCCCGAAGCCCGCGCTATTCTGCGCGACGGCAGCGCCCTGACGCTCAGCGAGGACCGCCCATGAACGCCCCGACCGTGCCGGTTGCCAACGCCATCGCAGCGATGGCGGACGAGCTTGCCGAATGGCGCCAGGACCTGCACCGCCACCCTGAGCTTGGGTATGAGGAGCATCGGACCGCTGAGGTGGTGGCCGAGCGTCTGCGCGCCTTCGGCTTCGACGCGGTGGAGACGGGGCTGGGCGGTACTGGCCTCGTCGGTGTGCTGCACGGCCGCTCTGGCCCCAAGGGCGAGAACGGCCCCGCGATCATGCTGCGCGCGGATATGGACGCGCTGCCGATCGAGGAGACCTCGGGCGTGCCCTACGCCTCCGAGACGCCCGGCAAAATGCACGCCTGCGGGCATGACGGGCATACGACGATGCTGCTCGGCGCCGCGAAGCGGCTGGCGGAGACGCGGAACTTCGAAGGCACCGTCTATTTCTGCTTCCAGCCTGCCGAGGAAGGGGGGGCGGGCGCCGAGGCGATGATCAAGGACGGGCTTTTCGAGCGCTTCCCGGTCTCCCGCGTCTTCGGCATGCATAATTGGCCGGGCCTGCCGGCGGGCCACTTCGCGCTGCAGGAGGGCCCTGTGTTCGCGGCGGCGGACGAGTTCAACATCACCATCCGCGCGGCAGGCGGGCACGCGGCCTTCCCAAGCTCGACCCGTGACCCCATCGTGGCCGGCGCGGCAATGGTCCAGGCGCTGCAGTCCATCGTCAGCCGCGCGATCCCGCCGCTGGAGCCCGCCGTGATCAGCGTCACGAAGTTCACCGCCGGCCAGACGCATAACGTGATCCCCGACCGGGCGGAGCTTTCCGGGACCACCCGCTGCTTCAGCGACGAGGTGCAGGGGATCATCGTGGCCGAGATGGACCGGATCTGCGCCCAGATCGGCGAGGCTTTCGGGGTGCAGGTCAGCCTCTCACGCGGTGCCTCGCCCTATCCCGCCACGGTGAACGATCTGGCGGCGACGGATTTCACCGAGGCGGCGATGCGGGACATCTTCGGGGACGCCACCATTACCCGCGGCCATCCGCCCACCATGGGCGGCGAGGACTTCGCCTTCATGGCCCGCGAGGTGCCCGGCTGCTACGTGCTGATCGGCAATGGCGACAGCAAGCCGCTTCACCACCCTGGTTACGACTTCGACGACAGCGCGCTGCCCGCAGGCGTCGCCTTCTGGTCGGGTCTCGTGGAGCGTGCGCTGCCCGGCGGTTGAACGTACCCAGCTTCATATCCGTAAGGGTTGCGCGCTTTTGAGCCGTATCGGACTGAGTCTTCCACAGCAGGCTGTGGAGAACGCGTAGTTTCTGTGGGTAACCTGAGAGCCTGCAACGGTTTTTAACAAAGGCGTGACAGTTCTGCGGCCTCCTGCTTCACTACCGGTATGGATCGTGCAACAGGAGGATGCCCATGTCTCTGAGCTCGCGGATCACCCAACTTCGCCGCAAGCACGAAGCCCTTTCCCAGCGGATCGAGATCGAACAGCGGCAACCCGCTTCCGATGCGCTGGCGATCAAGACGCTCAAGCGACGAAAGCTGGAGCTCAAGGACGAGATCACGCGCCTCTCTACGCCTCACTAAGATGTTAGCCCGCGCCTCGGCGCGGGCTTTTAACTTCGCCTTGATGCAGGCGCGCCCTATCCTCCGCCGCGAACCAATGGGTTCGCATCCTCGGAGGAAAATCCATGATCCCTTCCCGTCTCTTCCGCCCGGCCGTCGCTGCCGCGGCTCTTGCTGTGTGCGTTGCTGCCGGCCCTGCCGCGGCCGGCATGATCATCGTGTCGAGCCCGCACGGGGTGAGCGAGACCATCGACCGTCTGGCCGCCGCCATCGAGAAGGCCGGCGCGAAGGTCTTCGCCCGGGTCGATCACGGTGCGGGTGCCGAGAGCGTCGGCCAGCCCATCGGCGCGAGCCAGCTCCTGATCTTCGGTAACCCCAAGCTGGGCACGCCGATCATGGCCGCGGCGCCGACCGCCGGGCTCGACCTGCCGCTGCGCGTGCTGGCCTATGAAGGGCCGGACGGGACGGTGATGGTCTATCACGACCCTGTCGACCTTGCCGCTGCCCATGGCGTGCCGGCAGACCATCCGGTTATCGGCAAGATGACCGGCGCGCTCGGCAAGCTCACCGGCGCCGCCGCGGCGGAGTGACCGCCTTGCCGGGGCGGTTCAGGCCGCCTCGGCCCGCGCCTTCGCCTGGCGCCAGAAGGCCGTGGCCCAGCGGGCAAAGGCCCGCGCATCGGGGGTGAGCGCTGCGTCACGGCCGGTCGCTTCACGGGCCGCCTCCGCCACAGCCGCCGGCGCCCGCCCGTCAGCGCCAAGGATTTCGGCGAGGTCCGAGGTGTAGTCCGGCGCGCATTCGGGGTGGGGCTGAATGGTCACCGCGTCCGGCGCCTCCGCATTCCCGTAGGCCAGCATCGCGAAGGGGCAGTGCGCGCTCTCGGCCAGCACCGTGGCGTCATCCGGTAGGCCCACCACCTGATCCTGATGGATCGCGTTGAGCGCGATCGTCTCCGGCGCGTCGGCCATCCAGCTAGGCCGCTCAGTGACGCGGTAGTCGCTGAGCCCGAGGCCCCAGCCACGGTCGGACTTCACGGCCCGCCCGCCAAAAGCCTCCGCCACGATCTGATGGCCGAAACAGATGCCGAGGATGGGCCGCCCAGCCGTCCGCGCCTCCAGGAGAAAATCCTTCAGCCGGTCGATCCAGGGCAGATCGTCATAAACCCCGTGGCGCGAGCCGGTGACGAGCCAGCCATCCGCCGCTTCGGCCGAGGGCGGGAAGTCGCCGTCCACCACCGCCCAGGTCTCGAAGGTGAAATCCGGCGCGGCTTCCTCGAAGAGCGCCACCATCATCGGCGGATACTCGCCATAGCTGTCGCGCAGCTTGTCGTTCACCTTGCCGGTCTGCAGCACGCCGATGCGCATCTTGTCCCTCCATGGTCGACACGCTGAAATAGAGCGGCGCTGCGGCGAGAAAAAGGGTTCAGGCGGCGAGCGGGTGCAGCGTGATCCGCTGGCGGAGCGCCTCCACCGCCGTCACTTCCTCCCGCAGCCAGGCGAGGAAGGTGGCGACGCGCCGGTCCTTCTCCATGCCCTTCTTGCAGACGAAGCAGAACTGTCCGCCGAGGCTGAGGCCGAGGGGGAGAGGCACGACCAGCCGGCCTGCGGTAATGTCCCGCTCCGCAAGGCTGCCGCGGGCAAGGGCCACGCCGCCGCCTTCCATCGCGCCGTCGATCGCATGGTCCGCGTTCGAGAAGCGGGGGCCGCGGCGGGCTTCCGGCGCATGGCCGAGTCCCGCGGCATCGAACCAGGCGGTCCAGTCGAGTTCGGGCATCAGGAACTTGATGCTGTCGTCGTGGAAGAGCGGGACGCGGAGGAAGTCCTCCGGCGCCTTAAGCCCCTCCGCCACCTCCGGCGCAGCGACGGGCACAACGAATTCATGACACAGCGTCTCGCTGTAGAAATCCGCGGGCTGGCTGAGGATGAAGCGGATGGCCACGTCTACCCCGTCCCGGTCGAAATCCAGCGTGCGGAGCGAGGCGATGAAGCGAAGCTCGATATCGGGGTGCGCGCTGGCGAAGCGGAAGAAGCGGGGGGCGAGCCACTTGGCCGTGAAGGCGGGGCCGGCGGTGACGCTGAGGGCTGTCCCCTCCTTCATGCGCTCGACGGCACGTACGCCCTCCGCCAGCGCGGCGAAGCCGTTGGCGGCGTGGGGCGCGAGGGCGCGGCCTGCCTCCGTCAGCTCCACAGCGCGGTTCAGCCGGCGGAAGAGCTCGATATCGAGATGCTCCTCCAGGCTCTTGATCTGGTAGCTGAGGGCAGCGGGCGTGACATGCAGCTCCTCAGCCGCTTTCGCGAAGCTCATATGCCGGGCGGCCGCCTCGAAGGCGCGCAGCGCTGTCAGCGGCGGCAGGCGGGTATGCACGCTTAAAATCTCCTTATGTGACCTCGCAGGATTACTCGTTTGTCGGCGAGAAGCTCAAGCCCCATCTTCGCTCTCAACGGGAGACGCGCTCCCGAGGTGAAAGGAGACTGACATGAACGAGTCGCTTCAGACCCAGTATCAGCCGTACTTCAAGCGCGCCCATGAGCTGCGCGCCGAAGAGACCCGCCGCCTTGCCCTCGTGGTGTGGAACGGCCTGCGCCGCGTGGCGCATAGCTTCGTGAAGCTTTATCAGGAACCGCGTCGCCGCGTGGCCTGAATGCGCTGACACTGCGGGGTGCGGATATCGATTGAGGTGATCCGCACCCTCGTATAGCGTCCCGCCAAGGGCTGACTGTCGGGGGGCTAGGCCGTTGACCGAGACTTCCAGCGCGGCTGCGCGTCCGCGTGTCCTCGCCATCGCCGAAGCTGCAAATCCCGAGTTTGTCTCCGTACCCCTTGAGGGCTGGTCGCACGCAACGGCTTTGCGCGCCTTCGCCGATGTCCACATCGTCACCCAGATCCGCAACCGAGACGCGTTTCTGCGCGCCGGCATGGTGGAGGGCGAGGACTTCACGGCGATCGACAGCGAAGCTGTTGCGCGGCCGATGGTTCGGATTGCGGAACGCCTGCGCGGGGGTAGCGGAAAGGGCTGGACAACGGTCCAGGCCTTCCAGTCGCTCGCCTATCCCTATTTCGAGCATCTCGTCTGGCGCCGGTTCGGCGAGGACCTGAAGGCGGGGCGCTTCGACCTCGTTCACCGCATCACCCCGCTCTCACCAATCCAGCCGAGCCTGCTGGCCGGGCGCTGCCGCCGCATTGGCGTGCCCTTCGTGCTCGGCCCGCTAAACGGGGGGGTGCCTTGGCCCGCGGGGTTTGACGGCGCCCGCCGGGCGGAGCGGGAGTGGCTGAGTTATCTCCGCGGCCTCTACCGGCTGATCCCGGGCCGGCACGCGACCTATCGCAATGCTGCCGCGATCATCGCAGGCTCCCGCCACACCGAAACTGAGATCCCCGCGGATTGCCGGGACAAGACTGTCTATATCCCCGAGAACGGCATCCTTCCCGAGCGCTTCTCCCTGCCGCAGCGTCCTCAACCGGGCACGCCGCCGCGGGCCAGCTTCGTCGGCCGGCTTGTGCCATACAAGGGCTGCGACATGCTGATCGAGGCGGCGGCGCCGCTGCTTGCAGAGGGCCGGCTTGCGCTCGACATCGTGGGGGATGGGCCCGAGATGCCGGCACTCCGAGCTCAGTGCGAGGCGCTGGGGGTCACGGAAGCGGTCGTCTTCCACGGCTGGCTGCCCCATGAAGAGGTGCAGCGCGTGCTCGTCGGATCCGATCTCTACGCTTTTCCCTCCATCCGCGAATTCGGGGGTGCCGTCGTCCTGGAGGCTATGGCGCTCGGCGTCGCCCCGCTGATCGTGGACTATGGTGGGCCGGCGGAGCATGTGACGCCGGAGACTGGCTTCAAGGTGCCGATAGGGTCCCGCGAGGCCATCGTGGCCGCCATGGGCGCGAAGCTTGCCGAGTTGATCGCCGATCCGGACCAGTTGCTCGCCATCGGCGCCGCCGCACAGGCGCGGACGCGTGAGAAATATACCTGGGCCCGGAAGGCGGCGATGACCGCCGAGGTCTACGCCAAGGTATTGGGGCGCCGGGCCGGCTGGCCACGCTTCTTTCCCGAGCATCAGGAAGAGGGGGCGTTGGCGCGCGCCACTGCCGCCTGAGCACGGGCGGTAGTGCTTGCCGCTAGCCCCTTGCAATTGACCCCGCGCCCCTGAAGATGCGCTGGATCATTCTGGGGGGCATGATGATACAGCGCGTGATGGTGACAGGCGGCGCCGGGTTCCTCGGCAGCCATCTCTGCGAGCGGCTTGTTGCCGCCGGCCATGAAGTTCTGTGCATCGACAATTACTTCACGGGGCGGCGGAAGAACGTCGCGCACCTGCTCGATGCGTCGAATTTCGAGCTGATGCGTCACGATGTGACCTTCCCGCTCTACGTGGAGGTCGACCGGATTTTCAACCTCGCCTGCCCGGCGAGCCCGGTTCACTACCAGTACGATCCGGTGCAGACGACGAAGACGTCCGTGCACGGCGCGATCAACATGCTGGGCCTGGCCAAGCGCACCCGCGCCCGCATCCTGCAGGCCTCCACATCTGAGGTTTACGGCAACCCGACGGTGCATCCCCAGCCCGAGGGTTACTGGGGCAACGTGAACCCGATCGGGCCGCGCAGCTGCTATGACGAGGGCAAGCGCTGCGCCGAGACGCTATTCTTCGACTATCACCGCCAGCACGGGCTCGACATCAAGGTCGTGCGCATCTTCAACACTTACGGCCCCCGCATGCACCCGGATGACGGGCGCGTGGTGTCGAATTTCATCATGCAGGCGCTGCGCGGCGAGGACATCACCATCTACGGCGACGGGAGCCAGACACGGTCGTTCTGCTATGTCGACGATCTCGTCGAGGCCATGCTCCGCATGATGGAGACCGAGGCCGGCATGACCGGACCGGTGAACATCGGTAACCCTGGCGAGTTCACCATCCGCTCGCTGGCCGAGAAGGTGATCGAGAAGACAGGCAGTGCATCCCGCCTCGTTTTCCGACCGCTGCCGCAGGATGATCCGATGCAGCGCCGCCCGGACATTTCGGTCGCGCGCGATCTGCTCGACTGGCAGCCGACGATCGCCTTTGACGAGGGTCTGGTGCGCACGATCGCGTATTTCGACGAGCTGCTCCGTTCCAACGCGAGCTGGCACTGAGCGGGTAGAAGGGGCGGTGCTGACCGCCCCCTCCTAGCGCCTTTCGCTACGATCAGCTGAAGAACTGGCCGCCGTTTGCGCTGATGGTAGACCCCGTGATGAAGCCCGCATCGTCCGAGGCGAGGAAGGCCACGCAGCGCGCGATTTCGTCCGCCTCGCCGAGCCGGCCCACCGGGATCTGGGCGATGATGCTCTCGCGCACCTTCTCTGGCACCGCCATGACCATGTCCGTCGCAATGTAGCCCGGGGCCACCACGTTCACGGTGATGTTCTTGCGTGCGCCTTCCTGCGCCAGCGCGCGGGAGAAGCCGATATCGCCCGCCTTCGCGGCGGAGTAGTTCGCCTGCGCGAACTGGCCCTTCTGGCCGTTGACCGACGAGATGGTGACGATGCGGCCGAACTCCCGCTCACGCATGCCGCCCCACACATTGTGCGTCATGTTGAAGACGCCGGTGAGGTTGGTGTCGATCACCTCGTTCCACTGCTCGGGCGTGATCTTGTGGAAGGGCGCGTCGCGGGTGATGCCGGCGTTGTTGATGAGGATGCCGACCGGGCCGAGATCGGCCTCTACCTCGGCGATGCCCGCCTTGCAGGCTTCATAGTCTGCCACCGACCACTTGTAGGTCTTGATGCCGGTCTCGGCCGTGAACTTGCCGGCCGCTTCATCATTGCCGCCATAGGTCGCCGCCACGTCGTGGCCTGCGGCTTTCAGCGCCTTCGAAATGGCCGCGCCAATGCCGCGCGATCCGCCGGTGACGATAGCTACTCGTCCCATCGTTTCCTCCTCCATCGTGTTCTTCGGGTTTGGGGTAGGGTGGGGTTCCACCCCACCATTGGTAGGGGAGCGGTGGGGTGGAACCCCACCCTACCGATATCCTCCGGACGCGGCGCCTTACGGGCGCTCGACGCACATGGCAACGCCCATGCCGCCGCCGATGCAGAGGGTGGCGAGGCCCTTCTTGGCATCGCGCTTCTGCATCTCGTGGAGGAGCGTCGTGAGCACGCGGCAACCCGAGGCGCCGATCGGGTGGCCGATGGCGATGGCGCCGCCGTTCACGTTCACCTTGTCCGTGTCCCAGCCCATATCCTTGTTCACCGCGATGGCCTGGGCAGCGAAGGCCTCGTTCGCCTCCACCAGGTCAAGATCCTCGGGCTTCCAGCCGGCGCGCTCGAGGGCGCGGCGCGAGGCGGGGATGGGGCCCGTGCCCATGATCTTCGGATCGACACCGGCGGTCGCGTAGCTGACGATGCGGGCGAGCGGGGTGATGCCGCGCTTCTCGGCTTCCTCGGCGCTCATCAGCACGGTCACGGCCGCGCCGTCGTTGATGCCCGAGGCGTTCGCGGCGGTAACGGTGCCCTCCTTCGAGAAGGCGGGGCGGAGCTTCTGCATGCCCTCGATCGTGGCGCCGTGGCGGATGTACTCGTCATCTGCCGTGGTGATGTCGCCCTTGCGGGTGCTCACGGTCACCGGCGCGATCTCGTCCTTGAACTTGCCGGCCTTCTGGGCGGCCTCGGCCTTGTTCTGGCTGGCGAGCGCGAACTCGTCCTGCATGTCCCGGCTGATCTGCCACTGGCTGGCGACATTCTCCGCGGTGGTGCCCATGTGGTAGCCGTTGAACGCGTCCCAAAGGCCGTCGCGGATCATGGTGTCGATGAAGCTCAGGTCGCCCATCTTCTGTCCCGCGCGCAGATGCGCGGCGTGGGTCGAGCGGCTCATGCTCTCCATGCCGCCGGCGACGACAATGCCGGCATCGCCGAGCTGGATGTGCTGGGCGCCGAGTGCGACCGCGCGCAGGCCCGAGCCGCAGACCTGGTTGATGCTCCACGCGGCCGAGCCCTCCGGCAGGCCGGCATGGATATGCGCCTGTCGGGCCGGGTTCTGGCCCTGGGCCGCCGTGAGCACCTGGCCGAGGATCGTCTCGCCCACTTCCGATGCGTCGACGCCTGCGCGCTCGAGGGCGGCCTTGATGGCGACGACGCCGAGTTCATGGGCCGCGAGGCCGGCAAAGGCGCCATTGAAGCTGCCGACAGGCGTACGCTGGGCGCTTGCGATCACTACGTTTGTCATGAGGTCCTCGTTTCTTTGCAGTGGCGCGGGGCGCCGGCGGTGAGGGTGGGCCTACGGATGGCATGGACCGCGCAGGCGGGGAAGGCAATGCGCTCCGTGTCTGGAGCCCCGACCGGGCGCCTGCCTTGCGGCATATCAAGAATCTTGCTTTGCAACCTACAAGCTGTGCGCGGAACTTCCAGAGGGCCGCTGCGTCGCATTTGTGTCGGTCGCGTGACGTATTCTCGATGCTCGCGGTCACTTTTGGCGCTGAGTTGCGACTGACGGCGCGGCGCTGTTGCTCTGACGCAGTGCAAGGTGCAAGGATTTGGAAAACGCTTTCAGAATAAAGGGGAACCGCCGTGGCCCAGGCTCAGAAGACGGCCCGAAAGAAGACCGCCGCTGGGTCGGCCGGTAGCGATCGGGTTGTGATCAAGAAGTACGCCAACCGGCGGCTCTACAACACGGCGCGTAGTTCGTACGTGACGCTCGAGGACCTCTCCAAGATGGTTCGCGATGGTGAGGACTTCGCTGTATTCGATGCGAAGACCGGGGACGACATCACGCATTCTGTGCTCACGCAGATCATCTTCGAAGAGGAAGCGAAGGGGCAGAACATGCTGCCCACGAACTTCCTCCGTCAGTTGATCCGGCTTTATGGCGATACGCTACAGGCGGTGGTGCCGAGCTATCTCGACGCGTCGATGGAGGCATTCTCCCGGAACCAGGAGCGGATGCGTTCGGCCTTTGGTGCCAATCCCGCGCTGCAGAACCTCGAGGCGATGACCCGCTCGAACATGGAGCTCTTCGAGCAGGCCATGCGGCTTTTCACGCCCTTCGGTGGGCCGGCTGCGGGTGGTCCGGGCGGCGCTGCCTCGGGCGCGCCGGGCGAGAGCCAGGCGACGCCACCCAGTGCCGATCCTGCGGAGCCTGAACAGAACCTCGATGAGCTGCAGCGCCAGATCAGCGAGATGCAGAGCCGGATCGAAGCGCTCTCCCGCGAACGGTCCTGAACGCCGGCGCCGCCGTCTCCGGCAGGGCCGGGGCGGGTGGTGCGAGGCCATTGCCCTGGCCGTAGGCGATGCCTGTCGCATGCGCATCGCGCTGTTCGGCCGAGGTCTCAAGCCCTGTCGCGATCACCGTGATGTCCCACCGGGCTGCGAGGGTGAGGAGCGGCTTCAGCAGCATGGCCGCCGTGCCGCCGCGATGCGCGGCCTTGATGAAGTCGGGTCGCAGGCTTTCGAGGAGCCGCTGGTCGAGCGCGCCCGGGAGGAACCCTTCGATCGCGAGCGCTGTGCCGCAGCGTCGCACCCTCTCCGCGAAACCGCCGGTGGCGACCGGGTCTTCGGCGAGGGTCGTGGCGCCGATCTCGATGACCAGACGTTCCGTTGGCGGCGTCCCCTCGCGCCCCGCGGCGGCGAGAGTGCTGTGCCAATCCGCGTCGTTCAATGTCTCCGCCGCAATGTTGATGCCGAGGCGGAGGGTTGGGCGGGTGCGCAGCAGTTCGAGCGCCCGCTCTAGCACGTAACGGTCCACCGCCCGGGCCTCCCCCGCCGCTTGCAGTCCGGGCAGGAATGCTGCGGCCGGCAGCGCAGGTGCGCCGGGTGCCATGGGCAGGCGGATCAGACACTCCGTGTAAAGAGGCGGCCGCGCCACCGGCGCCGTGGCAGGGCCGACTGCAGGCGCGCCGGAGAGCGGTAGGATCGGCTGAAAATCGAGCGCCAGCGCGCCAATGGCCAGCAGGCGCTGGGCTGCGCGCAGCAGCCCCTCCTGCTCGTCCGGAGCGGCGTTCACCAACTCTGCCCGGCCGCGGCCGCGCCGCCGGGCCGACGCCAGCGCCCGCGTGGCGCTCGCGCCCAGATGACGCAGCATCGTTGGTGTCGCGAGGGCGCAGCCGGCGGAGGCCGTGAGCTCCACCCTGCCGCTCGGCGCAAGGAGCGGTTTCTGGGCGAGGCGCGCCTGAAGCTGTCGGGCGAGGGACAGGAGCGTGGCGGGCGCGATGCTGGGCAGGATGATCGCGAATTCGCCCCTACCCGCGGGCCAACTGCCGGCGCCTTCCGGCAGCGCAGGCCAGAGCCGCTCCTCCGCCGCATAGGCGAGGGCCACGGCCACATCCTCCCCGAAGAAGCCGCCGATGGCCGCGAAGTCGTCGATAGCGAGGAGGATGAGCCCATGGCCCGATGGTGCTAGCGCCTCTGCGGTCTCCCTTGACCCTTCGGCCCGAAGTGCCCCTGAGGGAGGCGCCATGCCATGCGGCTCGCGACCCGTCACCGGGTTTCCCGGAAGACCTGGTGCTGGCACAAAGGGTGTTGCCGCACGCTCCTCGCATCCACTGCCGGGCCTAGGTTCCGCGGTCATCCCGTTCCCTTTCCCGCCTTCCTGCCGCAAGGTTTTGCGCGCAGCGGAGGCATGCGGTATCCGTTCTTGAACGTTGAGCAGTCGTCGCAAATTGAAGTGAACAGACGATGAACAAAACGGTTGCTGACGGCGACGGCAGTGGGCAGATCGCAGGTGCCGAGAGGCGCTGCCGCTGGTGTGGCGATGCCCCGGACTACGTTGCCTATCACGACCTCGAATGGGGCCGGCCGGAGACCGATCCGCGGGCGCTTTGGGAGAAGCTGATCCTCGACGGTTTCCAGGCGGGGCTGGCCTGGATCACCATCCTCAGGAAGCGGGAGAATTTCCGCCGCGCCTTCGAGGGGTTCGACCCGGAGGTGATCGCGCGCTGGGGCGAGGCGGATGTGGCGCGCTTGCTCGGCGATGCCGGGATCGTCCGCAGCCGCTCGAAGATCGAGGCCACCATCGGGAACGCCCGCGCCTACCTCGCCATTCAGGAGGACGAGGGCTTCGACCGGTTCCTGTGGCAGTTCGTGGATTTCGCGCCGCTGCAGAACCGGCCGGCGGACGACAGCGCTGTGCCAGCTGAGACGCCCATCAGCCGCGAGATGTCCAAGGCATTGAAAGCCAGGGGTTTCCGGTTCTGCGGGCCGGTGATCGTCTATGCCTTCATGCAGGCGACGGGGATCGTGAACGACCATATCGAGGGATGCCCGGTGCGGGAGGCCTGCGAGGCCGAGGGGCGGGCGCTGGTTTGGCGCTGAGGCCTAGCGATCCTCGCCAAAGCGGTTCGCGATCAGCGTGGCGAGGGCCTCGAGCAGCGTCTCCGCCTCTGCCCCATGGGTCTCGATCGCAATCTCGGTGCCTTTTGCGGCGGCGAGCATGAGGAGCCCCATGATACTGTCGCCCGAGACCGTCTGGCCGTCGCGGCTGACCCGGGCGGTGGCGTCATGGGCCTCGACGCATTCGACGAAGCGGGCGGAGGCGCGGGCGTGCAGGCCCTTGGCGTTGACGATGCTGACCGTGCGGGCGGGCATCGGTTAGTCGCGTGGCGCCGGCTCGAGCATGCGCCCGGCACTGTCGATGTATTTCATGCCTGCCTCGAGGGCGATGCGAACGGCTTCTTCCATTCCCCGGCTGCGGCACTTCGCGAGCTTCACGAGAAGGGGGAGGTTGGCGCCGTAGATCACCTCGATCCCCGGCCGCGTCATGGCGCCGAGGGCGAGGTTGGAGGGCGTGCCACCGAACATGTCCGTCACCAGCACCACGCCTGCGCCTTCGTCTGCCGCGGCGACGGCGGCGTCGATCTCGCCCTGGCGGGCGTGCAGATCGTCTGCCGGCTGAATGGCGATGGCGCTCGCGTTCTCGAGCTTTCCGACAACATGCTCCAGCGCTTCCATCAAGGCGGACGCGAGCGCGCCGTGGGCGACGATCACGATGCCGAGGCGGCCCGCTGGGGCGCCATCCGCGCTTTCGGGCGCCGCACCTGTCTGCAGTGTCTGCCGCGTCATCGTCCCCCGCTTCCTTCCCTGTCGCTACCCGGCTGGCTCCCTTGCCGGTCGAGCTCCCGGTGCCGCAGCCCGGCCGGCCAGCCTGCCTCTCCGAGACGGCGTGCCAGCCTTTCAGCCACGGTGACCGACCGGTGGCGCCCGCCCGTACAGCCGAGTGCCACAGAGAAATAGACCTTTCCCTCGTCTGCATAGGCCGGCAACAGCATTTCGAGCAGGTCTGCGACGCGATCGAAGAAGGGGTCGAAGCGTGGATCGTCGGCGACATAGGCCTGAACGGCAGGGTCGCGTCCGTCCAGATGGCGGAGCGTGTCGTCCCAGTAAGGGTTTCGCAGGAACCGGCAGTCGAGCACCACATCGGCGCCCCCGGGCACGCCGCGCTTGTAGCTGAAGCTCGAGATCGTGATGGCCGGGCCGCGCGCGGCGGCGCCTGTGCGACCGGGCAGACCGGGGGCGCTGGCACCGAAGCGGGCTGCGATTTCGGCCTTTAGCTCGTGCGGGGTGAGGCTGGCGGTCTCGATCAGCATGTCCGCCTCCGCCCGGATCTCGGCCAGGAGATCGCGCTCGCGGGCGATACCGGTCTCGACGTCTTCCGCCGGGGCCAGGGGATGGCGGCGGCGGGTCTCCGAGAAGCGGCGGGCGAGGACCGCGTCGGAGCAGTCGAGATAGAGGAGGATGGCGGCCCCCACGCCGGGGGCGGCGCGCAGACGCGACAGGACCTCGCGGAGCCCGGCGGCGGAGAAGCCGCGTGTCCGCGTTTCGAGCCCGAGGGCGAGGGGGCGGCGTCCGGCATGGGCGGGCGCGCCTTCGTCGAGCAGCGCACTGATGAGGGGCAGGGGGAAGTTGTTGATCGCCTCGAAGCCCAGATCCTCGAGCGCGTTGATGGCGGTGGTGCGGCCTGCGCCGGAAAGGCCGGTGACGAGGATGACCGCGGGTGCCCGGCTCTCCGCCTCAGCCATGGCGCCGGTCGATATTGGCTGGCGCTGTCGCAAGATCCGCGTCCGGCAGCGCCCCCGTTCGCAGCATCGCCATCACAGCCGCCGCGTGCAAAGGCGCCGCCCCGGCGAGGCAGGGCACCTCGATACCCTCGAGGCGTAGAGGGGCGAGGCCCCCCATACGCTCAACCGGCGCCCGGCCAAGATCCAGAGCAAGCCAGAGCGGGGCTTCCGCCCGATGGGGATGGCGCAGAATACCTGCGCCGCGGATCTCTACGAGGCCGGCGAGCGCGGGGGCGGGACGCATCGAAAGTCCGGCGCCGCACGGCGATAGGATCACCCGGTCATCGCCAACAAGTTCTGCGCCCAGGGCGATGAGTTCGAGGGCTAGGCGTGTCTTGCCGGCGCCCGATGGTCCTAGGATCAGAAGGCCGCGGTCACCGAACGCCACGGCGCTGGCATGCAGCGGGACCGGCGCCGCAGCGTATGCGATCATCCGGGCAGTTCCACCGTGAAGCGCGCGCCATCGGGCGGCACATCAGCATCGACACCCTCTGGCCGGACATTCTCTGCCCAGATGCGCCCCGAATGCGCCTCCACGATCTGGCGGCAGATGGAGAGGCCGAGGCCCGAATGGTTGCCGAAGCTCTGCTCGGGCCGCTCGGAGTAAAAACGCTCGAAGATGGTGCTAAGATTGTCCTCCGGAATGCCCGGACCACCGTCCGTAACCGTCACGCGCACCCCGCCCTCCAGCCTCTCGCCGACCACACGCAGCGTGCTGCCCTCCGGCGAGAAGGAGAGCGCGTTGTCGAGGAGATTGGCGAAGACCTGTGCCAGCCGCCCTTCGAGCCCGCGTGCAAACAGCCCCTCGGGTGGTAGTTCGAGCGCCACGCCAACGCCCAGCTTCTCTCCCTGCGCCTCGGTCACGCTGGTCAGACGGTCGAGCAGCGCGCCGAGATCGAACGCCTCCATACGTTCGCGCACGAGTTCCGCGTCGAGCCGCGACGCGTTGGAGATATCTGTCACCAGCCGGTCCAGCCGTTTCACGTCCGACATGATCACGTCGAGCAGCTTCTGCCGCTGCTCTGGCGTCTTGGCGTAGTCGAAGGTCTCGATGGCGGAGCGCATCGAGGTGAGCGGGTTCTTGATCTCGTGCGCCACATCGGCCGCAAAGCTCTCGATGGCCTCGATCCGGCGGTAGAGCGCTTCGGTCATGCGGATGATGGCGGCGGAAAGGTCGCCGATCTCGTCGGTCCGGCGCGTCATGTCCGGCACCTCGACGCGCTCCGGGTTGAGCGGGCGGGCGGCGGAGGTGCCGGCAGGGTCCACGGCGCGGGCAAGTCGCCGGATCGGGCTCGCGATGGTGTTGGCGAGCAGGACCGACAGGCCGACGGAGACGAGGGCTGCGATGACGAAGATCTGCAGGATCCCGACCCGCTCGCGTTCCACGACGTCGTTGATGTCGTCGCCCTCGGTGGAGAGGAGGAGCACGCCGATCACGGTCTTGAACCGGCGCACGGGGATGGCGACGGAGACGATGAGGTTGCGTTCGGAGTTGATGTTGACCGCATTGGCGATGCGGCCGAGCGCGGCCTCGCGTGCCGCCGGCGGTAGGCTTTCTCCCCGATCCGGCACTTCGGAATATACCGCATCGGCGCGGTTGCCATCGTTCGGCAGAATGAGCTGGTCGTAGATGCCCTCGAGCCGGTCGATCACCCCGGGCCTGCTGCCGGCACCGGGAGGCGGCAGGTCAGTGACGTCGATCGGACCGCCGCCAGAGGCATCCTGCCGCGTATCCGTCACGAGCGCGAGATTGGTGTCGTAGAGGCGCGCGCGCGTCCGCGTCGGCTGTGCGAGCCGGTTGAGGATGACAGAGGCCAGTTCATGGTTGAGCTCTGGGCGCTCGAGGGCGGAGGCCGGCATTTCTTCGCCATAGTCCCCGGCACTTTCCGCGATGGTGAAGGCGATGATCTGGCCTTCGATCGCGAGGCTGCGCACCCGCTGTTCGATCAGCCCGGTGCGGAACTGATTGAGGTAGAGAACGCCGAAGACGAGGACCGCGAGGCCGAGCAGATTGAAGAAAATGATCCGGCGCTGAAGCGAAGAGAAGGGCGCCGAGCGGCGGAGCCCCATGAGGATCCGCTCGCGCGCCGAGGCAGGGCGTGGCCGCGGGTCGAGGCTGAAGAGATCAGCCCCCCGCATGATCGCCGCTGCGCGAGACATGGTCTCGTTACTCAAGCTTCCTTGTACCTGTACCCGACGCCGTAGAGCGTCTCGATCGAGTTGAAGCTATCGTCGACGTCTCTGAACTTCTTGCGAATACGCTTGATATGGCTGTCGATCGTCCGGTCGTCCACATAGACCTGATCGTCGTAGGCAGCATCCATCAGCTGGTCGCGGCTCTTCACGAAGCCGGGGCGCTGCGCGAGGGCGTGGAGGATCAGGAACTCCGTTACAGTGAGCGTCACCGGGAGCCCCTCCCAGGTGCTCGAATGGCGCATGGGGTCCATCTCCAGCCGGCCGCGCCGCAGCACCTTGTCGGTCTCCGCGCGCTCCGCCGAGGCTTCCGGCAACGCTTCCCGGCGGCGCAGGACGGCGCGAATGCGCTCGACCAGCAGGCGCTGGGAGAAGGGTTTGCGCACGTAGTCGTCCGCCCCCATGCGCAGGCCGATGACCTCGTCGATCTCCTCGTCCTTTGAGGTCAGGAAGATTACCGGAAGTTCGCTTTTCAGGCGCAGGCGCCGGAGCAGTTCCATGCCGTCCATCCGCGGCATCTTGATGTCGAGGATGGCCAGATCCGGCGGGGTCTGTGTGAGCGCGGTAAGCGCGCTTGCACCGTCATTATATGTCTTAACTTCGTAACCCTCCGCCTCGAGCACCATCGAGACGGAGGTGAGAATGTTGCGGTCGTCATCGACCAGAGCGATCGTGGCCATGCCTCTCCCTCGATCCGCGCCATTGCCTGCGCAGGCCGGGCGGCCGGGCGAAGCTGCGCTATTCTGCCGAGAGAACACCATCGTAGCGGCAGCGACAAGGCCATGCGGTGACGCAAGTTGGGCTGTTCTGCATACTTTATCGGCAGGGTGGCCGCGCCGAAACACGCCATGCGGCCATGTGACCGTGCGGAAATGGAACGGAATTCCGTTGGAAGCCGCGCTCGGGCTGGACGGGCCGTTGCAGATTGGCATACATCCGCGCCGCAACGCCCGTGCAGCATTGGGCGTTGCGGCTTAGCGACAGCGACTGCGGTGGCGGTGTGGCGTCGGCTGGCGCGGACGACTGCTGGTGGGAGCGATGGGCCCCGCCGCCCCCTTGATATTCGGAAGATGGAGGATGGACGTGATGCAGACCGGTACGGTGAACCCGGCGGCCCGGCTCGAGGACATGGGGCTCGAGGGGCTCGGTCACGTCTATTACAACCTCACCGATGCGGGGCTGATGGAAGCGGCCGTGGCGCGAGGCGAAGGCAAGATCGGTCAGGGCGGCACCCTGCTGGTCGAGACGGGCAAGCACACCGGTCGCAGCCCGAAGGACAAGTTCGTGGTCCGCGAGCCATCGGTCGAGGCGGATGTCTGGTGGGAGAACAACAAGCCGATGGCGCCCGAGCATTTCGAGGCGCTCTACCAGGACATGATCGCCCACATGAAGGGCCGCGACTACTTTGTGCAGGACCTCTATGCGGGTGCGGACCCGGCGCACCGGTTGAATGTGCGGCTGATCAATGAGCTCGCCTGGCACAACCTCTTCATCCGCCACCTGCTCCGCCGGCCGGAGCGCACCGAACTGGGGTCCTTCACGCCGGAGTTCACGGTGATCAACTGCCCGGGGTTCAAGGCGGATCCCGCGCGCCACGGGTGCCGGAGCGAGACCGTGATCGCGGTCAGCTTCGAACGGCGCATGATCCTGGTGGGCGACACGTCCTATGCTGGCGAGAACAAGAAGGGCATCTTCTCGGTCCTCAACTTCATCCTGCCGGGCAAGGGCGTGATGCCGATGCACTGCTCCGCCAACCATGCGGTGGGCGATGAGAGCGACGCTGCGGTCTTCTTCGGGCTTTCCGGCACGGGCAAGACGACGCTTTCGGCGGATCCGGAGCGCGTGCTGCTGGGCGATGACGAGCATGGCTGGACCGATACGGGCATCTTCAATTTCGAGGGTGGCTGCTACGCCAAGACCATAAGCCTGAGCGTCGAGGCGGAGCCGGAGATCTTCGCGACGACCTCCAAGTTCGCCACCGTGATCGAGAACATGGTCTACGACCCGGAGACGCGGGCGCTGGACTTCGAGGACGACAGCCTGACGGCGAACATGCGCTGCGCCTACCCGCTCCACTACATCTCCAACGCCTCGCCCACAGGTCTCGCGGGCATCCCCAAGAACATCGTGATGCTGACCTGCGATGCCTTCGGCGTGATGCCGCCGATCGCGCGGCTGACGCCGGCGCAGGCGATGTATCACTTCCTGTCGGGGTTCACGGCGAAGGTGGCGGGCACGGAGAAGGGGCTCGACACGGCGGAGCCGACCTTCTCGACCTGCTTCGGCGCGCCCTTCATGACCCGTCGACCGGAGGTTTACGGTGCGCTGCTGCGCGACAAGATCGCGACGCATGGCAGCACCTGCTGGCTCGTGAACACGGGCTGGACCGGTGGCGCTTACGGCACGGGCAGCCGGATGCCGATCAAGGCGACGCGCGCGCTGCTGACCGCAGCGCTCGACGGCAGCCTGGCCGGGGTGAGTTTCCGGACCGATCCGAATTTCGGCTTCGATGTGCCGGTCTCGGTGCCGGGGGTCGACGACGGGCTGCTCGATCCGCGGTCGACCTGGAGCGACCCTGCGGCCTACGACGCGCAGGCGGCGAAGCTGGTGGCCATGTTCGCGGAGAATTTTGCGCAGTACGAGGCCCATGTGTCGGACGACGTGAAGGCCTGCGCCCTGAAGGCTGCCTGACCCCGGCCCGCTCGGGCGTCTCCCAGGGCTCCAAAGGCGAAGCAAGCGGCGACCTGCCCCTGTGGGGCAGCTCACTTTGTTTGGATGCCCTTGGCGGGCCTGACGCGGCGCGGCGGGCTTGACAGGGGTGCTGTCGCGCGCGACGGGCGAGGCCATGGGACAGCGATATGCGATGGCGGCGGGGCATCCGCTGACGCTGGAGGCCGGCGCTGAGGTGTTGGCGGCCGGGGGCACGGCCGTGGACGCGGTGATCGCCGGGGCCTTCATGGCGATGGTGGCGGAGCCGGTGCTCGCGGGTCTTCTCGGCGGCGGTTTCCTGATGCGGCGGACGCCGGAGGGCAAGGTCCGGTTTCTCGACATGTTCGTGGATACGCCCGGCCGCGCATGCGGGGCGGGTGAGGCTGATCTGCGGGCCGTGACGGCCGATTTCGGGGGCGTGACGCAGGGCTTTCACATCGGTGCGGCGACCATCGCCGTGCCGGGCCTCGCGCAGGGTTTCGCGGAGGCGCATGCCGCTTCTGGCCGGTTGCCGATGGCGGAGCTTCTGCAACCCGCGATGCGGGCGGCGCGGGAGGGCGTGGTCCTGACCGCATTTCAGGCGCGGCTCGGGCAGATCGTGGCGCCGATCATCGGCGGGAGCCCGGAGGCCGCAGCGTTGAATTGCGACGCCCACGGTGCGCCGCTCGGCGAAGGGGCGCTGCGGCGAAACCCGGCTTTTGCGGATGTGCTGGAGGTGATGGCACATGAGGGGCCTGATTTTGTCTCGCGCGGCGAGGTCGCGCAGGGCTTGCTGTCGCTAGCCGCCGAGGGGGGGCATCTCAGGCAGGAGGACCTGGCGCGATGGCGGGCTGTTGCGCGGGCGCCGCTGGAGGCCCGGCGGGGGACGGTGACCCTGGCGCTCAATCCGCCGCCCGCGCTCGGCGGTGCGCTTGTGGCATTTCCGCTCGCCCTGGCGGCACCCGAGCCGGCGCCGGCGGAGGTGATGCGCGCCTTCGCGCTGACGGCTGAGGCACGGAGAGAGAGCGGCATCGATGAGGATGGCGCCGCCGGCGCGGCCTGGCTCGGCGCGGAGGCGCAGGCGGTTCGGTTCAGGCGTGCACTCTCGGCGCTGTCGGCGGGGCCCGCTGCGTCGCGGCGGGGGACCACGCATCTCTCGGCGATCGATGCGGATGGTGGGGCTGCAGCGCTGACGCTCTCGAACGGTGAGGGCTGCGGGCTCATCGTACCCGGTACGGGCATCATGCCGAACAACATGCTGGGCGAGGAAGATCTGGTGCCGGGGCTGGCGCAGGGCAGGCCCTTCGACTGGGCGCCGGCGACGCGGCTCGCTTCGATGATGGCGCCGCTGACGGCGAGTGGGCCCGATGGCAGGTTTTGGGTGCTTGGCTCTGGCGGATCCAACCGGATCCGTACGGCTCTGGCTCAGGTTCTGTTGCGGCTCGTGGACCATGGGGAGGGGCTTGCGGAAGCGGTATCCGCACCGAGGCTTCATGTGGAAGGGCTTGGTGCCGAGGTGGTGCTGGATTACGAGCGGCCCGGTCTTGGCGAGGGCGAGGAGGCTGCGCTGCAGGATGCCTGGGCCGCATTAAAGGGCAGGGCGGCGCCGGACCCGGAGGACGCCGCGGGCTGGGCTGCGCTGGGTCTGCGGGCCTGGGAGGCGCCTTCGATGTTCTTCGGCGGCGTGCATGGGGTGATGCGGGAGGCGCGCGGTGGGTTGCAGGCAGCGGGCGATCCGCGGCGGGCCGGGGTGGCGTGCGCTGCGTGATGGGGGCGGGCTGACGGACGCCCCGTGCCGCCGCTGCGCGGCGCCGCCGGCCCGCCCGCCAGCCGCGCCCGCAAGCCGCGCCCGGCATTGGGTGCATGCGGGCTCCGGCTGCGCTGAGGCCGGCGGTTGCGAAGAATGGCCGCAAGGATGTTTGGCTATCCTTATGTCGCACGAAACTATCTTGCGGAGTGGTTGACGGGGGGCGCCGTGAAAGCGTAAGGCCTCCGGCGAAGATGGTGCGGCGCAGCGAGAGCGGGCGCCGGTCTGGACGATAGAGATGGTGGAGAGAACGATGGCGGCCGATGGCGACCTCAAGGATCTGGCGACCCCTGCCGCACCGGCGGATTTTTGGCAATCGGCCGGGCTGACAGGGCAGGTCGCGGAAGCTGGGGTCGCCGCAAAGGCGCTTGCAGCAGCGGCGGCTTCGGGCCTCAAGGAACGGCTCGCCACCGGGGGCCGTGTGTCGGGCAAGGCGCTGGACGGGGCGCAGGAGGCGACGCACGGCCTCGCCTGGCTCGCGACCTATGCCGAGAGCCTCGTGCAGATGGCGGACTGGGCGTCGCGGCTGGAGACCGAGGGCCGCTTCGGCGAGATGGAGCGGCTGGTGCTGGCCGTGGGTGCGGGGGAGTACTGCGCGCAGATCCTGGGCGGCATCCCGATGAACCAGGGTGAGATCGTCCGGCTGGCGGATCTCGGCCTCGGCGCGGAGGCGGTGGTGTCGTTCCGGGTGCCGGCCGTGGAGGCGCTGGTCGCGGGCGGCAACACGCCTGCCGCCCGGCACCGGCTGGCGGCCTTGATGGCGGAGCGCGAGGGCGTGGCGAGTTTCGGTGACCCGGGCCTCGACGAGGAATACGAGATGATCCGGGAGCAGTTCCGCCGCTTCTCGGACGACAAGGTCGCACCGCATGCGCATGGCTGGCATCTCGACGACCAGCTCGTGCCCATGGAGATCCTCGAGGAGATGGCCGAGCTCGGTGTCTTCGGGCTGACGATCCCGGAGGAGCATGGCGGCTTCGGTATGGGCAAGACCGCGATGTGCGTGGTCTCGGAGGAGCTCAGCCGCGGCTATATCGGGGTGGGCTCGCTCGGTACGCGGTCGGAGATCGCGGCGGAGCTGATCCTCTGCGGCGGTACGGAGGCGCAGAAGGCGCATTACCTGCCGAAGCTCGCTTCGGGCGAAATTCTGCCGACAGCGGTGTTCACGGAACCCAACACGGGCTCGGATCTCGGCGCGCTCAAGACGCGGGCGGTGCGCGAGGGGGATGACTGGGTGATCACGGGCAGCAAGACCTGGATCACCCATGCGGCACGGACGGACCTCATGACCGTGCTGGCGCGGACCGACCCGGGCACCGACAACTATGCGGGGCTTTCGATGTTCCTGGCGCCCAAGACGCGCGGGGACTGCGAGACGCCCTTCCCGGATGCCACGCTCTCGGGCGGGGAGATCGAGGTGCTCGGCTACCGGGGCATGAAGGAGTACACGCTGGCGCTGGACGGCCACCGGATTGCGGGCGATGCGCTTCTGGGCGGCGTGGAGGGGCAGGGCTTCAAGCAGCTCATGCAGACCTTCGAGAGCGCGCGTATTCAGACCGCGGCGCGGGCCGTGGGCGTGGCGCAGAACGCGCTGGATGTGGGGCTCCGTTATGCGCAGGAGCGGGAGGCTTTCGGGCGGCCGATTGTCGAGTTCGGGCGGGTTGCCTCGAAGCTCGCCGTGATGGCGGCGGAGATCATGATCGCCCGCCAGCTCACCTATTTCTCCGCGCGTGAGAAGGATGCGGACCGGCGCTGCGACCTCGAGGCGGGGATGGCGAAGCTGCTGGCGGCGCGCGTGGCCTGGGCGGCGGCGGACAACGCGCTGCAGATCCATGGTGGCAACGGTTTTGCGCTGGAGTATCCAGTGAGCCGGATCCTTTGCGATGCGCGGATCCTGAACATCTTCGAGGGTGCCGGCGAGATCCAGGCCCAGGTCATCGCCCGCCGCCTGCTCGAGACCGCCTGACCGGGGGGTCGGCGTACCTCGTCCCGTGCCCCCTGCGGGGCACGGGACGTCGGCCCGCCCACCCCGTGGGCCCTTCAGCTGGGCAGCGCAGCGAAGACAGCTTCGAACATTGCTGGCGTGAGGCGGCCGGTGTTCGTGTTGTAGCGGGAGCAGTGGTAGCTAGGCGCAAGGGTGAGAGGGCCGTTCGGGCCCGGCGCCGTGCTGAGCGCGCCGTGGCCGAAGGGGTGGTCTTTCAGCCGCTGGCTGAGAGCGCGGAGCGTGCTCTCATGAGCGATGCGGCCGAGGGTTACGATGCTGCGGAGCTTCGGGAGGGCCGCGATGCGCGCGGTCAGGAACGGGCGGCAGGCGGCGATCTCGGCGCCGACGGGCTTGTTCTCCGGCGGTGCGCAGCGCACGGCGTTGGTGATCATCGTGCCCTTGAGGCGGAGGCCGTCGTCGGGCGTCGCGCCATACGCCCCCTCGGCCAGATCAAACTTCAGGAGCGTGGCGTAGAGCAGGTCCCCCGCATAGTCGCCCGTGAAGGGGCGGCCTGTGCGGTTGGCACCGCCGCGGCCGGGTGCGAGGCCCACAATCAGGAGGTGCGCGTCGGGATCGCCCCAGCTCGGCACCGCGCCGTTGAACCATGCTGGCTCTGCCGCGGCATTGCTTGCCCGATAGGCCACGAGGCGCGGGCAGAGGGCACAGTCCCGCGCCGGCTCTGCCGTCCGCTCCGTGACCATGATGGTGGCCTAGGGGCCTATTCGTGCCCGTTCTCTTCCGGTTCAGTGCGCGGTGCGGGCGCGCGATCCTCGCGCGGCGGCCGGCCGATCACTTCCTTCAGCTCCTCGAGCTCGATGAAATTGTCCGCCTGCCGGCGCAAATCGTCCGCGATCATCGGCGGGGACGAGCGGATCGTGGAGACGACGCTCACCCGTACGCCCTTGCGCTGCAGCGCGCCGACGAGCGGCCTGAAGTCCCCGTCGCCGGAGAACAGCACGATGTGCTCGACGTAATTGGCCATCTCCATCGCGTCGATCGCGAGTTCGATGTCCATGTTGCCCTTGACCTTCCGGCGGCCGGTGCTGTCGGTGAACTCCTTGGCCGGCTTGGTCACGAGGGTGAACCCGTTATAATCGAGCCAGTCCACGAGCGGGCGGATGGGAGAGTATTCTTCGTTCTCGATCAGGGCAGTGTAGTAGAAAGCCCTGACCATTTTGCCGCGTCGCATGAACTCAGAACGCAAAAGCTTGTAGTCGATGTCGAAGCCAAGCGCCTTGGTGGCGGCGTAAAGGTTCGATCCGTCGATGAAGAGCGCTAACCGCTCATCCCTGTAAAACATGCGCGTCGGGTCCGCTTCGGTTGCGTGATTGTCAGTGGTGGGTCAGATGTCCCTGTGCACTATGACGCAGGGGTTGTCCATGCCGCATACGTGGAAATCCGTATCCAAGATGTCGGTTCAATGACGAAATTGTCTCCCATCGGCACAGATTCGCCCACAGGTTGCGCGAAACCATACGCTCTGATCGCGCTTGGCGCGAATCTTCCGAGTGAAGGCCATTCCCCTGCGCAAACGCTTGAGGCAGCGCTTGCGGCGTTGGAGCGCGACGGATTTCGTTCTGTGAGCCGGAGCCGCTGGTATCGAAGTGCGGCGTATCCGCCGGGGTCCGGCCCGGATTTCGTGAATGGCGCGGCGCGGCTGACCTGCCCGGATGGCGCGACGCCGGAGACGGTTCTGGCCGCTCTGCACCGCGTGGAACGCAGCCTCGGGCGGGAGCGGCGAGAGCGCTGGGCACCGCGCGTCTGCGATCTCGATCTCATCGCCATGGGAAGCGCGTTGCTGCCGGACCGGGAGACGCTTGAGCGCTGGATGGCGATCCCGCCCGAAGAGGCGCGGCGCGCGCTTCCCCCGACGCTGCTGCTGCCGCATCCGCGCCTGCAGGAGCGCGCCTTCGTGCTCGCCCCCCTCGCCGAGATTGCGGGCGACTGGCGTCACCCGCTTACGGGCCTCTCCGTCGCGGAGATGCTGAGCACGCTGCCGGCGCAGGCGCTCGAGGGGCTCGCTCCCTTGGAATGATCCGTAGGTCGAACGCTCGGGTGGTCTCGTCTCCGGGAGCGTTGGTGGCGCCGAAGTGAGCGTGCCAGCGGATACGTGGCAGACTGATGGGCCAGACAAGGGCGAACGTTCTGGGCGGGACGCAGCACATCGGGAGAGCGGCCGCCTGGCTGCGGGGTGGCGGGCGAAAGCGCCTTTCGCCGTGGAACACGCCGCGCACATGCTTGCGCCGCATGTCCCTTGCATCCCGCGCCGTTACGCGGCATAGAGCTGCTTCTCGCAAATTGGAGGAGCGTGCCCATGGCTCGTGTGACCGTCGAAGATTGCGTCGACAAGGTCCAGAACCGGTTCGATCTTGTGATGCTCGCCGCGCATCGTGCGCGCACCATCTCGGCGGGGGCCGAGATCCTGGTGGAGCGGGACAACGACAAGAACCCGGTCGTGGCGCTCCGCGAGATCGCGGACAAGCGCGTGGTGCCCGATGAGCTCCGCGAGGAAGCCATCGAGAGCCATCAGCGCCATATCGAGGTGGACGAGCCGGAGGAGGACAACATGGCCCTCCTCATGGGCGGCAGCGACCAGCCCTCGGGCCCCTTCGGCGCTCCGTCCCAGCCTGGCAGCAAGCCGGATGCGCCGGGTGGCATGGACGATCTCGACGAGGAGAAGCTCCTCCGCGCCCTGATGGCGGAGCAGGACCGCAGCTGATCGCAGCCGCGCGACAGGAAACGAGAGGCCCGGCCGCAGCGCCGGGCCTTTCGTTGTTGTGGACAACGCTGCAACCCCCCTGCACGGCGCCAGATTGACCCCAATCTCGCCGGGTGAGACTATCTCGCCTTAATCTGCTGAAGGATGTGATGGCGTGATCCGGCAGTTCGAGCTCGTGGAGCGCGTCCGCGAGTACAACCCCGAGACGGATGAGGCGCTGCTCAACCGCGCCTATGTCTACGGCGCGAAGTGCCATGCCAATCAGCGCCGTGCCTCGGGCGAGCCCTATTTCGGGCATCCCGTGCAGGTGGCCGATATCCTGACGGGGCTGCGGCTCGACGACGCGACCATCGTCACTGCCCTCCTCCACGACACGATCGAGGACACGCCGGCGACGGCCGAGGAGATCACCCGCCTTTTCGGCGCGGAGATTGCGGAGCTTGTGGAGGGCGTCACCAAGCTCACCAAGCTCGAGACAAGCTCTCGCGAGGCCGCTCAGGCGGAGAACTTCCGCAAGCTTCTGCTGGCAATGGCGAAGGATGTGCGTGTGATCCTGGTGAAGCTGGCGGACCGGCTTCACAACATGCGCACGCTCGACCATCTGCGGCCTGACAAGCGCAAGCGCATCGCCGAGGAGACGATGGACATCTATGCCCCGCTCGCCGGGCGCATGGGCATGCAGGGCATGCGCGAGGAGTTGGAGGATCTCGCCTTCGAGGTCGTCTACCCCGAAGCGCGCACGTCGCTTCTTCGCCGGTTCATCAAGCTCCGCCGCGAAACCGGTGATCGCGTTCCCGAGATCGTCGCCGAGATCCAGGGGCTGCTGATCGACGAGGGCATCCAGGGCGAGGTCTACGGGCGCGAGAAGCGCCCGTACTCAATCTGGCGCAAGATGGAAGAGAAGAAGATCACCTTCTCCCAGCTCTCCGACATCTATGCGTTCCGCGTCATCCTGGGCGACGAGGGGGACTGCTACCGCGCCCTCGGGGCACTCCACCGCCACTGGCGCGCCGTGCCCGGCCGGTTCAAGGACTATGTGTCGAGCCCCAAGGCCAACGGGTATCGCAGCCTCCACACCACGGTCTCCGGCCCGGGCGCCCTCCGTGTCGAGGTGCAGATCCGGACACACGAGATGCATTCGGTGGCGGAGACGGGCGTGGCGGCGCATTGGAGCTACCGCGATGGCGCGCGGGCAGAGAACCGCTTTGCCGTCGAGCCCTTTGCCTGGCTTCGTGACCTCGTGGCGCGCCTGGAGAAGGGAGACGAGCCGGCGGAGTTCCTCGAGCATGTGAAGCTCGACATGTTCACCGACCAGGTCTTCTGCTTCACGCCAAAGGGCGAGGTGGTGGGCCTGCCCCGCGGTGCCACGCCCCTCGATTTCGCCTATGCCATCCACACGAATATCGGGAACCGGGCCGCGGGCGCGATGGTCGACGGCGCGCGGGTGCCGCTCTGGACCCGGGTGCGCAACGGCCAGCAGGTGGAGATCATCACCGCCGAGGGCCAGCAGCCGAGCCCGCATTGGGAAGATATCGCCGTCACCGGCCGGGCGAAGCACGCCATCCGCCGCAGTCTGCGCGAGCAGCGCCGTGAGCAGGAGGTGACGCTGGGCCGCGAGATGGCGACCCAGGCTTTCTCCCGCCTCGGCCGCGAGGCCTCGACCAAAAGCTTCCGTACCGCCGCCGAAAAGCTCGGCTATCGCGATGAGGCGGGTATGTTCGCGGCGCTCTGCCGGCTCGAGATCCGTGGTCGCCAGATCGTTGAAGCCGTCTATCCGGTGCAGCCCGTGGAGCTTACCGAGGACCATACGGAGCCACCAGAGCCCGGCAGCCGCGTGATCGGTGTGCCGCGCGGCACGGTGCCGAGCTTCTGTACGCGCTGCTGGCCCGTGCCCGGGGAACGCATTATCGGCCTGCGTCGCCGGGGCGGGATCACGGTCCACGCAGCCTCTTGCGCGGTGCTGGAGGCTTATGAGGACGATCTCGCGCGCTGGCATGATCTGCGCTGGCAGCCCGATGCGGCGCGCCGCCCGGCCAATCTCGCGCGCATCACGCTCGAGATTGTGAACGAACCCGGGACGCTCGGTCGTGTCGCCATGCTTGTCGGCGAGCAGCACGCGAATATCGCCCATCTCGTCGTGCTCAACCGTCAGCCCGAGAGCTTCCGGATGAACATCGATCTCGAAGTGCGGGACCTGCGGCATCTCAACGATATCCTCACCGCGCTTGACGCACAGAGCTTTGTGACCCATGCGGGGCGCGCCCGCGACCCCGGCGCGGAGGCCGAGGCGCAGACGGTGCAGCCCAGCCTGCCACTCGGGCGGGCGGCGGGGGCGTAGGGCGCCCGGCTGTTGCGGGAGGTGTCGCGGGGGCGGCAATACTTACCGCAGCTTGGCGCGGGCAGGGGGAGACGGCGGGGCGCCTGCGCCCTATCTACATGCCTCCGCACGGTAAGCGGCGCGCTTTGGGGGCGCACAGGAACGAGATGATCTTCAAGCGCAGGCAACCTCCGACGATCAGCACGCGGGCGCGTGAGCTTGTCTATCCGCGCAAGGGCTTCTGGCGGGGCTTCGGCTATCTCGGCAAACGCATCCGCCGTCTGCCTGACAGCCCGCACCGCATCGCCCTCGGGTTCGCCTGCGGCGCCCTCGCCTCGTTCACGCCGTTCTTCGGCTTTCATTTCTTCGTAGCTGCGGGCCTTGCCTGGGCGCTGCGCGCGAACGTCGTCGCCGGCCTCTTCGGCACGATCGTGGGCAATCCTTTCACCTTTCCCTTCATCTCCACCGCCTCGCTCTATGTCGGCCGGCTGATCCTCGGCCGCGGCGAAGGCGGCTCGGATTTCGAGGCGGTGACGGATGCCTTCGGCGACGCCTTCAACTCGATCTGGCAGACGATGAAGAGCTGGGTGGGCTACGGTCCCTCGATGGTCGATGGCCTGCTCGCTTTTTTCGACGAGGTGTTCCTGCCCTACCTGATCGGCGGTGCCATCCCGGGCCTCGTGACGGGCGCGATTTGCTATATCATCATCGGCCCGGCGGTGGACGCCTACCAGACGCGCCGCCGCAAGAAGCTCGAAGAGGCGCAGGCGGCGCGGCGGCGTGAGATCGACCGGGAACTCGAAGCCTACGCGACCCATGACGCTGGGGAGGGAGACAATGCCTAGCAATCTCAGGCCCGAGACCGAACCGTTGACGCAGCCGCTCGGCAAGCTTCGCCTCGGCCTCAATATCGACCATGTGGCGACCATCCGGAACGCCCGCGGTGGCGCGCATCCCGATCCCCTGCGCGCGGCCAGCATCGCCGAGATGGCCGGGGCGGACGGGATTACCGCGCATCTGCGCGAGGACCGCCGGCACATGACCGACCGCGATATCGAGCGGCTGATGGCGGAGCTGACCCTGCCGCTCAATTTCGAGATGGCGGCGACGGACGAGATGCAGGCCATCGCGCTGCGTCACAAGCCGCACGCCGTCTGCATCGTGCCGGAGCGGCGTGAGGAGCGGACCACCGAGGGCGGGCTCGAAGTCGCGGCGGATGAGAACCGGCTCGCCCATTTCATCGCGCCGCTGGCGGATGCGGGCTGCCGCGTGTCGATCTTCATCGCGGCCGACCAGCGCCAGATCGAGAGTGCCGCGCGCATCGGTGCGCCGGTGATCGAGCTCCACACGGGCGCCTATTGCGATGCGCACGCCGAAGGGCGGTCCGCGGAGCGCGATGCGGAACTGGAGCGGCTTCGTGAGATGGCGGCCTTTGCCCATGGTCTCGGCCTCGAAGTGCATGCGGGGCATGGCCTCACCTTCGAGACCGCGGGGCCCGTGGCGGCTTTCCCGGAGGTGATGGAGCTCAATATTGGGCACTTCCTTATCGGCGAGGCGATCTTCTCAGGGCTCGACAGTGCCATCCGCCGCATGCGGGAGGTGATGGACAAGGCGCGCCGCGACGCCTTCGGCGAGGATGTGGCCTGATGGAAAGCCTCGCTTTCCTCGCGGCTCCCCTCATCGCCTTCTTCGTGGCGGCGGCCTCTCCCGGGCCGGCGACACTGGCGGTCGCTGCAACGGCCATGGCGCATGGCCGCGCCGCGGGCCTCGCGCTCGGCGCCGGTTTGGCCGTGGGGCTCGCCTTCTGGGGCGTGCTGGCGGCCGCGGGCCTCGGGCCGCTGATGCTCGAGAGCACGACCGCCCTCCTGCTGCTGCGGCTCCTCGGCGGTGGTTATCTGCTCTACCTCGCCTGGGTTTCCGCCCGCAGCGCCTGGCGCGCGGGTGCGGGCGAGCCTGCGGCACCGGCCGTGGAGGGGCGCGTCGCCTTCCGACGCGGGTTGCTGCTCAACCTCCTCAATCCCAAGGCCGTGCTTGCCTGGATCGCGGTGCTGGCCATCGGCCTGCCTGCGGGGGCGGGGTTTGCGGAACTGGTGACCGTGACCCTGGCCTGCGCGGCAATGGGCTTCACGATCTATGCAGGCTATGCGCTGGTGCTCTCCCTGCCGCCGGCGATGGCGTTCTACGGCCGGGTGCGGCGCGGGCTCGAAGCGGCCTTCGCCGCCGTCTTCGGTTATGCCGGCCTGCGTCTCATCTTCACGCGCAGCGAGGCGGTCTGAAATGATGCGGCAGTCCTTCGGCATGGTCCAGCGCACCCTGGCTGCCATGGTTGCGGCGGGCGCTTTCGCCGGCGCTGCGATGGCTCAGACCCTGGACTGTGGCGAGCATGCCGCCATGCGCGATGTGGCGGAGCCCTGGTACGAGAACATCACCGCCTTTGCGAACGGCGCCATCCGGCTGGCGGTGAGCGATGCGGGGGTACCCGCCTGCTGTTCCCTGCGCCTCGTCGTGCTCTATCCCAACCCCGCGAGCGCCGATGGCGGACGCGCCTGCGTCGTGATCGAGGATCGCCCGGGCGAGGGGTTCTTCAGCATCGATGTGCGCGATGCCGACGGGCAGTTCGATGCCGAGACGGGCCTCAGCATCCGCGTACCCGCGAACCGTGCAGCGGCGGATGGCAGTGGCGCCGGGCCGCGGGCCGACATCACCTTCACCGTCAACCAGCAGACGGGCACGCTGACGCGCCCCTGAGGCGTCGTCGTCGGGAGGGGCGCGATGATCCTCGGGATCGGCACCGATATCGCGGATATCCGCCGCATCGAGGGCACGCTAGAGCGGTTCGGGGAGCGCTTCGTGCAGCGGGTCTTCACCGAGATCGAGCAGCGCGTGTCGGAGCGCCGGAAGCTGCGGGCGGCCTCCTACGCCAAGCGCTGGGCGGCGAAGGAGGCGTGCTCGAAGGCGCTCGGCACGGGGCTGCGCATGGGCATCGCGTGGAGCGAAATGGAAGTGGTGAACCTCAAATCGGGCCAGCCGACGATGCGGGTGCATGGGGGAGCGGCGGCGCGGCTCGCGGCGATGACCCCGCCGGGGCATGCGGCGCATCTCCATGTGAGCATCACGGACGATCACCCGTACGCGCAGGCCTTCGTGGTGATCGAGGCCCTGCCGCTGGGCGTGGCTCCTCCCGCGGTGGGGGCGGGCTGACGCGTGCCCCGGCGCGCCGGCTTCGCCGGCACGCGGCCCACCCGCCAGCCACCCGCCCCATTCCGCGCACCGGCGGGAGCGGTGCTTGACAGCGGGCGGACCCCACCGCACTAAGCCGCATCATTTTCCCGATACGAGCAGGCGCATGGCAGCGAAAGAGAAGAAGACGGAGAGCGTGTGGGACACGCTCAAGACCATCTTCTGGGCACTGCTGATCGCGGCCGCCTTCCGGTCCTTCCTGTTCCAGCCCTTCTCGATCCCCTCGGGCTCGATGAAGCCCACGCTCTTTGTGGGCGACTACCTCTTCGTCACGAAGTTCTCCTACGGCTATTCGAACTTCTCGTTCCCCTTCGCGCCGTCGCTTTTCGACGGGCGCATCTGGTCGGGCATGCCCGAGCGGGGCGACGTGGTGGTGTTCAAGCACCCGCAGTTCGATGCCTGCAGCGAGGGGCCTGTCACGACGGTGGTCAACTTCGTCACCGGCTTCTTCCGTGCAGCCCCCGCCAGCGCCGATTGCGTGGACTATGTGAAGCGCGTGGTTGGGCTGCCCGGGGACAGGGTGCAGGTGAAGGACGGGATCCTGCACATCAACGGCGAGGCGCTGCCCACCCGCCAGATCGCCGATTTCGCGGAGGTGAAGGCGCTCCGCGGCTCGCCCCCCCGCCCGCCGCAATGCGCCAACGGGCCCGTGCGCCTCGGCGAGCTCTGCTTGAAGCAGCAGTTCGTGGAGACGATGCCGGACGGGATGGAGCACAAGGTGCTGAACATCAACGGCGTGATCGGCGGCACGGGCTCGGCCGGCCCCCGGAATCAGGACAATACGGGCGTGTTCGAGGTGCCCGAGGGGCATTTCTTCTTCATGGGCGACAACCGGGACAATTCGGTGGACAGCCGGTTCCCCTCGGTCGGCTACGTGCCCTTCGAGAACCTGATCGGGCGGGCGGACGTGATCGCGATCTCGTCGGACGGGCCGTTCTGGCAGGTCTGGAACTGGCGGGGCGACCGCTTCTTCAAGGCGATCGAGTGAGCGCGGCGGCACCGGGCGACAGCAAGGGCGGCGCGGCGCCGCCGAAGGCACGGCCGGGCAGCGCGCGTGCGGTGGATGCGCTGGGGGTAGCGCTCGGTCATCGTTTCAAGCGGCCGGATCTGCTGGCGGAAGCGCTCACGCATCCCTCCGCGGCGGGACCCGCGCGGCCGGACAACCAGAGGCTCGAATTCCTAGGGGACCGTGTGCTCGGGCTCTTGGTGGCGGAAGCCCTGATGGAGGCGTTGCCCGACGAGGCGGAGGGTACGCTCGCACCGCGGCTGAATGCGCTCGTGCGCCGGGAGACGCTGGCGGAGATCGCGGGGGAGATCGGGCTTGGCGCCCATCTCGTGCTTGGCCGGTCCGAGAACATCTCCGGCGGGCGGCGGAAGAAGGCGATCCTGGCGGATGCGATGGAGGCGGTGATCGCGGCGATCTATCTTGATGGGGGCGTGGCGCCCGCCCGCGCCTTCGTGCATCGGCACTGGCTCGCCCGGCTGACAGCGGCGGAGGAAGCGCCTATCGACGCAAAGACCCGCCTTCAGGAATGGGCGCAGGGCCGTGGCATGACACCCCCCGCCTACGCCCTCCTCGGCCGCGAGGGGCCTGACCACAAGCCGGAGTTCCATGTCTCCGTCACCCTCGCCGACGGACAGACCGCCGAGGGCCGCGCCCGCACCAAGAAGTTTGCCGAGCAAGCCGCCGCAGAGGCTCTCCTGCAAACGCTCGCCGGTGAGGCTGAAGCATGAGCAACGCAAAAGGGACGCGCTGCGGGTTCGTGGCGCTCATCGGGGAGCCGAATGCGGGGAAATCGACGCTGCTGAACCGGATGGTGGGCGGCAAGGTATCGATCGTGACGCACAAGGTGCAGACCACGCGGGCGCGCATCCGCGGCATCGCCATGGCGGGCGAGGCGCAGATCGTGTTCGTCGACACGCCGGGACTTTTTCGGCCGCGCCGCAGGCTCGATCGGGCGATGGTCAGCGCCGCCTGGGCAGGGGCGGAGGATGCGGATCTCGTGGTGCTGCTCGTCGAGGCGCATCGGGGGCTGACGGAGGGGGTGGAGCGTATTCTGCAGGAACTCGACGAGCACCTGCCCGAAGGCAAGCCCGTCGCCCTCGCCATCAACAAGATCGACCGGGTGAAGGCCGAAAGCCTCCTTGCCCTGACGCAGACCCTCAACGAACGCCGCGCCTTCGAGGGCACCTTCATGATTTCCGCCGAGAAGGGCTATGGCGTGGAGGACCTGAAGGACTGGCTTGCGGAGCGGCTCCCCGAGGGCCCCTGGCATTATCCGGAAGACCAGATCGCGGACCTGCCGCTCCGCCTGCTGGCGGCAGAGATCACGCGGGAGAAGCTCACCCTCCGCCTCCACCAGGAGCTGCCCTATCAGCTCACGGTCGAGACCGAGGCATGGGAGGAGAAGCAGGACGGCTCCGCACGGATCGAGCAGGTGATCTATGTGGCGCGGGACGGGCATAAGGGCATCGTCCTCGGTAAGGCGGGTGCAACCACCAAGGCCGTGGGCGCCGAGGCGCGGCGGGAGATCTCGGAGCTTCTGGGCCGGCCCTGCCACCTCTTTCTCACCGTGAAGGTGCGCCCCGGCTGGCTCGAAGAGGCGGAGCGCTTCCGCGAGATGGGGCTTGACTGGAAGGACGGGGCGTGAGGCCCTTGCTCGGATGATCCGGCTCACGACCGATCTCTGGCTCGCCGCCTACCGCAGGAAGCTCGAGGCCGCGGGCATCCACGCCCATATCGTCCATCGCGGGAACGAAACGGCGGGCGACGTGATCGTGAAGGTTGCTACCATGAACGGCGAGGCCGGCCTTTGGGAGCGGGGCTGGGACGAGACAGGCAATCCCGCCTGGGTCCAGACCCTTGGCCCGGTGCCGGAGGCGGAGGCGGAGGAGACTGCGGAGCGCCGCCGTGGGCGGGACCGGGACCTGTGGGTGATCGAGATCGAGGATCCCCGAGGCCGCCACCTGCTCGAGGACGACAGCTTCCGGGGGTGAGCCGCGCGCCGCTCATCTGCGTATCAGAGGTCCCGGGTCAGGCCCGGGACGGGGCGGATCGAGCACGACGCGCAGTGGCGATGCCCGATGCAGTCGCCATGGCGAAGGCCATGATCGATATCGTGCACCAGCGAGTCGGCGCTCCCCGCGAGCGGATCGGCCGTTTTTGCCGCTACGGGAAGCTGCGCAAAGCAATCGCCCGCGAGAAGAGGGGTGGCCGTCTCCGCGGAACAGGGCGCCCCGCTGCGACGGATTGCACCGGGCGTGCTTTAAGGATGTGGTTGGGCAGGCGCGCTAGAGTGTCCTTCGCAGGTTGTCGGCGCTTCAGCCGCTCAACGCGGGTGCGGGCTGGCCGGTACGCGGGCGGAAACATAGGGCAGGCGGATGGATTGGCGGGACGAAGGCATTCTGCTCAGCGTGGCGGAGCACGGCGAGAGCTCGGCCATCATCGATGTGCTGACCTGCAGCCATGGGCGCCATCCGGGCCTTGTCCGCGGCGGGCAGGGCTCGAAGCTCTCGGCCACGCTCCAGCCTGGCACGGAGCTTTCGCTCGAATGGCGGGCCCGGCTGGAGGAGCATCTCGGCAACTACCGCGTGGAGCCCATCAAAGCCCGTGCCTCCCAGTTGATGGAGGATCGCGCGGCCCTCGCCGCCTTTGGTGCCATGGCCGCCCTGATCGTCGCCTTCGTGCCCGAACGCCAACCGGACTACGAGCTCTACGAGGCGTCGCATGATCTGCTGGTTGACCTCTCCGAGAGGCCGCGGGACTGGCCGGGGACATACCTGCGCTGGGAGGCGACCTTCCTCGGCCTTCTGGGCTTCGGGGTCGATCTCTCCGCCTGCGCCGCCACCGGCAAGCGGCACGACCTTGCCTATGTCAGCCCCCGCACGGGCCGCGCTGTCAGCCGTGAGGCTGGGGGGCCGTTCGCGGAGAGGCTGTTGCCGCTCCCCTCTTTCCTTGCCGGCGACGGTGTGGTGACCATGGCAGGCGTCCGCTCCGGCCTGCAGATGACCGGCTGGTTCCTCGAGAACCGCCTCAGCCCCGCCCTGGAGCGTGAGGCGCCACTGCCGGAGGCGCGCGCCCGTCTGCTCAGGCAGTTCGAGCGGATGGAGCTGCCGCCCCGCAGCAACTCGCAGCCCGGCGGCGGGCAGGATGGCCCGGCCGACAACCGGGCCGATGTGTGGAACCGCCGCCTCGGCACCTTGCGCCAGGCCTCCTGAGGCGCGGCCTTCTGCCCGCGGCGCAGCCCTCCGCTTGCCAGCCGGCCATACACCGCCCATGTCCTCGCCATGGACGCCCCGCATCCATTGCGCTAACCACGCTCCAAAGGCGCTGCGGCGCCCACCGTCGCAAGCCGGCGCCGGCGATGGCGCTGTGAGGGGACCGAAGCCGCCCGGCAAAACCGCCCGGCCACACTGCCGGGTTTGGGCCGCCAGAAGGACGCACCGATGACGAAACCGCCGCTCACGCTCTACCTCGCCGATCCTCGCGGCTTCTGTGCCGGCGTGGTCCGCGCCATCGAGATCGTGGAGATGTCGCTCGAGAAGTGGGGCGCCCCCGTCTACGTGCGCCACGAGATCGTGCACAACGCCCATGTGGTCGAGGAGCTGCGCGCCAAGGGCGCCGTCTTCGTCGAGGAGTTGGACGAATGCCCGGATGATCGGCCGGTCGTCTTCTCCGCCCATGGCGTGCCGAAGGCGGTGCCGGCGGAGGCCGAGCGGCGCGAGATGGTCTATGTGGACGCAACCTGCCCGCTCGTCTCCAAGGTGCATATCGAGGCGGAGCGGCACCACGACCGCGGCTTCCAGATCGTGATGATCGGCCATGAGGGCCACCCCGAGACCGTGGGCACCATGGGTCAGCTTCCGGAGGGGGAGGTGATCCTCGTCGAGACACCGGACGACGTGGCCCATATCGAGCCACGCGACCCGGAGCGTCTGGCCTTCATCACGCAGACCACCCTTTCGGTCGACGATACGGCCGAGGTGGTGCGCGCGCTCCAGGCCCGCTTCCCCAAGATCGTCGGCCCGCACAAGGAAGACATCTGCTACGCAACCACGAACCGTCAGGCCGCCGTCAAGGAAATGGCGCCGAACATCGACGCGCTGCTCGTGGTCGGCGCGCCCAACTCATCCAACTCCCGCCGCTTGGTCGAGGTCGGCCAGGCCGCCGGTGCCTCCTACGCGATGCTCGTGCAAACCGCGGCGGATATCGACTGGCGTGCGATTGAAGGCGTGCGCTCCGTGGGGGTCACCGCCGGGGCCAGCGCGCCGGAGGTGCTGGTCCAGGGCGTGGTCGACGCCTTCGCCGCGCGCTACGATGTTAAAATCGAACGCATCGTCACCGCGGAAGAGAATGTGAGCTTCAAGGTCCCGCGCGTTCTGCGCGAGCTCGCCTGAGGCACCCGCCATGGCCGGGGAGGAGAGCGACGCCGAGAGGGCGGCCGCCGACACGGCCACCATCGCGTTCTACGACACCAATGCGGCGGATTATGCCGCCGCGGCGAGCTGCCCCGAGGGCTTCGACCATCTCGGGCGCTTCATGGCCGATCTCCCCGCTGGCGCCAGCGTGCTCGACTTCGGCTGCGGAGACGGTTGGGCGGCCGGGCGTCTTGCCGCCGAAGGGTTCGACGTGCTGGGCATGGACGCCTCCGAAGGCTTGCTGGCACTCGCCGGGGCACGCCCGGGTGTTCGTGTCCGCCGCGCCTTTTTCGAGGCGTTGGACGACCGCGCCGCTTACGATGGCGTCTGGGCTTCCTTCTCGCTTCTCCACGCCCCGCGCGCGGCCCTGCCCGGCCACATCACCCGCATCGCCCGCGCCCTGCGCCCGCGCGGCCGGCTTTATCTCGGCCTCAAGGAAGGGGAGGGGGAGCGTCGCGACGCCCTCGGCCGCCTCTACAGCTACTTCGCGCCAGGAGAGGTCGCCGACCACCTGGCCGCCGCCGGTTTCGAGCCGCCCGAGATCGAACGGGTTCCGGGCACGGGCATGGCGAACGACTGCACGCACTACCTCCATTTCCACACCCGGCGCGCTGGATGACCGAGGCCCCGGCCGAGGACGAAGCACGCGCCGACGGGCTCTATGCCTATACCGACGGCGCCTGCTCCGGAAATCCCGGGCCCGGTGGATGGGGCGTGGTGCTGGAGGCCGTGAAGGGCGGCGCCCTCGCCAAGGCCCGCGAGCTTTCGGGCGGCGAGGCGGACACCACCAACAACCGCATGGAGCTGATGGCCGCCATCATGGCGCTCGAGACCCTGGAGCGCCCCGCCGCCATCACCGTCGTCACCGATTCGAGCTACCTCAAGGACGGTATCACCGGCTGGATCCATGGCTGGAAGCGCAACGGCTGGAGAACCGCCGCCAAAAAGCCCGTGAAGAATGCCGAGCTCTGGCAGCGGCTCGACACCGCCCAGGCCCGTCACCGCGTCGCCTGGGAATGGGTGAAAGGCCATGCCGGCCACCCCCAGAACGAGGCCGCCGACGCGCTCGCCCGCAGCGAGATCAAGCGCCTGAAGGAAGGCGCCTGAGATGCCCTTCCGCGTGGTCGAGGTGATCGCGCCACCGGACCGCGCGGACCGTCTGCGCCGTATCGGGGAGGAGGCGGGGGCGAGCCAGATCCGCCTCGCCGCGGTCGATGTCTGGCCCCAGCCCCTCGGCCCCCTCGCCAGCCCCGAGGCGCGACCCGTCTCCGCCCCGGCCACCGATCGCGGCCCGGGCTTCCCCGCCGACCCACCGGTGGGCCTGCCCCATGGCGACGGGACCGAACCCGGCCAGGCCGTCGCTCTCACCATGCTCGTCGGCGAAATCGGCCGCCAGGCGCTGCTCGACAAGCTGCAGGACGCGCTCGAGGGTTGCCGCAACTGGCGCATCCTCCTGCACGAGACCGCGGCCGTCGTCCCCCACACGGCGGAGGAGGACCGGCGCGAACAGGAGCGGGCGGACCGGCGGACGCGCGAGAAGATCACCACCTCGCGCGAGGAACTCTACCAGCAGGTCGCCGGCGGCGCGCAGCTGACGCGGGATTTCCTGCTCCTCGTCGTACTCTCCACCGTGGTCGCCGCCGTCGGCCTCATCAACGACAACGTCGCCGTCGTCATCGGCGCCATGGTCATCGCCCCCCTCCTCGGCCCCAACCTCGCTCTCGCCTTCGCCGCCGCGATCGGGGACCGGGAGATGATCGGCCGCGCCCTCGGCTCCGGGCTCGCAGGGCTCGGCATCGCCATCGCGCTCGCAGCGCTCCTCCCGCTCTTCTTTTCCGTCGATCTCACAAATGGCGAGCTCTCGGGGCGCACCAGCGTCGGCTTCGACGCCATTGCGCTCGCCCTCGCCTCGGGCGCCGCCGCGGCCCTCTCCATCTCCACCGGTGTCTCCTCGGTGCTGGTCGGCGTCATGGTCGCCGCCGCCCTCCTGCCCCCCGCGGCCACCATCGGCATCGCGCTCACCGAGGCGGAGTTCATCGCCGCCGCGGGCGCGGCCCTCCTGCTTGCGGTCAACCTCGTCTCGGTGAACCTCGCCGCCGTCGCCGTCTTTCTCTCGAAGGGCGTCCGCCCCCGCACCTGGCTCGAGCGCAAGGAGGCCCGCCAATCCCTCCGCGTCACCCTCGCGGTGCTCATCAGCGGCCTCGCGGTCTTCACCGGCCTAATCGCTCTAAGCCGACAGTTCGCTTTCTAGTTCCGCCCGCTCAGAAGGCCGGGGCGGGTCAAGGATCGCGCGAGCGACCGGCGGAGCCGGCCCGTCCTTGACGCGGCCCGGCCTTCGATCATGCTCGAACAGGCGCCCTCGCGGCGCCTCCCCAGCCCCCAAAGCGATCCTGCAGCCCGCCGCCACACCCTGGCTGCCGTCCACACCCCGCCGCCGCAGAGACCACCGTCAAGTATCCCGGCGACCAGCCGGGATGCCGCTTCACTGATCGCCGCGAACAAAGGCCCGGCCCCCGCATCCGGGGGGCCGGGCCCGTTCTCAGTCGCCGAGCTGCACAAGGTCGCTCATCAGTCCCTTGGTCCCGTTATGCACGGTCAGCCGCTCGACCTTCCCGGCGATCTCCGTCAGCGCCTCCAGCTCCTTGAGGCGCAGCATCACCGGGTTCTCCGCCATCACCTTCGCGGTGTTGAGGAGCGCGCGCGTCGCCGCCGTCTCCTCTCGCCGCCGGATGATGTTGGCCTCCGCCTCCTTCTCGGCGGCCACCACGCGGTTCAGGATCTCGCGCATATCGCCCGGCAGGATCACGTCCTTGAGCGCGATCTCGCCGACCTCGAGGCCGATCTCCGCCATCTCCCGGCGCACCTGCCCGGCCGCCTCGGCATCCACCGTCACCTTCTCGGCGAGGAGGCTGTCGAGGGTCCGCGCGCCGAGCGCCCGGCGGAAGGCCAGCTGCAGCGCCCCGTGGAGCGCATCCGCGAAGTCCTTCACCATGGTCGCGGCCTTCACGGCATCGACCACACGGAAGCGCGCGGCGAGGTTCACGCGGATCGTCACGCGGTCCGCCGTCAGCACCTCCTGGCCTGTGACCTCGTAGGTCCGCGCCCGGAGGTCGACGAGCTTCACGCTCACCGCCTGGCCGAGGTTCCAGAAGAAGTGCACCCCCGGCGCGAGCGTGCCCCGGAAGGCCCCGCCCACATGGAGCACACCCACCTGGCCCGGCTCGACCGTCGCGCGCACCACCGCGCCGCCGATCACCCGTTCGCCGACCGCCTGCTCGATGGCCCGCGTAAGCGCCGCCGGCACCGCAAGTCCGGGCTCCACGGCGAAGCGTCGGATCTCCCAGGGGCCGGCTGCGGTCCAGTAGAGCGTCCGCTCCTTCGGCCCGCGGCTCACGGCAACCAGCGCGCCGTCGCGCATCAGCACCGCCACCTCGCCCTCGCCGGCCGCGAACACCGTCAGGTGCTCGGCCACAAGGTCGGGCCGCGCCGCTTCAAGCGCCCGCGCGTAGCGGGACGTGAAGACCGGCTGGTTCAGGTCATGGCGCTCGGTCTCGAGCGCGCCCCGGCGGTTCGGCAGCCGGTGCTCGCCCGGTCCGAGGATGCCCGTGAACCGGCCCTTGTGGAGCGCGACCACGCGCTCGTTTTCCGCGACGCGGACCCGGGCCACGCCCATGATCCGGTCAGTAAGGGTCGTCATGTCGTCATCCTCCTGACGTTAACGGTCGTCATCGGTGGTCCTCGTCGGGGGACCACGGCGGTCTTTGCGCGCACCTCCTTTCGCGTTGGCAACGCCCGCCGGACCGTCCGGCGGGGTGAGTCGGGTGGGTTCCGGAACCGGTCCCGCGCCGCGCCCGGCGGGCCCCGGCGAGCGGGGAGCCGGGAGGCGAAGGCGGAGCCTCGGGCGCGGCGGCCTGTTGCCTCGGAGAGACAACCGATCGCCTGACCCTCGGCCTGGCCCCCGCCCGCCGCCCCCATCATCCGGAGCGCAGGCCGAGCGTGGCGGCGGAGCATGCGGGCCGCCCGCCGAGGCGGACAGGCGCCGCCGGCCCCGCAGGACCGGCCCCGAAACCCGTTAGTGAAGTCCAGCGTTACAGGCTGGGGAGGGAGTCGAACCCTCAGTCCTTTGCAGGGACTACCCTTCGTTCCCGAAGAACGAGGTTGCGTTGGCTGGAGTTGAACCAGCGACAACCGGATTTCGCGTCCGGTGCTCTATCCACTGAGCTACAGCGCATGTGCCACTCCTTCTCATCGCGCCCCGGGATGCGGCGACGGCATGGCCGCCCCGCACCGGTGGTCGGGAAACGCCAGCCGCTGGGGTCGCGTGGTCCAAAGCGGAGCCGCTGGATGGTCCGAATCGCCCGGCAGGCGCAACGAGAAACCGCAACGCGTGCCGTCGTGGCAACATAGAGTGCAGCTTTGCCACAGTCTGACGGATGCCCGTCATAATGGCCGCCTTGACCGGGACCCTGCTTCGGCGCGACACCACCGCCAGATCCGAAAACGGGAGGAACCCATGTTCGACCTCAGCGAACGCAGCCTGCTCGCCGCGCAGTCCTATATCGACGGCGAGTGGGTCGGCGCGGCCGACGGCAAGACCTTCGAGGTGCTAAACCCCTCGACTGGCGAGAAAATCGCCGATGTGGCCGATTGCAGCGTGGCCGATACCGAGCGCGCAATCGAGGCCGCGCACCGCGCCCAGCCCGCCTGGGCGGCGATGACCGCGAAGGAGCGCGCGACCATCCTCCGCCGCTGGTTCGAGCTCATGATGGAGTATCAGGACGATCTCGGACGGCTGCTCACGGCCGAGCAGGGCAAGCCGCTGGCCGAGGCCAAGGGCGAGATCGCCTATGGCGCGAGCTTCATCGAGTGGTTCGCCGAGGAGGCCAAGCGCATCTATGGCGAGACCATTCCGGGCCACCAGGCGGACAAGCGGCTGATGGTGCTCCGCCAGCCCATCGGCGTGGTCGGCGCCATCACGCCCTGGAACTTCCCGAACGCCATGATCACCCGCAAGGCCGCCCCGGCGCTGGCCGCGGGCTGCACCTTCGTGGTGCGCCCGGCCACGCTCACGCCCCTCTCCTGCACGGCCATGGCGGTGCTGGCGGAGAAGGCGGGGATCCCGAAGGGGGTCTTCAGCGTCATCACGTCGACCGACTCGCGCGGTGTGGGCAAGATCCTCTGCGAGCATGAAAAGGTCGCGAAGATCACCTTCACCGGCAGCACCGAGGTGGGCCGTATCCTGATGCGTCAGTCCGCCGACACCATCAAGAAGATGAGCCTCGAGCTCGGCGGCAACGCGCCCTTCATCGTGTTCGATGACGCGGATCTCGACGCCGCCGTCGAGGGGGCGATCATGTGCAAGTTCCGCAATGCCGGGCAGACCTGCGTGTGCGCCAACCGTATTTATGTGCAGGCCGGTGTCTACGATGCCTTCGCCGAGAAGCTGAAGGCTGCCGTGGCCGAGCTGAAGGTGGGTGACGGGTTCGAGGACGGCGTGAAGATCGGCCCGATGATCGAGCCCAAGGCCATCGAAAAGGTCGAGGAGCACATCGCGGACGCCACCAAGCGCGGCGCCGAGGTGATCATCGGCGGCAAGCGCGCGGCGCAGGGCGACATGTTCTTCGAGCCCACGGTGATGACCGGCGTGCCGAAGGATGCGCTTGTGAGCTGTGAGGAGACCTTCGGGCCGGTGGCCCCGCTCTTCCGCTTCGAGACCGATGAAGAGGCGGTGGCGCTCGCCAACGACACCATCTTCGGCCTTGCCGCGTATTTCTACGCCAAGGATCTCAGCCGCGTCTGGCGCGTGGCCGAAGGGCTCGAGAGCGGGATCGTCGGCGTGAACACCGGCATCATCTCGACCGAGGTGGCGCCCTTTGGCGGCGTGAAACAGTCCGGCCTTGGCCGCGAGGGCTCGAAGCACGGCATCGAAGAGTATCTCGAGATGAAATACATCTGCATGGGCGTCTGATCCCGCACCACCGCGGCAAGCGGCATCCCGGCTGGTCGCCGGGATCGGTTGTTGCGGGGTTTCTGCTGGGCGGGCCCGGGGGCGATGCTCCCGGGCCTTCTGCGTTTGGCAGGGGCCGCTTGAGGGGCTTGGGAGGCGCCGCGAGGGCGCCCTTTCCAGCATGATCGAAAGACGGACCGCGTCAAGGACGCGCCCGATCCGCGATCGGGCCCGCCGGCGCTGCCGGTGGCGTTGCCATCCTTGACCCGATCCGGCCTTCGGGCGGATCAGGCGAGCGTGGTGTCCTTCGGGACGGGGAAGCCGCGCAGGAAGGTTTCGGCAGGCTGGGGGCCTTTGCCCGCGCGCTGGAGGGTGGTGAGGTGGACGGCGCCGGTGCCGCAGGCGATGGTGAGACCGTCGTCCATCGCCGTGCCGGGCGGAGGGCCGCTGTCGCCGTCAACGGCCTCGGCCATCAGCACTTTCACCCGTTCGCCGGCGATCTCGCACCAGGCGCCGGGGAAGGGGCTTAGGCCGCGGATATGGGCGGAGACCGCCTCGGCCGGCATCGTCCAGTCGATCCGGGCTTCGGCCTTCTCGATCTTTGCGGCGTAGGTGATGCCTTTCGCGGGTTGGGGCTCGGCGGGGAGGGGGCCCTCGGCGAGCCGGGCGAGGGTTTCGGTCATGAGGTGGGCGGAGAGGGTGGCGAGCCGGTCGTGCAGTGTGCCGGCAGTGTCCTCGGCGCCGATGGGGAGCGATGCGCGGGCGAGCACGGGCCCGGTGTCGAGCCCCGCCTCCATCTGCATGATGCACACGCCGGTTTCCGCGTCGCCCGCCATGATGGCGCGCTGGATGGGGGCGGCGCCGCGCCAGCGGGGCAGGAGGGAGGCATGGGCGTTGAGGCAGCCGAGCCGGGGTGCGTCGAGGGCTGCCTGGGGCAGGATCTGGCCGTAGGCGACCACCACCGCGACATCGGGCTCATAAGCTGCGAAGCGGGCGACCACGTCCTTGTTGCGAAATCGCTCCGGCGTCTCCACCGGAAAGCCATGCGCCTCCGCCGCACGATGCACGGGCGAGGGGCGCAGTGCCTTGCCGCGGCCGGCGGGGCGGGGCGGCTGGGTGTAGACGGCGGCGATCTCGTGGCCTGCCGCCACGAGTGCCTCGAGCACCGGTACGGCGAAATCGGGCGTGCCCATGAAGACGATGCGCATGGGCAGGGCTCCTCGATGCGGGGATCGTAAGGCTCAGCCCTCGCGGGCGAGCTCATCGGCGCGGCGCGCACGGTCCCGCTTCAGCTTCTTCATCTTCTCGGTGATGAGGCGGCGGCGCATGGGGCCCAGCATGTCGATGAAGAGCTTGCCGTTCAGATGGTCGATCTCGTGCTGCACGCAGACCGCCCAGATGCCGGTGAAGTCCTCTTCCTGCTCGGCGCCCGTCTCGTCGAGCCAGCGGACGCGCACGGCGCTCGGGCGCTTGATGTCGGCATAGATGTCGGGGATCGAGAGGCAGCCTTCCTCCTCCACCACCATCTCCTCGGACGACCAGACGATCTCGGGGTTGGCGAGTTTCAGGGGGCGCAGCTCCCCTTCCTTCGCCTCGTCGTCCCGCGCCGCGCAGTCCATCACCACCACGCGCAGGTTCACGCCGACCTGCGGGGCGGCGAGGCCGATGCCGGGGGCGTCATACATGGTGGAGAGCATGTCATCCATCAGCGCACGGACCTCGTCATCGACCGCCGGGACGGGGTCGCAGACCTTTTTCAGCCGGGGATCCGGATGGAGGACGATGGGCCTGATCATGCGCCGGAGCTATGGGATCGCGCGCCGGGGGTCAAGCCGACGGCGCGCGGCGGTGGCGCCTGGCGTCAGAGCTCACCGTCCCAGTAGCCGGCCTTCATGTCGTTCCGGATGAAGTGGATGATGCGTGGCCTTTCGCTGGCCTGATCGGCGCGCATGGGCCCGCTGCCGGCAAGGAAGCCGATCTTGCCGCTGTCCGGGTAGACGAAGACATCCGTGGGCTCGAGCGTGCTGAGGGCGAGATAGCGCAGCTCCTCCGTGCCGGTGTTCTCGATCTGGAAGGCGATGCCGGTGCCCGCTTCGCCATAGGCGATGTCGCCGGGGGCCAGGGGGTAGGTGTCGTCGCCGTGGTGGAACGTGCCGGTGCCGGCCAGGATCACGAACATCTCATCGTTGGTCATGTGGTAGTGGCGCGGCCAGGCCTTCTTGCCGGGGGGCACCACCGTCAGCGTCGCGCCGAGCTTGCGGCTGCCGAGCGCGCGGCCGACGGCGCCGAGGCGCGCCTCGAAATCCGCGCCGGGGCTGTTGGTGTCGGAGAAGGCGGGGTCGGCGAGCACGGCCTCCATGTTGACGACGGGCTTGGGCTTCGGTGGGGTCTCGGCGGTCATGGCACGCTCCTTCGGTTGGTGCAGGCAAGTTAGCCGCGGAGCATGACGGGGCCGCGACGGCATTGACCGGTGCTGCGGCGCACACTAGGACAGCGGCGAAAGAAAATTGCGCCTAGTCGGCGCTCGCCCCAACATCATTGCCCGGCCCTCGCGCCGGTCAGCCGCCCGAGGAGTGATCTCATGAGCTTCCTGGTCCAGCCCGCGCCGCCTGCCCGCCCGAACCGCTGCCAGCTTTTCGGCCCCGGCTCGAAGCCTGCGCTTTTCGAGAAGATGGCGGCCTCGGCGGCGGATGTGGCGAACCTCGACCTGGAGGACGCGGTGGCGCCGGACGACAAGATCGAGGCGCGCAAGAACGTCATCCAGGCGGTCAACGATGTGGATTGGGGGAACAAGACCCTCAGCGTGCGGATCAATGGTCTCGACACGCCCTATTGGGTCCGGGACGTGGTTGACCTGGTGGAGCAGACCAACGGCCGGCTCGATCTCATCATGATCCCGAAGGCGGGGAACGCGAAGGATGTCTACACCGTCGACGCGATGATCAGCGCGCTCGAGGCGGCGACGGGCAAGACCAAGCGGCTCGGCCTGGAAGTGATCATCGAGACGGCGGCGGGCCTTGCGCATGTGGAGGAGATCGCGGCTGCCTCGCCCCGGATGGAGGCCATGAGCCTCGGCCCGGCGGACTATGCGGCGTTCATGGGCATGGCGACGACGGCGATCGGCGGCATGCAGGCGAACTATGCGATGATCGAGGACCCCCGCGAGGACGGCGGGGAGCGGGCGCGTCATTTCGCGGATCCCTGGCACTATCCGACCGTGGCGATTGTGGCTGCCTGTCGGACCCACGGGGTGCTGCCGGTGGACGGGCCTTTCGGCGACTTTTCCGACCCCGAGGGCTTCAGGGCGCAAGCCTGGCGCTCGGCCACGCTCGGCATGGTGGGCAAATGGGCCATCCATCCGAGCCAGATCGCGCTCTCCAACGAGGTCTTCACGCCGTCGGACGCGGCGGTGACGAAGGCCAAGCGGATCATCGAGGCGATGGAGGAGGCGACCCGCTCTGGTGCAGGCGCGGTGACGCTCGACGGCAAGCTGATCGATCTCGCCTCCATCCGCCAGGCGGAGGTGATCGTGAAGCAGGCGGCGCTGATCGGCGCCTGAACTCTTCGGTTTCGCCGGCAGGTCGGGGCGGGCTGGCTGGTCGCCCCGGCTTCGGACCTGGCGGTCCTCAGCGGCCCGCCCGCCAGCCGCGCCCCATCCGCCTCTTCAGGCGGGTTTCGAGACGGCGACGAAGACCCGGGTGCTGGAGAAGAAGGAGGCGCCGCGGGCGTCGAGCCCGTCGAGCTCCGCCTCCCAGGCGTCGATTTCTGCTGCGTCCATCGTGCCCTGGCCGCGCACATAGCCCGCAAGAAAGGCACGCGCGGTGAGGCTGTAGCTTCCGGCGCTGGCCGCTAGGTTGATGATGGGAAAACCGGTCGTGCCGGTTACCGTCAGCCCCGCCGCGCGCAGCCTCGGTGCGAGCGTGCGGGGCAGGCGCGGGTCGGCGCAGTGGGGCTCGAAGGCCTTGAGCATCCGTGCCATCCGCGCCGGGTTCTCGCTGTGCCACGCCACCGCGTCCCAGTCGGTCGCCACCACGAGGCCCCGGCCCCCGGGTCGGATGACCCGGGCAAACTCCGCACAGAAGCCCTCGATATCCGCCACGTATTCGGCGACCTGCACGGAGACGGCGACGTCGAACGACGCATCCGGCACGGGCAGGGCGGTGGCATCGCCCCGTTCGTAGCTGAGCCAGGGCCGGGTGTTGCGCGCGCGCGCCCGGGCGAGCAGGGCCTCCGATATGTCGAGGCCGAGCACCGCGCCTTCCATGCCCACCGCCTCGGCCATCTCCGCCGAGAGGAAGCCGGGGCCGCTGCCGATATCGATCACCCGCTGCCCCTGCCGGAGGGCGAGCTGGTCGAGGGTGAACCGGCGCTGCGCGGCCACGTCGCTGCCCCGATAGACTGCTTCGAGCCGCTCAGCGGCGGCCTCGTCGTAATCCATGCTGGCCATCCGCTTCCTCCCTCGAGTGTTCACGCAGCGTCAACTGCGGATAGCACCATGCCCAGCCGCCAGGATCAATCCGGCGCCGCCGGGCCGTTGCAACCGCGCCGCCGATGGGCCATGTGAGCGCGCATGCAGAAGCAGAACTTCCTCGATTTCGAGAAGGGCGTGGCCGAGCTCGCCGGAAAGGCGCAGGAGCTCCGCGCGCTGGTCGACCAAAGCCCCGAGCTCGAGGTGGCCGACGAGGCCAGCCGGCTCGAGGAGCGCGCGGATGCGATGCTCGTGAGCCTCTACAAGGGGCTGACGCCCTGGCAGAAATGCCAGGTGGCGCGCCACCCTGCCCGGCCCCATGCGCTGGATTACATCCGCGGGCTGTTCAGCGATTATACGCCGCTCGCGGGCGACCGGAATTTCGCGGAGGATCATGCCATCGTCGGCGGCCTCGCCCGGTTTCGGGACCGCCCGGTGGTGGTGCTCGGCCACGAGAAGGGGTCCGACACCCGCAGTAGGCTCGAGCGCAATTTCGGCATGGCCCGGCCCGAGGGATACCGGAAGGCCGTGCGGCTCATGGATCTCGCGCACCGCTTCGCCCTGCCGCTGATCAGCCTTGTCGACACGCCCGGCGCCTATCCGGGCAAGGGGGCTGAGGAGCGCGGCCAGGCCGAGGCCATCGCGCGAGCGACGGAGAAGTGCCTGTCGCTCGGCGCGCCCTTCGTCTCGGTCATCATCGGCGAGGGTGGATCGGGAGGGGCTGTGGCGCTGGCCACGGCGAACCGGGTCGCGATGCTGGAGCATGCCGTCTATTCGGTCATCTCGCCGGAGGGCTGCGCGTCGATCCTCTGGAAGAACGCGGAGAAGATGAAGGAAGCGGCCCAGGCCCTGCGCCTGACCGCGGCCGATCTTGCGGCACTGGGCGTGGTGGACCGGGTGATCGACGAGCCCGTGGGGGGCGCCCAGCGCGCGCCGGCGGAGGCCATCGCCGCCACGGGCGACGCGATTGCAGCCCTCCTCGGTGAGCTCGACGGCATGGACCCCGCGGCCATCCGGGCGGACCGGCGCCAGAAGTTCCTCACCATGGGCGATCGCAGCCTCACCTGACGGCCATCCGGTTCTTGTCGACCGCCGGTAGGCGCCTCGAGGGCATCGCCCGAGCGCGCCGGCGGGGGGTCGATCCCCCCGCCGGCGCGGCCTCCTCCCGATGCGCCGCGTCTTTCCTTGGGTCGCGGCCCTAGCCAACTGCGACAATTCGATTATGGTTCCGCGGGAGCCCTCGCCGCGCCTCCCTCCCCACCCGAGGCCGGCCTTCAGATAAGAATCGCGGAGCGACGATGCAGGAGAGCGAGGCAACGACCGCCGCCGGCAGGGGCAGGGGCCCTGTGCCCGACGAGACGATGCCGGCCGGCACGACCGCGCTCGCCGCGCCGGATCCGCTCGGCAGCGGCTTCGCGGCATCGCTTCCCTGGCCCATCGGCACCAAGCCCGTGCCGACGCATCCGATCCGCTCGCTCTTCGAAGCTTTCCCGCAGCTCTCGACCTATCTGCTCTACGTGCCCAGCGTCCTCGCGCTACTGGCTTTCTCCTTCTTCCTCCAGTTCTTGCCGGGCGTCGCGGGTGGGGAGGTCTTCACCTGGAGCCGGCCCTGGATCAGCGCGCTCGACATCGCCTTCGCCTTCCGGATCGACGGGCTGGGGCTCGTCTTCTCGCTGCTGATCACGGGGATCGGCGCGCTCGTCTTCCTTTACACCGCAGGCTATTTCCGCACCGATCCGCGCGTTGGCAGGCTCCTGACGCTGCTCTTTCTCTTCGGCGTGTCGATGGTTGGCCTCGTGCTGGCGGACGATATCGTCACGCTCTTCCTCTTCTGGGAGGGCACCACGGTCACGTCATTCCTGCTCGTGGGGTTCGACTATCAGAAGCCCAATTCGCGCCGCTCCGCCCTGCAGGCGCTCCTCGTCACGGGCATGGGCGGCCTCGCCCTCCTCGGTGCGCTCATCCTGCTGGGGGGCTTCACCGGCAGCTACCTGATCTCGGATATCAACGCGGCCGGAGACACCCTGCGCGAGAGCGGGCTTTATGTCCCGGTCTTCCTCCTAGTACTGCTCGCCGCCTTTACGAAATCGGCCCAGTTCCCGTTCCATTTCTGGCTTCCGGGCGCGATGGCCGCGCCCACGCCCGTCTCCGCCTACCTCCACTCGGCCACCATGGTGAAGGCGGGCGTCTACCTTCTTATGCGCTTCACCCCCGCGCTCGGTGGCACGGAGATCTGGTTCTGGGTGCTCACCATCTTCGGCGCCACCACCATGCTCATCGGCTCGATCTGGGCGCTCAGGCAGACCGACCTCAAGCTGATGCTCGCCCACACCACGGTGATGGGCCTTGGCACGCTGGTGATGTTTCTCGGCGGCGGAACCGAGAAGGCGGTGATCGGCGCGGCCCTCTTCCTCGTGGTCCACGCCCTCTACAAGGCCTCACTCTTCCTCATGGTCGGCTGTCTCGACAAGAAGGCCGGCACGCGGGAAGTCGATGCGCTCGGCGGCCTCGCGAAGGCGATGCCCATCACCATGTGGATGGCGGCTCTCGCGGCGCTCTCCATGGCGGGCATGATGCCGTTCGTCGGCTTCCTCGGCAAAGAGGTGATGTATGAGGGCGCCCTCAAGGTGGCGACAGAGCCTGTCCTCGTTACCGGCGCGGCGCTGGCCGCCAACGCCATGATGGTGGCGGTGGGCGGGCTCGTGGCGCTCAATCCCTTCCATCGCGGCCCCCAGCTCAGCCCCAAGCCCGCCGCGGACCCGCCCTGGGAGATGTGGCTCGGCCCGATGATCCTCGCCGTGCTCGGCCTCCTCTTCGGCCTCGCCGCGGGGCCCGTCGGCTCGGGTATCGTGGGGCCCGTGGCCAGCAGCATCCTCGGCCGCGATATCGGCGACCCGCATCTCGCGCTCTGGCACGGGTTCAACGCGGCGCTGATGCTCAGCCTCTGCACCTTCGCGCTCGGCGGCGTCTTCTACTATTACGCCCGTGCGATCCGGCTCGGTCTGGCCGGCGCGGAGCAGGACGGGTTGCGGAGCGCGGACCGGACCTATGACGTGGTGCTCGACGGTCTGCAGCGCTTCTGCTCGGGCTTCATGGGCCGGGTGCAGGACGGCGCGCTCGAGGGCTATATGCGCGTCACCTTCATCGCCCTCGCCGTGGTCCTGTGGGGCGCGGTCGCAGCCTCCGGCGGGCACCGGCCGACGCCGAGCTTCGACCTGCCGCTGATCAACTACGTCACGCTCTTCATGATCATCATCGGCACGGTCGTGGTGGTGATCACCCGCTCGCGCCTCCTCTCGATCACCGCGCTCGGCGTCGTCGGCACCGGTATTTCGATCATCTTCGTGCTCTATGGCGCGATCGACGTTGCGATGACGCAGCTGATGATCGAGATCCTCGTGGTGGTCTTCCTCGCCGTCGCCCTCCTCCGCCTGCCCCGCACGCCCGAGCGTAAGGGCTTCCGCGTGGGCGATGCCGGCATCGCCGCTGCCGTGGGCCTCGGCGTCACCATTGTCCTCATCTCCGTGCTCGGCACGCCGCTCGACCTGCAGCTGACCGAGTTCTTCGAGGCGAAGTCGGCGCCGGAAGCCTTCGGCAACAACATCGTCAACGTCATCCTCGTCGATTTCCGGGCGCTCGACACGCTGGGCGAGATCGCCGTGATCGTCATCGCCTCCATCGGTGCGGTCGCGGCCCTCTCCTCCGGGCGCGGCGCGCCCACGCGGAACCAACGCCGAGGGGCCAAGTCGTCGGAGACGCGCGCATGAACTCGATCATCCTTTCCACCGCCACGCGCGTGATGGCGCCGATCCTGTTCCTGTTCGCCATTTACATCCTCTGGCGCGGCCATAACGCGCCAGGCGGAGGCTTTATCGGCGGGCTAGTCGCCGCTACCGCCCTCGCGCTCATGGAGAAGGCCTCGGGGCTGGAGAAGGCTCGCCGCTTCCTGCGCGCCGAACCGCTGGCGATCGCTGCCGTGGGCCTCGCCTGCGCGGTCACCGCCGCCGTCTGGGGCTACCTCGCGGAGGGCTCTGTGCTCGCCGGGGTCTGGCCGCTGAAGGACGCGTATTTCTTCGGCGTCTCGCTCAAACCCTTCGGCTCGATCCTGCTCTTCGACACGGGCGTGTTCCTCGTCGTCGTCGGCGGTGTCTCGGGCATGCTCTTCACGCTGGAGGCCGCGGCGCTTTCCGCGCTCGACGATGCGGATGACGAGGAGAAGCGCTGATGGAACCCTCCCTCGCCGTCCTGATTGGCTTCCTCGTGGCCTGCGGCGCCTACCTGATGATGTCGTCCAACCTCATCCGGTTTCTCTTCGGCCTCACCATCATCTCCAACGCCGCCAACCTCGCCATCTTCGCCGCCGGGCGGATGACCTTCGGCCTGCCCGCGCTGGTGCCGGAAGGGGCGGAGACGGTGGAGGGCACGGTCGCCAACTCTCTCCCCCAGGCGCTGATCCTCACGGCCATCGTGATCGGCTTCGGTCTCTTCGTCTTCTCGCTCAGCCTCGTGCTCCGCGCGTATGCCGAGTTTGGCACGGCCGATAGCGGGGGGATGCGCGAGGCCGAGCCCGAGGATGCCCGACGGCCCGCCACGCTCGACCCGGAGCTTCGCTGATGTTGCTCGCCGCCCCGATCCTGCTGCCCCTCGGCACGGCGATCATCCTGTTCCTGCTGCGCCACCACCCGGTGCACAAGCTGCTATCGGTGCTCTCCGCCGGCGTGCTGATCATCCTCGGCGGCACGATCCTCGCGGAGACGGCGGCCAACGGGCCGATGTCGGCGCAGATGGGTGGCTGGGCGGCGCCCTACGGCATCACCCTCGCGGCCGACACGCTCTCGGGCGCCATGGTGCTCATCGCCGGTATCGCCACCTTCACGGCCCTGATGTTCGCGACCGTGGAGGTGGACAAGCCGACGGAGGCGCTCGGCTTCCACGCCCTCTGCCACGCGATGGTTGGTGGCGTCTGCGGCGCATTCCTCACGGGCGACCTCTTCAACCTTTATGTCTGGTTCGAGGTGATGCTCATCTCGTCCTTCGGTCTCCTCGTCGTCGGCGGCGGGCGGCGGCAGATGGACGGGGCAATGAAATACGTCGCCCTCAACCTCGTGGGCACCATCGCGTTCCTGACCGGCGTCGGCCTGCTCTACGGCACCGCCGGCACGCTCAACATGGCCGATCTCGGCGTGAAGCTGCAGGGGCGGATGGACGAGACGGCGGTGATGGGGGCAGCCGGCATGCTGCTCTTCGCCTTCGCCGCGAAGGCCGCGCTCTTCCCGGTGTTCTTCTGGCTGCCGGCCTCCTACCACACGCCCGCCGCCGCCACCTCCGCGCTCTTCTCCGCGCTGCTCACGAAGGTGGGCGTCTACTCGCTCCTGCGCGTCTTCACGCTGATCTTCGATCCGGGGAACGAGGTGATCTCTACCGCCCTCCTCATCGCCGCTGGCTTCACCATCGTGCTCGGCGCCATGGGGGCCGCGGCGGAGGGGGAGATGCGGCGCATCTTCTCCTTCCACATCGTGAGCCAGATCGGGGTGATGACCCTCGGCCTTGCCATCGGTACGGAGCTCGCGCTCTCAGGCGCCGTCTTCTACTTCTTCCACCACATACCGGCGATGATGGGTCTCATCCTCCTCGGCGGGCTCATCGGGCGCGAATGCGGGTCCGAGCGTCTCGACCGTATCGGCGGGCTGTGGACCGCGGCGCCCTGGCTCGGGATCCTGTTCCTCATACCCATGCTCAGCCTCATCGGGGTGCCGCCGCTCTCGGGTTTCTGGGCCAAGTTCTTCATGATCCGCGCGAGTTTCGAGGCGGGGGACTACCTCCTCGGCGCGCTCATCCTGATGGCCTCGGTGCTGACCTTCTTCTATCTCGGTCGCGTCTTCGTTGCCGCCTTCTGGCAGCCGCGCCCGGGCGTGGAGGCGGAGGCGATCCCCGCCTGCTATCCTCATCGCCTTCTGGTCCTGCCTGTGATGTTGCTCGCCGCCGTTACGCTCGGCATCAGCCTCTCGCCGGACAACTTCTTCGCGCTGGCGGGCGATGCCGCCGGCGGCCTGCGCGACCCGATACCCTATCTCCGCACCGTGCTTGGAGGTTCGTGACCCATGCGCCTGCTCATGAAGCCGCTGCATATCGTCTGGCTCGTCATCTACTTTCTCTACGAGCTCTTCAATTCCGCCTGGCGCGTGTTCGTCGAGGTGATGACGCCCGGGCTGAACATCACCCCCAAGTTCCACGCCCTCCCGCTCGATGCGAAGAGCGACCTGCAGATCACGATGACCGGGAACATGATCACGCTCACGCCCGGCACGCTTACCGTGGATGTGAGCCCTGACCGGCAGTTCCTCCTCATTCACTCGATGTATACCGAGGAGGGGACCGAGGCGGTGAACGCCGGCATCAAGGCGGGGCTCGAGAAGGTGGTGATGAGGGCCACGCAATGAACATCCTCGGCGGGTTCTTCGAAGGGCCGCTGGCCTGGGGCGCCTCGGTGAGCGGCATCCTCATCGCTGCCGGGATCGTCTGCTCCGTCTGGCGCCTGATCAAGGGTGAGACGCTGCCGGACCGTGTCGTGGCGCTCGATCTTCTCTCGATGCAGCTCACCGCGCTTCTGGTGGTTTTTGCCACGGCCGTGCGGAAGCCCGCCTATCTCGACGCGGCCCTCGCCCTTGCCCTCATCTCATTCCTCTCCACCGTCGCCTTCGCGCGTTATGTGGAGCGCCGGGTGCGGACCGATGCGCCCCCTGCACCGGACCCTGAGCCGGCGCCCCCGCCCCCGCCCGAGCCTTCAGCCGAAGCAGCCCCGTCCGCCGACCCGGAGCCCAGCAATGCTTGAGACCGTGCTCGACATCCTCGCCGCCATCGCCCTCGTCGCCGGCGGGCTCCTGTGCTTCGCCGCGGGCCTTGGCGTGGTGCGCTTCCAGGACGTCTATCTCCGCATGCACGCGGCCACCAAGGCGGGCACGCTGGGGCTGATGTTCATCGCCCTCGCGCTGGTCTTCGCGGCGCCTGGGCTCGAGATTGTGATCAAGGTGATCCTCGTCTCCGTCTTCATGATCATCACCGCCCCCGTCGGCTCGCATCTGATCGGCCGCGCGGCGTTCCGGACCGGCACGCCCTTCTGGCAGGGCACCGGGGTGGACGCGAATTGCGAGCCCTTCCGCGAAGGCGCGGCCGAAGCGCGGCGGAGCGCGGAGCGGGACTGATCGATCTGTCCCGGAGCATTTGCCGGCAAGCGGCGGGCGCCCTAACTCACCCTGCACAGCTTCGTCTGCCACGGCCGCACCGAGGGGGCCCATGAGCGCTTTCGACATCACGGGAAGCCTGCCCGCACCGGTGCCTGTACCCGGCGCGCCGCTGGAGGCCCGGCCCTACCGTTCCCTTGCGGTGATCGGCGGCGGTGCCTGGGGCACCGCGCTCGCGGTGGTGGCGGCGCGTGCCGGGCGGCGTACCAGCCTCTGGGCGCGGCGGCGGGACGTGGTGGAGGACATCAACGACCGCCGCCTCAATAGCCGCTATCTCGGCGACATCCCCATGCCCGACGGGCTGACGGCGACCGATGATTTCCACGCAGCCTGTGCGTGCGCCGAGGCGGTGCTCCTCGTCACGCCTTCGGGTACGGTGCGCGAGATGGCGGAGCGGCTGAACACCGTCCTTGCGCCGAAGGTGCCGGTTATCGTCTGCGCCAAGGGTATCGAGGACCGTACGGGCTTCCTCATGGCCGATGTGGTGGCCGATGCCGCTCCGGGCCGTCCGGTCGGCGCCCTCTCCGGCCCCAGCTTTGCTGATGAGACCGCGCGGGGCGACCCGACGGCGGTGACCATCGCCAGCGATTTCCGGCTCGACCGCTATGCCGATCTCGAGCGCGAGCATCTCCTTCGGGCCGAGCAGCTGGCGGCGCGCATGGCCGTCTCGCTCACGACCGAGAGCTTCCGCCCCTACCTTTCGGACGATCTCACCGGCGTGGAAGTGGGTGGCGCGGTGAAGAACGTGCTCGCCATCGCCTGCGGCATGGCGACGGGCGCGGGCTTTGCCGCCAATACCCGCGCGGCGCTCATCACCCGCGGGCTCGACGAGATGAAGGCGCTGGCCGAGGCGCTCGGCGGCAAGCGCGAGACCGTGACCGGCCTTTCCGGCATCGGCGACCTCACCCTCACCTGCTCCAACACCTCGAGCCGCAATTTCAGCTACGGCGTGGAGATGGGCGAGGGCCGGCGGGGCGACGAGATTTTCGGTGGCCAGAAGAAGGTCGTCGAGGGTGTGCGCAACTCCATCGCCGCCACCGATCTCGCCCGCCGCAAGGGCGTGGAGATGCCGATCTGCGAGACCGTGCGCGCCATCGTGCATGACGGCAAGCCGCTCGGCGAAGCCTTTGCCGAGCTCTGGTCCCGCCCGCTCGAGGCCGAACCCCGCGCGCTCGAACTCACCCTCGATCATCCGGCCGATGATGCTGCCATCCGCCGCTTCGCCGACGCCTGGGAGGAATGACGATGTCCCCGCAAGACCTCTCGGCTGCCCCGGGCGACGACCGTGCGGTGGCGGCGCCCTGGCGCTTCGTGCTCGCCACCGATCTCGACGGGACGTTTCTCGGCGGGACGGAGGAACACCGCCTGCAGCTCTATCGCTGGATCGAGACCCATCGCGCGGAGGTTGGCCTGATCTTCGTCACCGGGCGGGACCCGCGCTTTATCGAGGGCCTGTGCACGGACACGCCAGTGCCCTGGCCCGATTTCGTGGTCGGCGATGTGGGCACCACCATCGCCCGCATGGCGCCCGCCGCGCCGGGCGGCAAGGTCAGCCCCATCCACGCGCTCGAGGAAGAGATCGCCGGCCTCTGGGGAGACGGGGGCACGAAAGTGCGCGCGGCACTCGACGGTCACCCCGGCCTCAGCCTCCAGCCGACCGATTTCCGCTTCCGCGTGAGCTACGACTACGACCCCGAGACCTACGATCCGGCGGCCGAGGCCATCGTCGCGGCGTTGGGCTACGACCACCTGATCTCCGCCGACACCTATTTCGACGTGCTGCCCAAGGGGGTCAGCAAGGGCCCCTCGCTCACCCGCCTTGCCGGGCATCTGGGTCTCGAGCCGGGGCGGATCCTGGTGGCGGGCGACACGATGAACGACTATTCCATGTTCGAGACCGCGTTTCACGGCGTCGCTGTCGGCGGCTCGGAAGCCCCGCTCCTCGCCCGCGTGGCGGACAAGGGGCATGTGCTGAAGGCCGAGGGCATCGGCGCTGCCGGCATCATGGACGCCATCGCCCATTTCGACCTCTACGCGCCAGCGCCGCGCTGACGCGGCCCGCTACCCAGAAGCCAGGCCCCGGAGCCCCGTCGCCCCGGCGCCCGATCCCGGAAGGGGGACCCATGACCTCGAAGCTCGTCATCGTCTATCACCGCCAGCCCTATGAGGAGGTGATCGAGGACGGGAAGCTCGTCCGGAAGGAGAACAAGAGTCCAAACGGCATCGTGCCCACGCTCAAGAGCTTCTTCGGCCGGCATGACGCGGGCGCCTGGGTCGCCTGGAAATATGCCGACGACCCGAACGAGCCGGATTTCGAGCGGGTGATCGAGATCGAGGACAGCTACGGCAAGTACACCGTCAGCCGCCTCGCGCTCACCAAGGAGCAGGTGTCGAGCTTCTATCACGTGACCTCGAAGGAGGCGATCTGGCCGATCCTCCACAGCTTCAAGGACCGCTACAACTACGATCCCGTCGACTGGCCGACCTTTCGTGAAGTGAACTGGGCGTTCGCCGAGGCGGCCGCGCGAGAGGCGGACGACGACAGCGTTATTTGGGTGCACGACTACAATCTCTGGCTCGTGCCGGTCTATCTCCGCCAGCTGAAGCCCAACGCCAAGATTGCCTTCTTCCATCACACACCGTTCCCGGCGGCGGACATGTTCAACGTGCTGCCCTGGCGGCGCGAGATCATCGAAAGCCTCCTGGCCTGCGACATCGTCGGCTTCCATATCCCTCGCTACGTGGCGAATTTCGTGAGCTGTGCGCATAGCCGGTTCGATGTGCGCGTGGTGGGCGAGGAGATGACGCCCGAGGATTTCTCGCCCTCCGGCCAGGCGCTCTCGGAGCGGACGACCTTCACGGAGGTGGAGTACGAGGGGCGACGCATCCTGCTCTCGGCGTTCCCGGTGGGCGTCGATGTCGACTACATCGAAGAGCTGGCACGGGCCGAGGAGACGGCGGAGCTGAAGGCGGCGATCCGCCAGGAGCTTGGTGGCAAGAAGCTTATCATCTCCGTTGGGCGGACGGACTATACGAAGGGCGGTATCGAGCTCCTGCAGGCCTATGAGCGCCTGCTGGAGCGGCGGCCGGCGCTGCGGGGTGAGGTGCGGCTGATGCTGGTGAGCGTCAGCGCCAACCGCAACATGGAAGCCTATGCGGAGGTGCAGGAGGCGATCGAGACCGCCGTCGGCCGGATCAACGGCGCCTATGGCAGCTTCGAATGGCAGCCCGTATCGCTGATCTCCACGCCCATCCCCTTCCGCGATCTCGTCGCCTATTACCGCGCGGCGGACGTCGCCTGGATCACGCCGCTGGCAGACGGGCTGAACCTTGTCGCGGAGGAGTTCGTGGCGGCGCGGACCGACGGAGACGGCGTGCTCGTCCTCTCGGAATTTGCAGGCGTGGCCGTTGAGATGGCGGAGGCGGTGCTCACCAACCCGTTCTCGAACCGCTCCATGGATGCGGCGATCGACCAGGCGCTCGACATGGCCGAGGAGGACCGCCGTGGTCGCATGGCTGCCCTCCGCGAAAAGGTCCACCGCTACGACATCGAGGCCTGGGCGAAGGAACAGCAGCGCCTGTTCGACGCGCTGGACGAAAAGCGCAAGGACAAAAGCGCCGCCTGAACAGTTGGACTGCTTTTCCTGCGCCCGCGCCCACCCACGTCAGCTTGTGGCGGGTTCAGTAAAGATTCGGTGACGTCGGCGCGGGTTGCCACTCGCGTCCGTCCGGTAGGCTGCACCATTTCTTAGGAGGATTGCGGCAAAACTTTCGTGGGTGGGCGCGGGCGCAGCCTCGACGTGCCACGCTCACGATAGGGGCTCACACCCCCGCAGCGCGGATGCCAGGCCTCACTCCCCCATTGCCGAGGGCGGCAATGGCGCGGGCGTGGTGGGCGTGTGTGCCTTTATTCCCGGCAGGAGCGCGCGGCGGGCCGCGCAGTATCGCCGGATCACGCTGAAGACCTGCAGTTCCGCCCCGTCCCAGGCCATGGTGCAAGCTAGGGTCATGCCGGAATGGGCCGCAGAGACACCGGCGGCGAGGCGCGCGGCGCGCGTGCGGTCGGCATCGGCGGCGCCGTGCACGCTCGCATTGAAGCGGGCAACGTCCACGGGGTTCGGCGGGATGGCACAGCCGGCCAGCAGCGCGGCCAACGTGACGGGAGCAAGACGGCGGAACATCGGCAGGGCCTCCTCGGGCAATTCCTTCGCCCGTGACCCTGCGCGCCGCCGTGCACCCGTTGCGTGTTTCGGCCGGGGACCGCGCGGCGCTACTCCGCCGCGGCCGCCCGCTGCGCGAGACCGAGCCGGGACCGAGCGCCCTCGTACTCCCGCGTCAGCCTGCCAACGATCTCCGCTGCGCCCTCGACCGACTTCACCGCGCCAACCCCTTGGCCCGCACCCCAAATCTCCTTCCAGCTCTTCGGCTTGGAGGAGCCGTCCGCGAAGTTCATTTTCGAGGGATCGCTCTCCGGCAGGTCGTCCGGGTCCATGCCTGCGTTGCGGATCGAGCCCTTGAGATAGTTTCCATGCACGCCGGTGAAGAGCGAGGAGTAGACGATGTCGTCCGACATCGCATCCACGATCATCTGCTTGTAGGCCGGGTCCGCATTCGCCTCGTGGCTCGCGATGAAGGCCGAGCCGATATAGGCGAAATCCGCCCCCATGGCCTGCGCGGCGAGCACCGCATCACCTGTCGCGATGCTGCCCGAAAGAAGTAGCGGCCCCTCGAACCAGGCGCGGATCTCCTGCACCAGCGCGAAGGGCGAGGTGGTGCCGGCATGCCCGCCGGCGCCGGCGGCTACGGCGATCAGCCCGTCCGCACCCTTCTCGATGGCCTTCCGCGCGAACCGGTCGTTGATCACGTCGTGCAGCGTGATGCCGCCGCAGGCATGGGCCGCCTCGTTCACCTCGACGCGCGCGCCGAGCGAGGTGATCCAGACCGGCACCTTCCATTTGTGACAGATCTCGATGTCGCGCTCGAGCCGGCCATTCGAGCGGTGGACGATCTGATTCACGGCGAAGGGGGCGGCCGGCGCGTCCGGGTTCGCCTGGTTATGCGCGTCCAGCGCCTCGGTGATCTCCTTCAGCCAGATCTCCAGCATGATCGGATCGCCCGGCTTCTCGCGCGCGTTGAGCGCTGGAAAGCTGCCGACGATGCCGGCCTTGCACTGCGCGATGACGAGCGCGGGGTTGGAGACGATGAAGAGCGGCGCGCCGATCACGGGGAGTGAGAGGCGGCTCAGGGCGGCGGGCAGGCGGGTCGCGTCGGTCATGACAGCCTCGTGCTCGCGGCGGCCTCAACCCGGCGCGCCGATATTTCCGTTAACGTCAACTTTGTCCGTCAAGGGCGGGCTGGCCGCAAGCCCTGCCGCTGCGACACCCCCCTCCGAGAGATGCACGCTTTCGAGGGTGAGCGTGGCGATGGTGGCGGTCTGGCCGGCGACGAGCACGGTCACCCGGGCGAGCGGTTCGGCGAGTGCGGTGGCGAAGGCGGGCGAAAGCCCGGCCTCACGGGCCGCGAGACGTGCCTCCGCCGCGCCGAGCGGGCCCTGGCGCCAGACCGTTGCGGCGCCCCGTCCTGCGGAGATACCGGTCATGGTGCCGAAGACGGGGTCGACCACGGAGCGCAGCGTGGCGATCTCCTCCGGCGGCCCGGTCTCTGGCGGCTCGCGCAGCGGTAGGCCAAGGGCTGCGAGCGAGGCGGCGAGAGCGCCTTCCAGCCCCGCTTCCTCGACATTCTCGGCGAGTCTCGCGCGCAGCGGCAGCCGGGGTGGGGCGCTCGCCTGCCGCGAGAGGGCGATGCCGAGTGTGGCAAGACCCGCTGCCGTGGCGAGGGCCGCGTGCGGGTCCGGATAGACCGCGATCTGCGCTTCGTTGGCGAGCGCCTGCATGTCTGCTGGCAGGAGAGCGGCGTGCAGCATCGGCGGCGCGGCGGTGCCCAGGTCCCACGCCGCTTCCGCCGCTTCCGCCATCGCCTCCAGCAGGGCAGGCGCGCCATCATGCCCCGGCGCCGGCCAGACGCCGAGGATCAGGTCCACGCCGTCCGCATTCAGCAGCTGCGCCAGCCCGCTGCCGAGCCCGGCAGTGGTCGGCAGCGG
>JBCBEP010000002.1:0-80491 GCA_038528605.1 Pseudomonadota bacterium
CGATCTGCGCCTCCGGCACACTGGGCACGATGATCCCGCCCTCGATCGTGCTGATCTTCTACGGGCTGGTGACGGAGACCTCGATCAAGGCGCTCTTCACCGCGTCCTTCCTGCCGGGCTTCATGCTGGCCTCGTTCTTCATCATCTACATCATCGTGCGCACGCAGCTTCGCCCGCACGAGGCGCCGCTGCCCGAGCCCGAACCGGGAGATCCGGAAAGCCGCGAGAAGTCGCTCATGTTCATGGGCTTTCTGTGCTGCCTGGTCATGGGCACCGCGGCGCTGCTGCTCTTCCGCGCCCTGTTCCTGACAGTCACCGGCTCCAACGCGGTGACAGAGGGGGTCGATCCGATCTTTCTCGGCATGGTGGCAGATATCCCCTGGCTCCTCGGGGCCGGTGCCCTTGCAGCGGCGGCGGCGCAGTTCGGCATCGGCTGGGGGCGCACCCTGGCCGGCTGGCGCATGGGCAAGGGGCTCGTCGCGCCCATCGTCGTCATCGGCGTGGTGCTCGGCTCGATCTATGGCGGCATCACCGGCATCACCGAAGCGGCGGGCATGGGGGTCGTCGCCGTCTTCGTCATCGGCCTCCTCCGGCGCGAGATGACCTGGGAGGTGGTGTGGGACAGCGTGATGCGCACGCTGAAATCCACCGGCACGATCATCTGGGTGACCATCGGCGCGGCCTCCCTCGCCGCCGCCTACACGCTGGCGGGGGGCCCGAACTACGTGGCCAACCTCATCGTGGGCGCAGAGCTGCCGACCATGGGTATCATCCTCGTGATGATGGTCATCTTCCTCATCATGGGCATGTTCATGGACTGGGTGGGGATCGTGCTCCTCATCATGCCCGTCTTCCTGCCCATCGTGCTGAAATTGCCGGTGGAGGAGATCGGCTATTTCGGCACGCTCACAGCGCGCGAGGTGGCGATCTGGTTCGGCGTGGTCTTCTGTATGAACATGCAGGTGAGCTTCCTGTCCCCACCTTTCGGGCCGGCGGCATTCTACCTGAAATCGGTCGCCCCGCCGCACATCTCGCTGACGGATATCTTCAAGGGGTTCCTCCCCTTCATCGCCATCCAGATCCTGGCGCTCTCGGTGCTGCTGATCTGGCCCGGCATCGTCACGCTGTTCCTCTGAGGGCGCGATGGCGAAGATCGAGAGCGTCCGGGCCGACCACTACCTGATCCCCCTGCCCGCGGCGCTGGAGGACAGCATGCATGGGCGGATGGAGGGCTTCGAGGTCGTCACCGCCCGCGTGCGGGATGCTGATGGTGCGGAGGGCGTGGGCTACACCTTCACCTGCGGCGTGAACGGGGGCGCGGCGGCCGATATCCTGGGCCGCGAGATGGCGCCGCGGGTGGCGGGGCGGGACGCGGACCTGATCGAGGCCATCTGGAAGGACCTGTGGTGGGCCTTTCACTATGGCGGCCGTGGCGGGCCGACTGTGCTCGCCCTTTCGGCATTCGACATGGCGCTCTGGGACCTGAAGGCGAAGCGCGCGGGCCTGCCCCTCTGGCGCCTTCTGGGGGGCTACGATGCGCGCGTGCCCTGCTATGCCGGCGGCATCGATATCCACCTCTCACCCGAGGAGCTGGTCGAGCAGACCCATGCGAACCGCGCGAAGGGCCACCGCTCGATCAAGATGAAGGTGGGGCGGGAGCGGCTGCGCGAGGATGTGACCAAGATCGCCGCCATGCGCGACGCCTTCGGGCCGGACATGGCGCTGATGGTCGATGCCAACATGGCCTACACGGTGGATGCCGCCGTGCGCGCCGCCCGCGCCTTTGCCGAGTTCGACCTCGTCTGGTTCGAGGAGCCGATCCCGCCGGACGACCCGCTGGGCCATGCGCGCGTGCTGCGGGAAGGCGGCGTGCCGGTGGCCACGGGAGAGAACCTGCGCTCGCTCTGGGACTTCCGGGTGCTGATCGAGACGGGCGGGGTGAGCTTCCCGGAGCCGGACGTGACGAATTGCGGGGGTGTGACGCCCTTCATGAAGATCGCGCGGCTGGCAGAGGCGTTTCACCTGCCCGTCACCTCCCACGGCGCGCATGACATCACGGTCCAGCTGCTCGCCGCCTGCCCCAACCGCAGCTATCTCGAGGCCCACGGCTTCGGCCTCGAGACCTATATCGAGCAACCCCTGGTGATCGAGGAAGGCCACGCCATCGCGCCCGACCGCCCGGGCCACGGCGTCGCCTTCGACTGGGACCGCCTCGAAGCCCTGCGGGTCTGATCCGGGAGACGCCAGTGAGAACCGTCCGCCTCTCCGAGCACGACAATGTGGTGACCGCGATCACGCCGCTGGAGGTGGGGGCGGAGGGCGCTGTGCAGCTCATCCCGCGCGGGCACAAGATGGCGGCTGAGGCGATCCCGGCGGGGGCGCCGGTGCGGAAATACGCGCAGGTCATCGGCTATGCGGGCGAGGACATCGCGGCCGGCGCGCATGTCCACACGCACAATCTCGACTTTCGCGCCGTCGATACCGCCTATGAGTTCGCCACCAACCTGCGCCCCGCGGCACCGGCCGGTGTGGCGGACAGTTTCATGGGGTTCCACCGCTCGGGCGGGCGGGGGGTTGGCACGCGGAACTACGTCGCCGTGCTCACCTCGGTGAACTGCTCGGCGACAGCGGCGCGCCAGATCGCCCGGCACTTCACACCGGAGCGGATGGCGTCCTATCCGAACGTGGACGGGGTGGTGGCCTTCGTGCACGGCACGGGCTGCGGCATGGCGGGCTCCGGCGAGGGGTTCGAGGCGCTCCAGCGCGTCATGTGGGGCTATGCGCGCAATCCGAACGTGGGCGGCGTGCTGATGGCGGGCCTCGGCTGCGAGATGATGCAGATCGACTGGCTGCTGGAGGCCTTCGGCCTGGAGCCAGGGCCGCTCTTCCAGACCATGAACATCCAGGATGTGGGCGGGCTGCGGAAATCGGTCGAGCTCGGCATCCGGAAGATCGAGGCGATGCTGCCGCTGGTGAACGCGGCGGAGCGGGCCCCGGCCCCGGCTTCCGAGCTTACCGTGGCGCTCCAGTGCGGCGGCTCCGACGCGTGGTCCGGCATCACCGCGAACCCCGCCCTCGGCCATGCCTGCGACCTGCTGGTGGCGCAGGGCGGCACCGGCGTGCTGGCGGAGACCCCGGAGATCTACGGCGCCGAGCATCTGCTGACCGCGCGCGCGGTGGACCGCGAGGTGGGCGAGAAGCTCCTCGGCCTCATCCGCTGGTGGGAGGACTATACCGCGCGCAACAAGGGCTCGATGGACAACAATCCGAGCCCAGGGAACAAGAAGGGCGGGCTGACCACCATCCTCGAGAAGAGCCTCGGCGCGGCGGCGAAGGGCGGCACCACGCCGCTCACGGGCGTCTACAAATACGCGGAGCGGGTGACGGCCAAGGGCTTCGTGTTCATGGACAGCCCGGGCTACGACCCCGCGAGCGTCACGGGTCAGATCGCGTCCGGGTGCAATCTCGTCGCCTTCACCACCGGGCGCGGCTCGGCCTTCGGCGCGAAGCCCTCGCCCTCCATGAAGATCGCCACGAACTCCGAGATGTACGCTCGGATGACAGAGGACATGGATGTGGACGCGGGCCGGATCCTCTCGGGCGAAGCCACGGTCGAGGACGTGGGCTGCGAGATCTACGCCATGTGGCTCCGCATCGCCTCCGGTGCACAGACCAAATCCGAGGCCCAGGGCCTCGGCGACGACGAATTCGTCCCCTGGCAGATCGGCGCGGTGATGTGAGCCGCCTGCCTCCCATCCGATAGAGGAGCACCACCATGGACACGCCTAAGATCGGCTTCATCGGGCTCGGCCTCATGGGCGCGGCCATGGTCGAGTGCCTGCAGAAAGCGGGCTACTCGGTCGTGGTGCTGGGGAACCGGGACCGGACGGGCATTGAAGCGGCGCTGGGGCGCGGGGCGACGGAGGCCGCGAATGCCCGGGAGGTGACCGAGGAGAGCGATGTGGTGATGTTCTGCATGGGCACGTCCGACCATGTGGAGAGCCGCGTCTATGGCGAGGACGGCGTGCTGGCTGGCGTGAAGCCCGGCCAGATCGTCATCGATTTCGGCACCTCCCTGCCCGCCTCCACCCAGAAGATCGGGGCGGACATGGCGGCGAAGGGTGCGCATTACCTCGACGCGCCGCTGGGGCGCACGCCGGCGCATGCAGTGGACGGGAACCTCAACATCATGTGCGCGGGCGACGAGGCCGCCTATGCCGAGGTGAAGCCTGTTCTCGACGTGCTGGGCGAGAACGTCTTCCATCTCGGGCCGCTCGGCGCGGGCCATACGATCAAGCTCATCAACAACTTCTTCGCCATGACGACCGCCTCCGCCATGTCCGAGGCGTTCTCCATGGCCGATGCGGCGGGGATCGAGCGCGAGAAGCTCTACAGCGTGATGTCCGCGGGGCCGCTCAAATCGGGCATGATGGACTTTATCAAGGCCTATGCGACCGAGGGGCGGATCGACCTCGCCTTCTCGATCGCCAACGCCGCCAAGGATGTGGGCTACTACCGGAGCATGGCGGAAGGCCTTGGCCGGCACTCCTACATGTCCGGCTGCGCGCATGAGCTGCTCAGCACCGCGCGGGATGACGGTTACGCCGACAAGCTGGTGCCGCAGGTCGTCGACTACATCAGCGCCAAGGCGAAGGGGTAGCGGCGGGCATGGCATGGTACCGCGCCTGGCCGTCCTCCCGCACGGCGGGCGACCCCGGTACCGTGCAGGACCGCAAGGCGCTGGGCGTCGGCGTCATGGCCATCGCCATCGTCTTCTTCACCTGCATCGACACCTCGGCGAAGTGGCTGATCCTGGCAGGGCTTCCGGCGATCCAGGTGGTCTGGGTGCGCTATGCAGGGCACTTCATCGTGTCCTGCGCCCTCTATCTGCCGCGGGAGGGGATGGGCGCCTTCCGCTCGGCGGCGCCCAAGAAGCAGCTGCTGCGCTCGATCTTTCTCTTCGGCAGCACGATCCTGAACTTCACGGCGCTGAAATATTTGCCGATCACGGTGACGACGACGATCATGTTCGCAGGCCCCATCGCCGTGACGCTGCTCGCCATCCCCATGCTGGGGGAGCGGGTGGGCGTGCACCGGATCGCGGCGGTCTGCGTGGGCTTTCTGGGCGTGCTCGTGGTGATGCAGCCCTGGGGCGTTGAGTTCCACCCGGCCATGCTGCTCTCGGTGGCGGCCCTCACGGTTGCGGCGCTCTACTTCATCATGACGCGGATGCTGGCGGGGGTGGAGACGAACGCGACCTCGCAGCTTTGGTCGTCGGGCCTTGCCACGCTCTGCCTCGCGCCCGTGGCCTTCCCGGTCTGGGTGATGCCGGAGATGGGGATCGATGTGCTGGTGCTGTGCCTGATCGGCTGCTTCGGGGCCTTCGGGCATATCGCGGTGACCTATGCGCACCGGATGGCGGATGCGTCCCTGCTCGCGCCGGTGATCTATATCCAGGTCCTGTTCGCGGCGATCGCGGGCATTCTGGTGTTCGACACCTGGCCGACGCTCTACACCCTCGGCGGCGGCGCCATCATCATCGCCGCCGGCATCTATATCTGGCATCGCGAACGGGTGCGCGCGTCCGCCCCCGCAACCTAGGGCACTGCAGGCCGCTGGCGTTGCGCGAGACGATCAGTCCTCGAAGTGGCCGGCCTTGGCGAAGCCGCCGCCGTGGTAGACGATGGCGGCATCATGCGGATCGTCGGGCGGGAGGTGATCGAACATGCCGTCGAACTGCTCCGTGCTGTCCTCCGGCTCCCAGCCGAGATAGGCAACCTCGGTATTGTCCCACCACTGCTGCTTGTTCTTCGACGAGCCGTAGACGATGGGGCAGCCTAGGCGGGGCGCGTCGATCATCCGCGCGATCAGGCGCAGCATGTCCCCGGGGCTCAGCCAGGTCGCCATCATGCGCCGGTCCATCGGCTTCTCGAAGCAGGAGCCGATGCGCACGCTCATGGTCTCGACGCCGTACTTGTACCAGTAGAGCTGGGCCAATGCCTCGCCATAGACCTTCGAGACGCCGTAGTTGCTGTCGGGCCGCGGCGGTGTGGAGGGCGTCAGTTGCTGCTCGCGCGGGTAGAAGCCAATGGCGTGGTTCGAACTCGCGAAGAGGATGCGCCCGCCGCCCGCCGCGCGCACGCCTTCATAAAGATTGTAGAGGCCGACAACGTTGATGCGGTGGATGAGATCCGCCGTGTTCTCCCGGCTGATGCCGCCGAAATGCAGGATGACATCGCAGCCCTTCACGAGATCGGCGACCGCGGCGGCATCTTCCAGGTCGCAGAGGACATGGTCGGTTTCACCCGGCCGCTTCTCGCCCATGTCCAGGATGTCGGAGAGCACCAGTTCGTTGGCGAGCGCGGGCAGCCCGTCCCGGATCAGCGTGACCAGGCCACCCGCGGCCCCGGTCACCAGCATGCGTTTCGCTTTCATCATCGGGCCGTCCCCTCCGTTCAGTGATTGTCGCGCGGCAGGGTGCGGGCCACGCGTTGATAGGCCGTGGCGAGCTCCAGGCAGCCCCCTTCGGCGAGCTGGCCCACATGGGTCCGGTAGATTTCCTGCCAGGGGGTCTGATGCTCGAGCTTAGGCGCCTCCCACGCGTCGGCACGGGCCTGCCACTCGGCCTCGTCCACCAGCGCATCGAGGCGGCGGGCGTTGAGATCGAGGCGAACGCGGTCCCCCGTTTGCAGGAGCGCGAGCCCGCCGCCCACCGCCGCTTCGGGCGATGCGTTCAGGATGGAGGGGCTCTCGGAGGTGCCGGACTGGCGCCCGTCCCCCACGGTCGGCAGGTGGTTCACACCGGCCCTGATCACGGCATCGGGGGGCTGCATGTTTACGACCTCCGCCGAGCCTGGATAGCCGACGCAGCCGACGCCGCGGATGAAGAGGATGGTCGTCTCATCGATGCCGAGGGCGGGGTCGTTGATGCGGTCGTGGTAGTCCTCCGGCCCCTCGAACACCACCGCGCGGGCTTCGTAGACCCCCTCGCGCCCTGGCTCGGAGAGGAAGCGGGCGCGGAAATCCTCGGAGATCACGCTCGTCTTCATCAGCGCGCTGTCGAAGAGGTTCCCCGAGAGGACGAGAAAGCCCGCATCCGCCCGCATCGGCACCTCGTATGGCTTGATCACATCGGGGTCCTCGCTCTCGCGGCCCTCCAGGTTCTCGCCCATGGTGCGGCCCGTGGCGGTCATCGCGCCCTCGTGCAGGCGGCCGGCGCGCTTCAGCTCCGCCATGACCGCGGGCACGCCACCGGCGCGATGGAAGCTCTCGCCAAGGTAAGCGCCGGCGGGCTGCATGTTCAGCAGCAGCGGCACGTCGAAGCCCACCGTCTCCCAATCCTTCACCTCGAGCGCCACGCCGGCATGGCGCGCGATGGCCTGAAGGTGCGGCGGCGCGTTCGTGCTGCCCCCGATGGCGGAGTTGGTGAGGATGGCGTTCTCGAAGGCCGCGCGGGTCAGGATGTCCGAGGGCTTGAGGTCCTCGTAGACCATCTCGACGATGCGCCGCCCGGTCTCGTAGGCCATCTCCATGCGCTCGCGGAGGGGCGCGGGGATGGCGCTGGAGCCCGTGAGGGACATGCCCAGCGCCTCGGCCATCGCGTTCATGGTGCTGGCCGTGCCCATGGTGTTGCAGTGGCCGAGGGAGGGAGCGGAGGCACAGACGCGGCTGATGAACTCGTCGTAGTCGATCACCCCCTCGGCCAGCAGCCGCCGGCTTTCCCACACGATGGTGCCGGAGCCTGCGCGCTTGCCCTTCCACCAGCCATCCAGCATCGGCCCGCCATTGAGCGCGATGGCCGGCAGGTCGACGGTGGCGGCCCCCATCAGCATCGCGGGCGTGGTCTTGTCGCAGCCCGTGGTGAGCACCACGCCGTCGATGGGATAGCCGTGGAGCACCTCCACGAGGGAGAGATAGGCGAGGTTCCTGTCGAGCGCCGCGGTGGGCCGCTTTCCGGTCTCTTGGATCGGGTGGACCGGGAACTCCATCGGGATGCCGCCTGCGTCCCGGATGCCGGACTTGATCCGGTCCGAAAGGAACACGTGGATCTTGTTGCAGGGCGCGAGGTCCGAGCCGGTCTGCGCGATGCCGATCACGGGGCGGTCCCCCTGCAGCTCGCGCCGGCTGTATTCCTGGTTCTGGTAACGCTCGAGATAGAGCGCGGTCATGCCCGGATTGTTTGGATTGTCGAACCATTCCTGGCTGCGGAATTTCTTGTGCGCGCGCGTGTCGGCCATGGCGCGATCCTCCCTTGGGTACTCGCATCTGACGGCGAGCCTGAGCGCAGCTTCGCGGTTCGGTATACCACTTGCAAGCGCGCTCAGGCGGGGATGCGGCGCTTGCGGATCACCTCGTCGATCTTGGCATAGTCCTCGAACCCCATGCGGCCGTAATAGGCGAGACCACCCGCGTTCTCCCGCCGTATCGTGGCATCGACATAAGCGGCGCCGGCATTGTAAGCGGCCTCCAGCGTGGCTGCCATGAGCGCGCTGCCGACACCGCGGCCGTGCATATCCGGGTCGACGTAACTGGCGATGGTGGCCCAGTCCGCGGGCAGGCGGTAGGGCTCGGGCCAGTCCGGATCGACCCATACCAGCCCCTGAAAGCCGGCCAGCTTCCCGCCGCTCTCCGCCACGAAGCAGCTGATGAAACGGGGCGGCGCCACGAAGATCGCCATGATCCGCGCCACATCGAAATGATCGCGGAAGCCGGTCGTGCCGCCGATGTCGATGATGCGGTTGATGAGGGCGGCCATGGCCGGCGCATCCTGCCGCCCGGCGGCCCGGATCTCCGGCGGGGTGGTCAAGCGAAGGCGCTCCGTGCACCGCCCGATTTCTGGATCTGGAAGATGGACGACGTATCGGATGCGGGCGGGAGCGGCATGCGCACCGGCACATCCGCGAAGCGGGGTTCCAGCACGGGTTCGCCGGTGATCATCCGCTCCTGCAGATCGTCCCAGAACTTCCGCTGGCCGAGGGCGTGAAAGTAGGAGGACGAGCCGAGCAGCGGCCAGGCATCCGCGGCCGCGCATTCGTAGAACAGGATCATGCGCGCCCGGTCGCTCATGTTCGGCGCGGAGCCATGGAGCGTGCGGGCATGGTGCACGGTCATCGACCCTGCCTTGCCCGTGAGTGTAACCGCCTTCTCGACTTCGAACTCGGGATCGTCCGGGTTCACCGCGCCGCAGAACACGCCGTTCGCGTGATGGCTGAGGAGCGGGCCGCGGTGGCTGCCGGGGATGACCATGAGCGGCCCGTTCTCCGGCGTCACATCCTCCAGCATCACCCCGAAGGCGAGGAGGCTGTCGTTCGTATGCGGGTAGAAGGCCCAGTCCTGATGCCACTCCACCGCCGCCCCGCCACCGGGCGCCTTGGTGTTGAGCTTCGCGGTAAGGAGCGTGGTGTTCGGGCCGAGAAGGTCGTTCAGCACCTCGGTGACGCCGGAGTTCTTGATGATGTCCCAGAAGAACGGGTCCTGCTTGTGCGGCAGCTTGATGCGGGAGAGCCGCGGGCTGGCCGCGCTGTGGCCGGCTTCGAGATCGAAGCGCTCGTCGCTCTCCGTGACGTTCCGGCTCTCCTCGATCAGCCCGGCGGTGATCGCCTGGAGCCGGGAGAGCTCGTCCGGCGTCACGGCGTTCTCGACCATGAGGTAGCCGTTCTCGGCATAGAAGGCCTTCTGTTCGGGGCTCAGAGGCATGATGTCATCCCGCCATCGACGAAGAGGGTGTGGCCGTGAACAAAGCCCGACGCGTCGGACGAGAGGAAGATCGCGGCCCCGATCAGTTCCTCCACCTTGCCCCAGCGCCCCGCCGGGGTTCGCTTGCCGACCCATGCGGTGAATTCGGCGTCCGCCACAAGCGCCGCCGTCAGCTCCGTCTCGAAATATCCCGGCGCGATGGCGTTGCAGTTGAGGCCCTTTGGCGCCCAGTCGGTCGCCATGCCCTTGGTGAGGTTCGCGACGGCGCCCTTCGACGCACAGTAGGGTGCGATGCCGGGGCGGGAGAGCGCGGTCTGCACGCTCGCGATGTTGATCATCTTGCCCCGTCCGCGCGGGATCATGTGCCGCGCCACCGCCTGGGAGACGTGGAAGATCGAGTGCACGTTCGTGCGCATGATCCGGTCGAACATCTCGGGCGGAAAGTCCTCGAGCGGGGAGCGATGGGTCATGCCGGCATTGTTGACGAGGATGTCGATGGGCCCATGCGCCGCCTCGAACCCGTCGATCGCCGCGCGCACGGCGGCCACGTCCGTCACGTCGAAAGGCAGCTCGATCACATCGCAACGAGCCTCGCGCAGCCGTGCCGCTGCGGCACCCAGCTTTTCGGCGTTCCGCCCGTTGACGATAATGCGCGCCCCGGCGCCAGCCAGCCCTTCGGCAAGGGTGTAGCCGATGCCGCCAGACGAGCCGGTGACGAGCGCGGTGCGCCCCGTGAGGTCGAAAAGCTGCATGCCGGTCCTCCCAGACCGCGGCGCCGCCGTGTCCTCTGCCGGGACGCTCGCCTTGCTGCCGCATGATGGAACGGTATACCATCAACAAGCCGATGCAAGCAGCCCCGGAGACGGTTGCGCACGGCGCGGGCCTTGGGAGGACCCCATGAAAGCGCTCTTTGCGGACGCGGCACGCACGCTGCGCCTGGGCGACTGCGCGGCCGGCACGCCCGGGCCGGGACAGGTGCTGGTGCGCATGGCACGGGGCGGCATCTGCGGCTCGGACCTGCACTACTACCTCCACGGCGGCTTCGGCGCGGTGCGGCTCCGCGAGCCGATGATCCTGGGCCATGAGGTCGCGGGCTTCGTAGAGGCGCTGGGCGAGGGCGTTGCGGGGCTCGCGGAGGGCGATCTGGTCGCCGTCTCCCCCTCCCGCCCGTGCGGTCATTGCCGGTTCTGCCGCGAAGGGCTGCCGAACCACTGCGAGAACATGGCGTTCTACGGCTCCGCCATGCCCTTCCCGCATATCCAGGGCGCCTTCCGGGAGCATCTGGTGGCCGAGGCGTGGCAGTGCGTGCGCGCCGAAGGCCTGAGCCCGGCGGAGGCGGCGATGGCCGAGCCGCTGGCCGTCTGCCTCCATGCGGTGGGCCGTGCGGGGCCCATGCTCGGCAAGCGGGTGCTGGTCACGGGCTGCGGGCCGATCGGCGTGCTCGCCATCCTCGCAGCCCGGCGCGCAGGCGCCGGCGAGATCATCGCGACGGACATTGCCGATGCGGTCCTCCCCTTTGCGCAGCGCGCGGGGGCGGACCGGGCGCATAACACCCTCTCGGAGCCCGACGCGCTGGCGGCCGACAGTGCAGGCAAGGGCAGCGTGGATGTGCTGCTCGAATGCTCCGGCGCGCCGGCCGCGCTCGCCGCCGGGATCGAGGCGCTGCGCCCGCGGGGCGTGATCGTGCAGCTGGGCCTCTCGGGCGATATGAGCCTGCCGATGATGCGGATCACGGCAAAGGAGCTCGATCTCCGCGGCTCCTTCCGCTTCCACGCCGAGTTCGCCACGGCCGTTGCGCTCATGCAGAAGGGGCTGATCGACGTGGCCCCCCTCCTCACCCACACCTTCCCGCTCGCAGCCTTCGCCGAAGCCTTCGAGACGGCGGCGGACCGGTCGCGCGCGATGAAGGTCCAGCTGGAATTCGCGCCCTCGTGAGCCGCCCGGGATGAAGCGCTTCCTGGCCATCGGCGAATGCATGGTGGAGATGGCGCCTGCGCCGGGCGGGCTCTTCCGCATGGGCTATGCCGGGGACACCTTCAACACCGCCTGGTATGCTCGCCGGCTGCTGCCCGCCGACTGGGAAGTGGGGTATGCCAGCGCGGTGGGGGACGATGCGATCTCCGCGGAGATGCTGGCCTTCATGGCGCAGGAGCGGCTCGAGACCGGCAGCGTCCGCCGCCTGCAAGGTCGCACCGTCGGCCTCTACATCATCACGCTCGATGCGGGCGAACGGAGCTTCGCCTATTGGCGCGGCGAGGCCGCGGCCCGTTCGCTCGCGGATGATCCTGGCTGGCTTTCGGACACACTGGCGGGACGGGACATCCTGTTCTTCTCCGGCATCACCCTCGCCATCCTGCCGCCTGAGGGGCGGGCGCGGCTTTGCGCGGCACTGTCGAAGGCGCGCGCGGCAGGTGCGGAGGTGGCGTTCGACACCAATCTTCGCCCCCGCCTCTGGCGCGACACGGCGGAGATGCGGGCGGGGCTCACCCTTGGCGCGTCCGTCGCCAGCATCGTGCTCCCGTCCTTCGACGAGGAGCAGAGCCTTTTCGGTGACGACAGCCCCGATGCGACGGCGGAGCGTTACGCAGAGATCGGCGCTGGGATCGTGGCGGTGAAGAACGGCGCTGGCCCGCTGACGCTCCATGCCGAGGGCAAGACGCGCCATTTCAGGCCAAAGCCGGTTGCCGAGATCGTGGACAGTACGGCGGCGGGGGACAGCTTCGACGCGGCCTTCCTCGCAGCGCTGGCGACGGGCGCGTCGCTGGAGGACGCGGTCGAGCGTGCGATGGCCCTCGCCGCCCGCGTGATCCGGGCGCCCGGCGCGCTGGCCCCCGACCTCTTCGAGCGCTGAGAACACCGGACTTGCGGGCGGCGGCCTCGCGCTCCCATGCTGGCGCCACGCGCTCAGCCGAGGACACGACCATGCCCAACGCCAACCCTGCCTTCGAACAGGCGGAGTACGACGCTCGCCTCGCGAAGACACGCACCGCGATGGAGGCGGCGGGGATCGAGCTTCTGATCGTCTCGGACCCCTCCAACATGGCCTGGCTCACCGGCTACGACGGATGGTCGTTCTACGTGCACCAGTGCGTGCTGCTGGGCCTTTCGGACCCGCCGCTCTGGTATGGGCGGATGCAGGATACGGAGGGGGCCTACCGAACGGTCTGGATGAGCGATGATCGGGTGCTGGGCTACCCGGACACCTATGTCCAGAATCCCGACGCGCATCCGATGGAATACCTCGCCGCTCACCTGGCCGACCATGGAAGGGCCAAGGCACGCATCGGCGTGGAGATGGACAATTTCTGGTTCACCGCGAAAGCGTACCAAAGCCTCGCCGCCGGCCTGCCGGACGCGCACATCCAGGATGCAACGGGGCTGGTGAACTGGCAGCGCGCCGTGAAGAGCCCGCAGGAGCTGAGCTACATGCGCACCGCCGCCCGGTTCACCGAGCGGATCATGGAGCGCATTCTCGAGCGCGCCGAGCCGGGGCTCAGGAAATGCGATCTCGTCGCCGACATCTACGACGCCTCACTGCGCTTTCACGAGGCGGCGGGCTGTGGCGGGGACTATCCGGCCATCGTCCCCCTCCTGCCCTCGGGATCGGACGCGGCGGCGCCGCATCTCACCTGGGACGACCGGCCGCTTCGCACCGGCGAAGGCACCTGCTTCGAGGTGGCGGGGGTTCACCGGCGCTATCACTGCCCCCTCGCCCGCACCCTCTTCCTCGGCACGCCGACGCCCGAGTTCCTTGAGGCGGAGAAGGCTGTGCTGGAGGGGTTGGAGGCCGGGCTCGAACAGGCCCGCCCCGGCAACCGCTGCCAGGACGTCGCCGGCGCCTTCTTCGCCGTCCTCGCCCGCCATGGCATCACGAAGGACAGCCGCACGGGCTATCCCATCGGGCTCTCCTACCCGCCGGACTGGGGCGAGCGCACCATGTCCCTCCGGCCCGGAGACACGACCGTGCTGGAGCCGGGCATGACCTTCCACTTCATGACCGGGCTTTGGCAGGACGGCTGGGGCTTCGAGCTGACCGAAAGTTTCGCCGTGACGGACAGCGCCCCGGAATGCCTCGCCAACGTGCCGCGGCGGCTCTTCGTCAAACCCTGAAGGGCGGCAGCGCCGAGGCCCTTGCCAGGGTGCCGGGCCATCTGGTCATATCGCGGGAACAGTGCTGGCCCTATGCAGCGCGTCAGCTTCGTGATGAGTGCGACGCTTGCGCTGCTTCGAGCAGTTGCACCGAACAACCGCCGCGCGGCGCCGAAGCGCCCGCCCCGCGCCCCGAACGGGCCCAGACAGGAGAGACGCGATGAATGTCACGCTGACGCAGAACGACCTCAGCCACGTCGTCGAGGCCGACAAGGCCCATGTCTGGCACCAGCTCTTCCAGCACAAGGCGCTCGAGACCTCGGACCCGCGCATCATCGTCGAGGGCAAGGGCACGCGCGTCTGGGACCAGCACGGCAAGGAGCATCTGGACTGCGTCTCCGGCGGGGTCTGGACCGTGAACGTGGGCTACGGGCGCGAGCGCATCGCCGATGCCGTGCGCGACCAGCTGGTGAAGATGAACTTCTTCGCCAACGCCCTCGGCTCCGTGCCGCACGCGCTCTTCGCCGAGAAGCTGATCGCCAAGATGCCGGGCATGAGCCGCGTCTACTATTCCAACAGCGGCTCAGAGGCGAACGAGAAGGCTTTCAAGATGGTCCGCCAGATCGCGCACAAGCGCTATGGCGGCCAGAAGCACAAGATCCTGTTCCGCGAGCGGGACTATCACGGGACGACCATCAGCACGCTTTCGGCCTGCGGGCAGCCCCAGCGCGCCATGCAGTACGGCCCCTTCACGCCGGGCTTTGTCGAGGTGCCGCACTGCCTCGAATACCGCAGCCAGTATCCGGGCGTGCCGAGCTATGGTGAAGCCGCGGCCGATGCGATCGAGGCGGTGATCCTGCGCGAAGGGCCCGAGACCGTGGGCGCCCTCTGCCTCGAGCCGATCACGGCGGGCGGCGGTGTCATCCCGGCCCCGGCCGGCTACTGGGAGCGCGTGCAGGAGATCTGCGCGAAGTACGACATCCTCATCCATATCGACGAGGTGGTGTGCGGCGTGGGCCGTACGGGCGAGTGGTTCGGCTACCAGAACTACGGCGTGAAGCCGGACATCGTGACCATGGCGAAGGGCGTCGCCTCCGGCTACGCGGCCATCGCGCTGACCGTCACGACCGAGGACGTGTTCGACATGTTCAAGGACGATCCCTCGGACCCGATGAGCTACTTCCGCGACATCTCCACCTTCGGCGGCTGCACGGCGGGCCCGGCGGCGGCGCTCGAGAACCTCGCCATCATCGAGGAGGAGGACCTGCTCGGGAACACCAAGGCGATGGGCCAGCGGCTGATGGGCAATCTCCACGGTCTGATGGAGAAGCACGCCGTCGTCGGCGATGTGCGCGGCGCGGGCCTCTTCTGCGGCGCGGAGCTTGTGGCGGACCGGGCCAGCAAGGCGCCGGCCGACGAGAAGCTGGTCAAGGCGGTGGTCGACGACTGCATGAAGCAGGGCGTCGTCGTCGGCATGACCAACCGCTCGATCCCCGGCTACAACAACACGCTCTGCTTCAGCCCGCCGCTGATCGCGACCGCCGACGAGATCGACTGGATGACCTCGGCGGTGGACGAAGCGCTCGGCCGCGTCTTCGCCTGAGCCGATAGCGGACGCCGAGCGGGGGCGCGCTGCCCCCGCTCCCCATCGCCATGGCCATCGCCGCCGAAAGCTTCATCCTCGACCCCGGCTATCAGGGGACGCTGCAGCAGCAGATCCGCCAGATCGTGGTGGATGGCGTGCTCTCGGGCCGCTTCCGGCCGGGGGAGCGGCTGCCGTCGTCGCGCGCGCTGGCCCGCCATCTCGGCATCAGCCGGATCACGGTGACCCTGGCCTATGCGGACCTGGTATCGACCGACTATCTCACCGCGCGCGGCCGCTCCGGCTATTTCATCTCCGAGGCTGCACCGCGCCCGCCCAGCTTCGAACGGCCGACCGCGCGCCCGGGGCCGCGGGTCGACTGGCAGCGCGCCCTCGGCCGGCGCTTCTCGCAGAGCACCGCGCCCGTAAGGCCGGCGGACTGGCAGCGCTACCCCTACCCCTTCATCTACGGCCAGCCCGACGCGAAGCTCTTCGACCATCAGAACTGGCGCTCCTGCGCCCTGCAGGCACTGGGGCAGCGGGACCTCGAGGTGCTGACCTCCGACGCCTATGAACGCGACGATGCGCGGCTGGTGGAGTACATCCTCCGCCACATCCTGCCGCGTAGGGGCATCTGGGCGCGGCCGGAGGAGATCCTGCTCACCCTCGGCGGGCAGAACGCGCTCTGGCTCGCGGCCGAGGTGCTCCTGAACCAGCGGCGCACGGCGGTGATGGAGAACCCGTGCTACCCTGCCCTGCGCACGATCATCGACCAGATGCGCTGCCACCACGTCTTCCTCGACGTGGATGGCGAGGGGCTGAACCCGGACGACCTGCCGGCGGAGACCGACGTGCTCTTCGTCACCGCCTCGCACCAGTGCCCCACGAACGTGACCATGCCCGTTGCGCGGCGGCGCGCGCTGCTGGAGAAGGCGGCGCAACAGGGCTTCATCATCGTGGAGGATGACTACGAGTTCGAGCTCTCGCCGACGCGCGCGCCCTCGCCGGCGCTGAAGTCGCTCGATGAGGCCGGGGCTGTGGTTTACGCGGGCAGCTTCTCGAAGTCGCTCTTTCCCGGGTTGCGCCTCGGCTACCTGGTGGCGGATGCGGCTTTCATCGAGGAGGCGCGGGCGCTGCGCACCCTCGTGCTCCGCCACCCGCCGGGGCACCTGCAGCGAACGGCGGCGTACTTCCTGAGCCTCGGGCACTACGATGCGCAGATCGCCCGGCTTGGCGCCGCCTATGCCCGCCGGCGCGAGGCGATGGCCACGGCGCTCGCCACCTATGGGCTCGATGCGCACATGCCCCGATACGGCGCCTCCAGTGCCTGGCTGCGCGCCCCTGCGGGCACCGATATCGAGGCGGTGGCCGCGCGGCTTCGGCCGCGGGGCGTGCTAATCGAACCCGGCCACGGCTTCTTCCGCGACGCATCGGAGGGCCAGGGCACCTATCGCCTCGGCTTCTCGTCGATCCCGACCGCGCGCATCCCTGAAGGCATCGCGATCCTCGCCGAGGAAGTCTCAGCCACCGCCGCCGTTCCGGCCTGACCGCTCGCCACTGCCGGTTTCCTTCGCCTGCGACCCATTGTGTCGTGAAAAACGGTTGCAATGGCGCGCAGCCTGTCGTGAAAATGACGGGGATATTTTCACGGAGCCGATCGCCGCATGAATGCGCCGCACATGTCCCCCAGCCTCGGCCGCGACCTGCGCGCCCTCCGCGCCACGCGCGGGCTCACGCTAGGGCATGTCGCGGGCACGCTTGGCCGCTCCATCGGCTGGCTCAGCCAGGTCGAGCGGGATCTCTCGCGGCCGAGCTTCGAGGATCTGCAGGCGCTGGCAAAGCTCTTCGGCGTACCCCTCTCCCTCTTCTTCGGCGCGGCCGACGCGCCGGCCCGTGAGGCGGGGCGCGTGGTCCGTGCCGCCGCGCGCCGCACGATCGGCGAGCGGGACGGCGGGCTTTCCGAAAGCCTCCTCTCGCCCGACCTGACCGACAGCTTCGAGATGGTCCATTCCGTCTTCGCGCCCGGCGCCGAGCGGCTGACGCCCGTGACCCGGCCCACCCAGGAGGTGGCCTACATGGTCTCGGGCCGGCTTGATCTCTGGATCGCCGCCGAGAAATTCACCGTCGCCACGGGCGACAGCTTCCGCATCCGAGAAGAGCCCTTCCGATGGGCCAACCCCTACGAGGACCCGGCGGTCGTCGTCTGGGTGATCTCGCCACCCGTCTACTGACAGAGGAGAGCCCCATGTCCGAGCTTCCCAGCACTGCACGCGTCGTGATCATCGGCGGTGGCGCCGTCGGCGTCTCGACGCTCTACCACCTGGCCCTCGAGGGCTGGACCGACTGCGTGCTGCTCGAGAAGAACGAGCTGACGGCGGGCTCCACCTGGCATGCCGCGGGCAACTGCCCGAACTTCTCCGCGTCCTGGGCGGTCATGAACATGCAGCGCTACGGCCTTGCGATGTATCGCGAGCTGGCCGAGCGCGTGGACTATCCGATGAATTACCACGTCACCGGCTCGCTGCGACTCGCCCACGGGCTCGAGCGCATGCGTGAGTTCGAGCATGTCTGCTCGCTCGGCCGCACCCAGGGCGTGCCGATGGAGATGATGACGGTGGAGGAGATGCAGGAGAAGCATCCCTTCATGGAGGGCCACGACCTTGCCGGCGGGCTCTGGGATCCGCTCGACGGCGATATCGACCCCGCGCAGCTCACCCAGGCGATGGCCAAGGGCGCGCGCGACCTCGGCGCCACGATCACCCGCTTCTGCCCCGCCACCGGCGTGCGCCGCGAGGGCCATGAATGGGTGGTGGAGACACCCAAGGGCGAGATCCGCTGCGAGAAGGTTGTGAATGCTGCCGGCTACTATGCGCAGCGCGTGGGCGAATGGTTCCGGCCCTATGGCGGGCGCCGCGTGCCGCTGGTGGTCATGTCCCACCAGTACTTCCTGACGGACGAGATCCCCGAGATCGAAGGCTGGACCAGGGAGCAGGGCCGCAAGCTCCCGATCATCCGCGACGTCGACATCTCCTACTATCTCCGCCAGGACAAGGCGGGGCTGAACCTCGGGCCCTACGAGCGCAACTGCAAGGCGCACTGGCTGACGCCCGAGGACCCGATGCCGGATGACTTCAGCTTCCAGCTCTATCCGGACGATCTGGAGCGGCTCGAGTTCTACATCGAGGATGCACTCGCCCGGGTGCCGCTGCTCGGCTCCCAGGGTGTCGGCCGCGTCATCAACGGCCCCATTCCTTACGCGCCGGACGGCAACCCGATGATCGGCCCGATGCCGGGCGTGCGCGATGCCTACGAGGCGCACAGCTTCACCTTCGGCATCGCCCAGGGCGGCGGCGCGGGCAAGGTGGCGGCCGAGTGGATCGTCCACGGCCAGACCGAGTGGGACATGTGGGCCGTCGACCCGCGCCGCTACACGAAATACGCGGATGACGACTATGCCGTGGCCAAGGGCATGGAGATCTACGGCCACGAATACGCGATGCACTTCCCGCACCACGCCTGGCCGGCAGGGCGGGACAAGAAGCACGGGCCGGTGCATGACCGCCTCGCCGCCGCCGGCGCGCAGTTCGGCGCCTATAACGGCTGGGAGCGGGCGAACTGGTTCGCCAAGCCGGGCGACGATACCTCCGAGGAGGCGACGCAGACCTGGAACCGCGAAGGCCCCTGGGAGCCGCGCATCCGCGAGGAATGCGAGGCGGTGCGCGACGATGTGGGCGTGATCGACATCTGCGGCTTCTCCCGCTTCCACCTCACGGGCGAAGGGGCGGCGGACTGGCTCCGCGGCCGCATCGCCGGGGGCCTCCCCAAGACCGGCCGTCTCAGCCTCGCCTATTTCCCGGACGAGCGCGGGCGGATCACCACCGAGATGTCGGTGGCGCGCAATGGCGAGGATGACTTCACGCTGATCACCGCCGCGGCCGCCCAATGGCACGATTTCGAGCTTCTCGAGCGACATCTCGCTCCCGGCCTCGCGCTTGAGGACCGGACCGAGGAGATGTCGACCATCCTCGTGACCGGACCGCGGAGCCGCGACCTCCTCGCGGGCGTGACCGACGGCGACCTCACCCTGCCCTGGCTCAGCCATCAGGCGGCAACCGTTGCGGGCTGCCCGGCGGTTCTCGCCCGTGTCAGCTTCGCGGGCGAGCTCGGTTGGGAGATCCATGCGAAGTTCAGCGAGATCCCCGTGATCTGGGATGCGGTCACGCAGGCGGGGGCGAAGCCCTTCGGTATGTACGCGCTCAACTCGCTCCGCATGGAGAAGGGCTACCGCGCGTGGAAGGGTGATCTCAGCACCGATTACACGCTGCTCGAGGGCGGGCTCGACCGGTTCATCCGCTTCAACAAGGAGCAGGACTTCCCGGGCCGCGCCGCCCTTCTGGCCGAGAAGCAGCGGGGCCCGTCGAAGCGGTTCGCCACCATGCTGGTCGAGGCCAATGGCTGCGATGCGCCCTACATGTCGAATGTCTGGAAAGGCACGGATCGGGTGGGCGAGGTCACGTCCTCCGGCTGGGGCTACCGGATCGAAAGCTCCATCGCCCTCGCGATGCTGACGCCGGAGGCCGCAACGCCGGGCACGGCCCTCGAAGTCGAAATCTATGGCGAGCGGCGCCCCGCCGTCGTGCAGGCTGACGGGCCCCTCTGGGACCCCGAAAACGCCCGCATCCGCGCCTGAGGAGCGAGAGACATGGCACTCCCCCCGTCGAAGGCCCGCGTCGTCATCATGGGCGGCGGCGTGATCGGCTGCTCCGTCGCCTACCATCTCGCCAAGCAGGGCTGGCAGAATGTGGTGCTGCTGGAGCGTAAGCAGCTCACCTCCGGCACCACCTGGCACGCCGCGGGGCTGATCGCGCAGCTCCGCGCCACCGCGAACCTCACCAAGCTCGCCAAGTACAGCCAGGAGCTCTACGGCACGCTGGAGGAGGAGACGGGGGTCGCTACCGGCTTCCGCCGCTGCGGCTCCATCACCGTGGCGCTGACCGAGGCCCGCAAAGAGGAGATCTTCCGCCAGGCCTCCATGGCCCGCGCCTTCGGGGTGGAGGTCGACCCGATCGGGCCGAACGAGATCCGCGCGCGCTACCCGCATCTCAACACTGAGGATGTGCTTGCCGGCGTCTGGCTGCCGCAGGACGGCCAGGGCGATCCCGCGAACATCGCCCTCGCGCTCGCCAAGGGTGCCCGGCAGAAAGGCGCCACCATTCTCGAGCGCACGGAAGTGACCGGCGTGGTGAAGGACGGCAAGCGCGTCACCGGCGTGCACTGGGCGCAAGGCGGCGAGAGCGGCACCATCGAGGCCGAGCACGTGGTCAACTGCGGCGGCATGTGGGGCCACAGCCTCGGCCGCATGGCCGGCGTGAACGTGCCGCTGCAGGCCTGCGAGCACTTCTACATCGTCACGGAAGCCATTGAGGGGCTGACCCAGCTCCCGGTACTCCGCGTGCCGGACGAATGCGCCTACTACAAGGAGGACGCTGGAAAGATGCTTCTCGGCGCCTTCGAGCCGAACGCCAAGCCCTGGGGCATGGACGGCATCCCGAAGGACTTCGAGTTCGACCAGCTGCCCGAGGACATGGACCATTTCGAGCCCATCCTAGAGAAGGCGGTCGAGCGCCTACCGATGCTGGCGGAGGCGGGTATCCACACCTTCTTCAACGGCCCCGAGAGCTTCACGCCGGATGATTCGTATCACCTCGGCCTCGCCCCTGAGCTCGACAACTACTGGGTGGCGGCCGGGTTCAACTCCATCGGCATCCAGAGCGCGGGCGGCGCGGGCATGGCGCTGGCGGCCTGGATGGATACGGGGGAGAAGCCCTTCGATCTCGGTGATGTGGACATCTCACGGATGCAGCCCTTCCAGGGCAACAAGCACTACCTCTTCGAGCGCTCGAAAGAGACGCTGGGGCTTCTCTATGCCGACCACTACCCCTACCGGCAGAAGGCCACGGCCCGCGGTGTCCGCCGCTCGCCGCTGCATGAGCACCTGAAGGCTCGCGGCGCAGTGTTCGGGGAGCTGGCCGGCTGGGAGCGCGCCAACTGGTTCGCCGAGCCGGGCCAGACGCCAGAATACGAATACGCCTGGGGCCGCCAGAACTGGTTCCCCAACGCGGCGGCCGAGCACAGGGCGATCCGCGAGACGGCGGGGCTCTACGACATGTCGAGCTTCGGCAAGATCCGCGTTGAGGGGCAGGACGCCTGCAGCTTCATGAACCGGGTCTGCGGGGCGGAGATGGACGTGGCGGCCGGCCGCATCGTCTACACCCAGTTCCTGAACAGCACCGGCGGGATCGAGGCGGATGTGACCGTCACGCGCCTTTCCGAGACCGCTTATCTCGTCGTGACCCCTGCCGCCACGCGGCTTGCGGACCAGACCTGGATGCGCCGCCATCTGGGCGAGGACAATGTCGTCCTCAGCGATGTTACCGCTTCGGAAGCGGTGATCGCCGTGATGGGGCCTGAGGCGCGGCGGCTGCTGGAGGCTGTCTCGCCGGCGGACTGGTCGAGCGAGGGCTTCGCGTTCGGCCAGGCCCGGGAGATCGAGCTCGGCCTCGGCCTCGCCCGCGCCCACCGTGTCTCCTATGTCGGCGAGCTCGGCTGGGAGATCTATGTGTCCGCCGACATGGCGGGCCATGCCTTCGAGACGCTGATGGAGGCTGCCGCACCGCTCGGTGCACGCCTCTGCGGCCTCCACGTGATGGACAGCTGCCGCATCGAGAAGGCGTTCCGCCATTTCGGGCACGACATCACCTGCGAGGACCACGTGCTGGAAGCGGGCCTCGGCTTCGCGGTGAAGAAGGAGAAGCCCGGCTATATCGGCCGCGACGCGGTGCTGCGAAAGCGGGACGAGGGGCTCTCGAAGCGGCTGCTGCAGTTCCGCCTCGAGGATGCGGAGCCGATGCTCTACCACAACGAGCCGATCATCCGGGATGGCGCGGTCATCGGCTATCTGAGCTCCGGCGCCTACGGCCACCATCTCGGCGCGGCAATGGGCCTCGGCTATGTGCCGACGGCGGGGCAGAAGCCGGACGAGATCCTCGCCTCCACCTACGAGATCGAGGTTGCCGGCTCCCGCGTGCGCGCCACCGCATCGCTCAAGCCGATGTACGACCCCAAGGGCGAACGCATGCGCGCCTGATGCGTGAGTGAGTGAGATGACCAAGACCGAACGCCTCGTCCGCCAGTTCCACGAGAGCTGGGACCTGCGGGACCCAGAACGCGGCGCCGCTGTAATCGCGGAGGACTGCCAGTTCGAGGACATCGCCCGCGGCGAACCCCAGGTCGGCCCGGATGGGTACCGGGCCGATTACCACCGCTGGCGCGAGGCCTTCCCCGATGGTGAGGTCAAGATCACCCGCGTGATCGTGGAGGGGGACTGGGCCGTGGTCGAGTTCATCAACCGCGGCACCCAAACCGGTACGCTCCGCTCCAGCCTAGGGGACTTCCCGCCGAGCGGCCGCTTCATGGAAGTGCGCTACTGCAGCGTCATGCGGGTGGCGAACGGGAAGGTTGTCGAGGGGCGGGACTATTACGACAGCGCCTCCATCGCCCGCCAGCTCGGCCTCGTGAGCGGCTGAGCTTTCGCCTTCCGGCGCTGTCCATCGTTCCGTCATCATCGCACGCTACACGCGCATTCTTGTCGCTCTGCAGCAATTCCGGTATTTCCGGGGCGGGGATGCGGGAGGCTTGGGCTGGGGAGCCCGGGGCCCGCGCGCTTGGGGCGGCTTAGGGGCCAGCGAGGATGACCATGTCGCCGCGGGACTATGTGCTGATCTCGCCTTGCCGGAACGAGGCCGCCTATATGCGGCGCACGCTCGACAGCGTGCTGGCGCAGTCCCTGCCGCCTGCGCGCTGGATCATCGTGGACGACGGCTCGACCGATGAGACGCCGGAGATCCTGGCGGATTATGCGGCACGCCACCCCTGCCTGCGCATCGTGAAGAAGCCCGATCGCGGCCATCGCGCCGTGGGGCCTGGCGTGGTGGAGGCCTTCTATGCGGGGCATGCCGCCATCGATGCCCCCTACCCCTACCTTGCCAAGCTCGACCTCGATCTCGACCTGCCGCCCCGATACTTCGAGACGCTGATCGAGCGGATGGAGGCGGAGCCCCGCCTCGGCACCTGCTCGGGCAAGCCTTACATGCGCCTGCCCTCTGGCCGTCTCGTCAGCGAGAAATGCGGGGACGAGATGTCGGTCGGCATGACGAAGTTCTACCGGCGCGAATGCTTCGACGCGATCGGTGGCTTCGTGCGCGGCGTGATGTGGGACGCGATCGACTGCCACAAGGCCCGGCAACTCGGCTGGATGGCGCGGAGCTGGGACGAGGAGGCGATCCGGTTCGAACATCTGCGCCCCATGGGCAGCTCGCAGCAGAGCATCCATGTGGGCCGGCGGCGCCATGGGGCGGGCCAGTGGTTCATGGGCTCCGACCCGCTCTACTACTTCGCCACCTGCGCCTTCCGCATGGCCCATCCGCCTTACGTGACCGGCGGGCTCTCCATGGCGCGCGGGTTCGTGGAAGCCTGGGCAGCGGGCGCGCCTCAGCACGATGATCCGGCACTCCGGACCTTCATCCGGCGCTATCAGCGCCATGCGCTGATCGCCGGCAAGCGGCGCGCCATCGACGCGATCGACGCAGCGGGCGCCGAGCGCTGGCAGGCGGGCCAGTCCAAGGCCGCGCCGGCGGGGCGGGAGGCTGCGGCGTGAACCGGCCGCTGCCCGAGCTCGCCGCGGCGGCACCGGCGGATGCCTGGGCCTTCACGCTGCCCGGCACGGCGGCGCGCCTTACCGTCCGGCGGCGGGCGGCGCTGATGCAGGAGATCGCAGGGCGCCTCTCGCGGCGGCAGGGCTTTGCGCTCGCGACCCTGAACCTCGACCATCTCGTGAAGCTCCGGCACGACCCGGCCTTTGCCAAGGCCTATGCGGCGCAGGACCTGGTGACGGCGGACGGGAACCCGGTGGTCTGGCTCGCGGGCCTTGCGGGGGAGAAGGTCGAGCTCATCCCCGGCGCGGATCTCGTGGACAGGCTGGCGGGGCTCGCAGCGGCGGAGGGCGCGCCGCTCGCCCTCATCGGCAGCACGGCGGAGACGCTAGCCGCCGCCGCCGCCCGGCTCGAGGCGGCGCATCCGGGCCTGCGCATCGTGCTCACCCACGCCCCGTCGCCAAGTTTCGACCCGGAGGGTCAGGAAGCGGCCGGCGTAATCCGTCAGCTCGGCGCGAGCGGGGCGGCCCTCGCCATCCTGGCGCTCGGCGCGCCGAAGCAGGAGCGTTTCGCAGCGCGCGCGCGCAGCGCCCTGCCCCATTGCGGTTTCGCGAGCCTCGGCGCGGGGCTCGACTTCACGGCCGGCAGGCGGGCCCGCGCGCCGCGCCTCGTCCGGCGGCTGGCCCTGGAATGGCTGTGGCGGCTCCTCCAGGAACCCCGGCGCCTCGGCGCGCGGTACTGGGGCTGCGCCGCGCTCCTCCCGCGGCTCGCCCTCGCCGCCCTCGCGGCGCGGCGGAGCCGGGAGAACCGTGGATGAGCGCTGCTGTCGGGCCAACCGCGCGCGAGGGCATCGCCGTCGCCATCGTCAGCTACCGTACGGCCGCCATGGTGATCGACGCGCTGCCTGCCCTGCTGGCGGAGTTCGAGCGGCTCGAGGGCGCGCATCACCACGCCTACGTGGTCGACAATGCGAGCCCAGAGGCGGGCGGAGAGACCGATGCCGCCCGCCTCGCCGCCGCGATCGCGGAGAGGGGCTGGGCGGACCGGGTGACGCTGATCGCCTCGCCGGTAAACGGCGGCTTCGCGGCGGGCAACAACCTCGCCTTCAACGCGATCCGGGCGGCCACCGCTGCCGGGCAGCGGCCGTCCCCGGAAGCGGTGCTTCTGCATAACCCCGATGCGGCGGTGGTCGAGGGCGCACTCGCGGCGATGCAGCGCCTGCTTCGCGCCGTACCGGCCGCGGGCTTCGTCGGCCCGCGCCTCGGCAATCCGGACGGGACGAGCTGGCCCGGCGCCTTCCACTTCCCCTCCGCCGGCAGCGAGATCGCCGTCTCGCTGGGGCTCGGCGCCCTTGTGCGCCGGTTTCCCACGGTGCTCGAGGGCCTCGAGGAGCCGGCGCAGGTCGACTGGGTTACCGGCACCGCCACACTTATCCGCGGCGAGGCCTGGGAGGCGCTGGGGGACATGGATGAGGGCTACTTCCTCTACTACGAGGAAGTGGACTACCAGCGCCGGGGGGCGGATCTCGGCTGGCAGGCGTGGCATGTCCCCGCCGCGCTCTTCCGCCATGTGGCCGGGAGCGCGACGGGCATCACCGACGGTCAGGCGCGCGAGGGGCGCACGCCAGCCTACAGGTTCGATGCCTGGGCGCGGTACTTCGCGCGCAACCACGGCGCCCTCGGGGCCCGCGCGATTGCCGCGGCGCGGATCTCTGCCATGAGCCTCGGCGCCCTCCAGCGCCGCCTCCGCGGCCAGCGCCCAGCATTCGATGCCCGCTTCATCGCGGACTTCACGCGCCGCGTGCTGCTTACCCGCCTCATCCCGCCGCCTTCCTCGCCCGTCGCCTGGGCGCAATCTCCGGGCGTCGCCGGCACCGGCGCCCGCGCGCCGCTGCCCGCGCCGGATGACGGCGCGTCCGACGCCTTCCGCGCCGCCGAGGCGCGCTTCGCCATCCCGCCCGTGGCCACGCGCGGCCAGCGCAACGAGAACCCGCCCGGCCTCTCCTTCTGGTCGCTCGTGGCGGAGGATTTCCGGACGCATGAGCGCAAGCTCTTCGAGCAGGGCTTCTGGGCGGTCTTCACCAACCGCTTCGGCAATTGGCGCATGGACCAGCCCAAGCTCATCCGCGCCCCTGCCACGCTGCTCTACCTGCTCATGTTCAAGCTGGTGGAGATCTTCGGCGGCATCTCCCTCTGGTACACGGTCAAGCTCGGCCGGCGCGTGCGCATCTGGCACCATGGCGGCATCGTGCTTGGCTGCCGCGCCATCGGAAGCGATGTGCAGATCCGCCAGAACACCACCATCGGCGTGGGCCAGACCGGGCGGAACGCCGCCCTGCCGATCATCGGGGACCGGGTGGACGTTGGCGCAGGCGCCGTGATCGCCGGCGCGGTGCTGGTGGAGGACGATGCGAAGATCGGCGCCAACGCACTGGTGATCACCGATATCCCCGAGGGAGCGACCGTGATGGGCAACCCCGCGCAGATCGTCTCGATGGCCCGCCCCGCCGCGGATGACGCGCCGGCCGAGGTGGCGGCGGCAGAGGCCCCGGCGCCCGCGATCGCGGCGAAGCCCGCCGAGGAAGAGACCGTGCCGATGCTCGCGCGCCCCCGTGCGATGGGTCGGCTGGCCCTCCTCGGCTCCGCCAATCTCGACTATCTGGCCATGGCCTTCGAGGAAGAGGCGCGCCGCACCGGCCTCGAGGTGGAGCCGGTGGTTCCCCCCTTCGGCACCGCGCGCATGGCGTTGCTCGACGCGGATTCGGAGTTGCGCGCGCGTATGGCGGGCGACGGCCCGGTTGCGACACTCATCGCCGAGCGGGCGGAGGAGGTGCTGGGCGACCTGCTGGCGAACCCCCTCGGCCTGCCGGCCGGGGACCGGGACGGTGCGGTGGAAGCAGCGCTCGAGCCGCTGCTGGGGCTGGTGGAAAGCGCCCGCACGGCCCTCGCGGGTCCGGTCCTCGTACTGCGCCTCGCAGCCTTCTCGCGCTCCCCCCTCGGCCTGGCCGATACGGCCCCGGGACCCGATGGCGCGCCGCTCGGCGCCGCCGACCTCATCGCCCGCGCCAACGCCATGCTGGAGGCGGCCACCGCGGGCATGGCCGATGTGCATCTCCTCGACACGGGCGCCCTCATTGCGGAAGTAGGGCTCGACAACGCAGCGCCCGGCGGCTTCTGGCATATGGGTCGTGTGCCCTTCGGCGAGGCCTTCGCCACGCGCCTTGCCCGCCGCAGCCTCGGCGCGCTCCTAGCGCTGCGTGGCCAGTCCGCTCGCCTGCTGGTGCTGGACCTCGACAACACGCTTTGGGGCGGGGTGATCGGGGAGGACGGGATCGAGGGCGTCGCCCTCGGCGGCAGCTACCCGGGCACCGCCTACCAGGAGTTTCAGGCCGCCATCCGGGCGCTCGCCGCCCGCGGCGTCGCCCTCGCCATCGCCTCGAAGAACGACGAGGACGTGGCGCTGCGCATGATCGCCGATCACCCCGAGATGGTGCTCAAGCCCGACGATTTCGTCGCCCACGCCATCAACTGGAACGAGAAGGCGCAGAACATCGGCGCGATGCTCGACGAGATCGGCCTCGGCGAGGCGAGCACCCTGTTCATCGACGACAACCCGGTGGAGCGCGCCAAGGTCCGCAAGAACCTGCCGGACGCCATCGTACCCGAGTTTCCGGCCGCACCCGAGGCGCTGGCACGGTGGCTTCTCGACAACCCGTTCCTCGAGACGCTCTCGCTCACCGCTTCCGACCTCAAGCGCACGGCACAGTACCGCGTGCGCGGCCGGGTGAACGCGGAGCGCCGAAACTTCGAGAATGTCGAGGACTTCTACCGCGACCTCGGCATGAAGCTCACCTTCGAGCCCTTCGGCGAGATGAACCGCCAGCGGGCGCTGCAGCTCCTGGCCAAGACCAACCAGTTCAACACCACCACCCGGCGGCACGATGCGGCGGCGGTTGAGCGCATCCTCGCGGAGGGCGGCGAGGTCTACGCCGTCGGCTATCAGGACCGCCACTCGGCCTATGAGCTGATGGGCGTGGTCGTCCTGCGCCCGGATGCGGCGATGGCAGCGGCCTATCCGGATGATGCGCTGGTGCAGTGGCGGCGGCGCGACGGCGCCCTCTGGGTCGACAGCTTCGTGCTCTCCTGCCGCGTGCTGGGCCGTACGGTGGAGCATGCGATCGCCGCCTGGGCCTCCGGAAGGGCCGCGGCGCTGGGGGCGCCCCTGCTCGTCGCGCCGGTGATCGAGACGCCCCGCAACACGCCCTGCCGCCGTGTGTTCGCCGCCAGCGGCTTTGCCGCTGTCGACGGCGCGCCCGAAGCCGGTGCCGGCGGGCTCTTCCAGCGCGCCCTGGCCGAGGACGGACCGGCTCCGCTGCCGGACTATGTCGCGGTGGAGGGCCCTGAGACGGCACCCGCCGCCATTGCCTTCGACGCGGAGCTGCAGCGTGCCGCTACCGCCCCCATCGCCACCAATGGCGTGGCACCTGCCTCGATCGCCGCAGCGGCACCGGCGGAAGCCATCCCGGCCGCAAGCCCCCCGAACGGCGCCATCGAGATGCCGTCGGCGGACCCCGAGCTTGACGCCCTCTTCCGCAAGCTCTTCCGCGTGAGCGGCGACACCGCCCTCGAGGCCGCCTCGATGGACAGCATCGCGAGGTGGGACAGTCTCGGCCATCTCAAGCTCGCCATGGAGATCGAGCGCCGCCTCGGCGTGCGCCTGCCCGGGGATGTGGTGGGCCGCATCCGGACCTTTCCCGAACTCGCCGCCGCCGTTCAGGCCGAGCGCGCTAAGGTCGCGTGACGGCCAAGATGACCACCAACCCGATCAGCGCTACGCGCCGCTTCGACCTCGCCGGTCAGGAAGCCTTCGCCGCGCTGAGCGGGGACTTCAATCCCATCCATGTCGACCCCGTGGTCGCGCGGCGCACACTCTTCGGCGAGCCGGTGGTCCATGGTCTCCACCTCGTGCTCTGGGCGCTCGATGCGCGCCTGGCCGCCGGGCCGCTGCCGCCCCTCCAGAACATCCGGGCCGGCTTCAAGAGCCCGGTTCTCCTCGGGCGCACCGCGACGCTGCGGTGGGTGGGGGAGACCGCGGAGATCCTGTGCGACGGAACCCTCGCCGCCGAGATCATGCTGACGCCGGGGGGCGCTGGCGCGGCCCTGCCCGCCCCGGCGGAGGGGCCGGCGCTGCCTGCACCCCCGCCCGTCCCGCTGACGCAGGACACCATCGGCGCGAGCGGCGGACACCTGGCGCCGGCCCTGGCGCCCGACCGGCTGGCCCGCCTCTTCCCGGCGCTCGCCGACCGGGCTGATCCGGGGCTCGTCGCCGCCCTCCTCGCCACCACGCGCATCGTGGGCATGGAGTGCCCGGGGCTTCACTCGCTCTTCTCGGAGCTCGATCTCGACATTGCGGGTGCTGGCGCGACACCCGGCGGGATCGACTGGCGATGCAGCCTCTTCCACCCGGAACTTCGGCTGACGGAGATCGAGCTCGAGGGCGCCGGGGTCTCCGGCACGCTGACCGCCTTCCTGCGCCCCGATGCGGTTTCGCAACTGGCGGCAGCCGACGCGGCGGACCGCCTGCAACGCGCGGGCCTCGCGACTGGCTCCTATGCGGGAAGGCATGCCCTCGTCGTCGGCGGCTCCCGCGGGCTCGGTGAGGCGGCCGCCAAGCTCCTCGCGGCCGGCGGCGCCCGCGTGACCCTCACCTATGCGAGCGGCGTGGCGGACGCCGAGCGGGTGGCGGCGGAGATCGCCGAGGCTGGGGGATGCGCGGAGATCCTCGCGCTCGACGCGACGGCGCCACCGCCACCGCTGCCCGCCGGTATCACGCATGCCGCCTACTTCGCCGCGCCGAAGATACGACAGGGCGCGGCTGGGGGCGGGTTCGACGCAGCGCTGTTCACGGCCTATGCGGCCTTCTTCGTCGATGGATTTGCTCGGCTCGCCACCGCGCTGCCGGAGGCAGCCCTCCTCTACCCCTCCACCACCTTCGTCGAGACGCCTGAGCCGCGGTTTGCGGAGTATGCCGCCGCCAAGGCCGCCGGTGAGACCCTGTGCGCCTATCTTCAAGCGGCCGATCCCGCCCGCCGCATCTCCGCGCCGCGCCTGCCGCGGCTGGCGACGGACCAGAACGCCGCCATCGTCGGCCCCGCGCTGGCGGACCCTGTGCCGCTGCTGATCGAGATCCTGTGAGCGGGAGCACGGGATCGCCCGCGGCCGCGCGGGGCGCCGACATGCCGGGCGATGGCCGCATCGCCGCGGTGGTGATCGGGCGGAACGAAGGCGCGCGGCTCGTGGGGTGCCTCGAAAGCCTCTCCGGCCGCGCGGCCCCGGTTGTCTATGTCGACAGCGGCTCGACCGACGGCAGCGTGAGCGCCGCCCGGGCGCTCGGCGCAATGGTCGTCGAACTCGACCCGGCCCAGCCCTTCACCGCGGCCCGCGGCCGGAATGCGGGGCTTGCCGCCCTCGCTGGGGCAGGAGACGCGGCGCCCTATGTCCAGTTCATCGATGGCGATTGCGTGCTCGAGCCCGGCTGGATCGATACTGCCGCCGCCTTCCTCGATGCCCATCCGCAGCATGCGGTGGTTTGCGGCCGGCGGAAGGAGCGCTTCCCGGAAGCCTCCCTCTGGAACCGCCTCGCGGACATGGAGTGGAACACCCCGCCCGGTGACACTGCGGCCTGCGGGGGCGACGCGCTGATGCGGCGGGCGGCGCTCAGCGCCGTGGGCGGCTACCGCGAGAGCCTGATCGCCGGGGAGGAGCCCGAGCTCTGCCTCCGCCTCGCCCGGGCCGGCTGGCGCATCCACCGCCTCGACGCGCCCATGACGCTTCACGACGCGGCCATGACGCGCTTCAGCCAGTGGCGGCGGCGGACACGCCGCGCGGGCTGGGCGGCGGCGGAGGGGTTCGCCCTCCATGGCGCGGGGCCGGAGCGGTACCATTGCCGCACCCTCATCAGCATCGCGATCTGGGGCGCCGGCCTGCCCGGCCTTGTCTTCGCCGGCATCGTGGCCGCGCTGGTCACGGCCACACCCGCCTTCGCGAACGCCGCGATCCTGCTGGGCCTCGCGATCTTCGGCCTCCAGGCCTTCCGCATCGCGCAGGGGCGGAGACGCTCGCGGGGGGACCGCTGGCCGGACGCCATCGCCTACGGCGGGTTCACGCTACTGGGCAAGGGCGAGGAACTGACCGGCGCGCTCTCCTACCTCCTCGCCCGCCTTCGGGGGCGCAAGGGCGCAATCATCGAATACAAGGGGCCGTCCTAGCGCCGCCGCCCGACCATGGCTCGGGACACGTCGCATGAGGGCGGCTGCCACGCCGTCGTCTCAGGGATGCGGGCCATACCCATCCGGGTGGTTCGAGTGCCAGGCCCAGGCGGCGGCGAGGATCGCTTCGATGGAGGAGGACTGGGCGTGCCAGCCCAGCACCTCATCCGCCCGCGCCGCATCGGCGACCAGCACCGGCGGATCGCCCGCCCGCCGCTCCGCCGCCTCCCAGCCGAGCGGGCGGCCGATCACCTTCTCTGCAGCCGTGATCAGTTCCAGCACGCTGGTCCCGCGCCCCGTGCCCAGGTTGAAGACGCCCATCTCCCCCGGCACCGCCTTCTCGAGCGCCAGGAGATGCGCGGCCGCGAGGTCCTGCAGCGACACGAAATCCCGCAAGCAAGCACCGTCCCGCGTGTCCCAATCCGTGCCGAACACCTTGAAAGCCGGGCGCTTGCCGAGGGCGAAGAGCATCAGGAGCGGCACCACATGGCTCTCGACCCGCCGCCACTCCCCATGGCTGCCATCCGGCTCCGCCCCGGCAGCGTTGAAGTACCGAAGCGCCGTCGCCGCGAGCCCGTGCGCCCGCGCATAGTCCCGCACCATGTGCTCCATGGCGAGCTTGGAGGTGCCGTAGGGCGTGGCCGGCGCGAGGGCCGAAGTTTCCGACAACGGCATGGCGGCCCCATGGTCGTAAACCGCCGCCGTGCTCGAGACGACGAGCCGGCCGACCCCCGCCTCCACCATCGCATCCAGCAGCACCTGGCTGCCATGCGCGTTCACCGACCAGTAGGACGCGGGGTCCGACAGGGAAGCCGGCACGGAGATGAGCGCTGCGAAATGCGCGACCGCGTCGATCCGGTGCGCTCGCATCGCGGCCACCAGCGCCGCCCGGTCCCGCACATCCCCCTCGACCAGCGGGCCGACGCCCGCCACGGCATCCGCATTGCCCTCCGAGAGATTGTCGAAGGCCACCACCTCATGTCCCGCAGCTGCGAAATGCCGGAGGCAGAAACTGCCCACGTAACCCGCCCCACCGGTGCAAAGAATGCGCATTCACCGCTCCTTCCGCGTCTTCTGCCACGAGCTTGCTCGCTCGGCGTGCCATGGTGCACTGCCGTCATGGCGCCCAGATCACGCGCCGATCACAACCCTGTCAGCGCATGAGAAAGCGCGAAGTTGCCTTTTTCCGTCCCCCTTTTCTCTGCTAAGGGAAACTTGTGGGTTAAAGCGAGATCATGCATGTCCGTCCTCAGTCTCCCAGCGATGCGTTTCGCCGGCGTTGCGCCGGTGCTCCGGAGCCACGGCTTCATCCTGTTTATGCTCAACGTCGCGCTGGCGTGCGTGGTCTTCTATGAAGGCTTTCTCGCGCTGCTCGATGGCTGGCAGCTGGCGGAGTACAGCCATGGGCCGCTGATCCCGCTCCTTTCGGGCCTGCTCTTCCTGCGCCAGCTGCGGACGATCCCCGAGAATGACGGGCCGGTGGCGGACCGGTGGCCGGGCATCCTGATCATCACGGGCGCTGTGGCTCTCGCGCTGCTCGGCAAGTTCAGCCGGATACCGGACATCGTGGCCTATGCCATCATCGTCTGGGTTGCCGGCATCTTGGTAACGAGCTTCGGCTGGCGTGTCGGCCGCCTCTTCTGGCCGGGCGTGCTGCACCTCGTCTTCATGCTGCCCCTGCCTGGCACACTTTACTGGAAGGTCTCGATCTTCCTCCGCGAGATCTCGTCCGAACTGGGCGTGCAGTTCGTGATGATGGCTGGCGTGCCGGTGTTTCTCGACGGGAACATCATCGATCTCGGCGTCTACAAGCTGCATGTGGCGGATGCGTGCTCGGGCCTGCGTTATCTCTTCCCGATCATGAGCTTCAGCTACATCTTTGCGACGCTCTACAAGGGGCCGACCTGGCACAAGGCGGTCCTCCTGCTCTCCGCAGCACCCATCACCGTGCTCATGAACTCGGTGCGCATCGGCATGGTCGGCGTGCTGGTCGACAATTTCGGCATCGAACACGCGATGGGCTTCAGCCATTTCCTCGAGGGCTGGGTGATCTTCGTGACCTGCGTGATCATGCTCTTCGGCCTGGCCAAGCTCATGCTGATGATGCAGCGGGACACGAACATGACGCTCTCGGAGGCGCTGGATCTCGAGACCGAAGGCGTGGCGCCGCAGTTTGCGCGACTACGCCTGATGCGCGTGTCGCCGGCTTTCGTGACCGTGACGGGGATCATGCTAGTGACCGCGATGGCTTGGAGCTTCGCCCCGTCGCGCGCCGCGCCGGATGTGAACCGTGAGCCGCTCGGCACCTTCCCGCTCGCCATCGACGAGTGGGAGCAGGTCTCCCAGCGCTTCCTCGACCCGGGCGTGGCCGAGGTTCTCCAGGCCACCGACTACATCGCTGCAAGCTATGCCGCGCCTGGCCAGTCCGGCGCCGTCGATCTCTTCATCGCGTGGTATGAGGACCAGACACGCGGCGGCATCCACTCGCCCGAGGTTTGCCTCCCGGCGGGCGGCTGGGAGATCGCCGAGCTCAACCGGCCTGATGTCGGTCCGGCCATCGGGTATCACGAGCCGCTGCCGGTGAATCGCGCGATTATCGAGAAGGACGGTCAGCAGCTGCTCGTCTATTACTGGTTCGAGCAGTATGGCAGCCGCACCGCGCTCGACTACTACGCGAAGATCTCGCTCCTTCGCGACGCGATCCTGCTCGGTCGATCCGACGGCGCCCTTGTCCGGCTGACCACGCCGATCATCAAGACGGAGGGCGTGGGCCCGGCCGAAGCACGTCTGCAGGACATGCTCACAGGCGTCATGGACCGTCTCGATCGCTTCGTACCAAAGCTGCCGGCGCCGACACGAGACTGAACGGACGAGCGAAAGCTTCGCTTCGCGCCGCCCCGGCCGGGCCCGATTGCCTTTCGGCTGGGGCGTGCGCTCCTTCGGCTGACAACATGCTACTGCGGCGAAGGAGCATATGGGTCGCTGCCCGTTCACCTTTGACGCGGCCAGCACGCTCAAAAAGCAACGGTGCCTTCGCAAAGCATTCGCCGGTTCGGAGATCTACGCTCCGCCTGCCTAGCGTCGCTTGTGGGCTAGGCTGTGCTTCACCCGCACATCGCCTTGCAGCTTCGGTGCTGAAGGCCCGATCACGACCTTGCCCCGTCGCCTGCTCCGCTCGATTTCCAGCGCGGCCCGGCGCTCGGCAGCGGCCTCGGTCGATTCCTTCAGCACGACCCGCTCCGCAACACCGATCAGGGCACCGCTCCCGATCCAGAGGATCGGCGTGAAGAAGGAATTCAACAACTTGTCGAGAAGGGCCACGCAGACAATCAGCGAAAGTCCAAGAACGACGTGATTGATCGGCGCAACGCGACGCTTCCTCCAAAGTACAATCGTTGGGAGCGTGAAGAGACCATAGATTGCAACAAAGGCGACAAATCCACGTTGTGTCGTGATGATCGACCAGTTACTGTCGGGGATCGCGGCGCGCTCGCCGTCCGCTGTCCTCGGCATGTCGCGTTCGCGCTGGCCCCAGCCAAAAAACGGGCGAATGAGAGCCCGGTCAATGTAACGATCTTCAGATTGGAAACGGAACGCGAGAGATCCGGCGCGCGTATCCGAAACAACGCGGGCGGCGGAGACCATTTGCGTGGTCGGCACCACCTCTGCCATCCGCAGAACGGGGTAGGTGAACACAAAGCCCGCGATCAGCGCCACGATGATCAGAATCTGCCGTTTCGAACCAAAGAATGCGACCAGGGAAAACCCAAAGCCCAAAATAATCGCCGCCATACTCTGGGTGAAGGGCAGACAAGCGAGGCAAAAAAGCGCAATGAAGCGCCAGAGCGTTCGGTCTCCGCCATTGGAGGCGCGAAACACAGCAATTGCTGCGATTGATGCCATTGCTTGGAAGATGGATGCCTGAAGCCCGCTCTGCATGAACACGACCGGGCGGAAGCCGCTCGACCTGGTCGCGAGCACCCAATTGATATCCCAGATTCCGTAGACCCAGAACTTCAGCATTGGGCTAAGACGCCATTCAAGGACGATCAGAGCCCCGTAAGCGACGCCCATGAGTCCGACGACCTTTAGGAAGATGAGGGCACCGTTCTCATCCGACAGGAAGCGCCGCCCGAGAAGCAACAGCAACACGGGGAACAGCAGCTCGTAGGTCATGGCGCCGATATCGGTAAGCTCCGTTGCCTGCAGAAATCCAAAGGGCGTCGAACCTGAATCTCGGTTCGTGAGAATCGTGAGGGTCGAAGATGTCACCGCTACGACTGCGAAAACGGACAGGATCTTATTCGTCGGCAACCATCCCGGTAGAAACTGCTCGCTTGTGGAAGCCTTCCATGCGCGGCCGCGCATCATCAGCGTCGCAAAGAGAAGGGCGCATACAACCGGCACGCTCGTCCGATTGACAGTCGGCAGAAGCGGAAGGTTCAGCGTTGGGCTCAGCGGCAAGAACAAGAACCCGATGATCACTGTCCAGGCGATGCCGTGCTGAACGCCGAAACGCAGGAACACGAGCATCGACATAAACGGGAACGCGACCATTGCGATGTAAGCGATTTCGGTCAAACGATCCGTGCCCCTCGGTCGCCCTGCCCTGCGGTGTTAGCGGCGCGCTTATGTTACCACAAGACGCTTCGATTTCATTGCCCAGGCATCCAGCGTGGCGTAGTTCGAGGGCATAGCAGGGAGGATGCAGTCATGCGCAAGATCACCACGCCGTCCGAAGGTGCGCCCGTGATGCGCCGGCTCCTCCGTCTCACCGTGACTGGCCTGATGCTCGGGCTCGCGGCTGGCTGTACCACTGTAATCGCCCGCTTCCCTGCATCGGAGGAGCAGACCGTCAGCGCCAGGCCCTACGGCATCGATGGCGGGTTCATCCGCGCCTATGGCGACAATATCGGGGACGAGTTGCGCTCGCAGATCCTGCGCGACAGGGTCAACCGCGCGAAGGCGTTCCGGCAGGCCGGCGGCCAAGGCCCGGTCAAGCTCACCAGCATCGCCTTCTCGGGCGGCGGGCCCGACGGGGCGTTTGGCGCAGGCCTCCTCGCCGGTTGGACCGCGCGGGGCGACCGGCCGACCTTCGGCTTCGTCAGCGGCGTCAGCACGGGTGCGATCCTCGCGCTCTACGCCTATCTCGGCCCGCAATACGACGAGGCCCTGAAAGAAATCTACACCTCCTACGAGACCGACGATCTCGTCACGCCGACGATCTTCGCGGGCCTCACCGGTGGCACCGCGCTCCTCAGCACGGCCGGCTACCGCCAGCTCATCGAAGACTATATCACCCCCGCCGTCGTCGCCGAACTCGCCGCCGCGCATAACGATGGCCGGATCCTCCTCATCGGCACCACGAATATCGACGCCTCGCGCCCGGTCGTCTGGAACGTGGGCCAGATCGCCGCCAGCGGGCACCCCGATGCGCGACGGCTGATCCACGACATCGTGCAAGCCTCCTCCGCCATCCCCGCGGCCTTCCCGCCCGTGCTCATCCCGGTCATCGACGAGAATGGCAGGCGCTTCGACGAAATGCATGTGGATGGCGGGGCGACCCAGCAGGTCATCCTCTACAGCCCGGAGTTCAGCACCCGCGCGCTTGACAAGGCCACAGGCGTCGAAGTGGACCGTGAGGTCTTCGTCGTCGTGAACAACAAGCTGCGCAAGGCCTACGATCCCGTGCGCCCGCGCATCTTCTCCATCGCCGGGCGGGCGGCGTCCTCCCTCATCGGCGGCTCGGGCACAGGCGACATCTACCGCATCTTCACCGTGGCCCAGCGCGACGGGATCGATTTCAACGTGATCGCCATCCCCACCGAGTTCGATGCGGAGGCCGAGAGCCTGTTCGATCCGGTCTACATGCAGTCGCTCTACGATCTCGGCTTCGAGTACGGCGAGGCAGGGGACCGCTGGTCGCCTCATCCGCTCGACTTCATCACCCTCGAAGAAGCAATCGAGGAGGGTGAGGCGGTCGTGACATCGAACTGAGACCGCGCCATCCCCCGCGGTTGCAAAGATTGTCGCAGCCTCTAAGCCTTTGACCATGCGCGTGTCCGCCCTCATCAGCCTCGCTCTCCTCGTGCTCGCGCTCGGGGTGCTGCCTTCTGGGCTGGCGCATGCCCAGTCTCCGGCCCTGATCGCGGGCGCTGGCGTCTCGGGCGGGGACGGGGACGCGGCGCCGACCCTGCCCACCACGCTTACGCCGGCGCTGGTCGATGCCCTGATGTCGGAGCTTAGCGACGAACAGGCCCGCCGGCTGCTCCGCGAAGAGCTGCAGCGCCAGGCGGCGGCGCAGGCCGCGGCCGAAGAGCAGAAGATGGACAGCTATGCCGAGGTCGTCGCCCGGCTCGATGGCATGTTCCTCACCATCGGCGAACGCGCTTCGCGCTGGTGGGTCGCCCTCGGCAATCTCGCGGAACGCCAGGCGACGGTGGAGGAACGGCTCGCAAGCGGCAGCCTTGGGCCTTGGGGGATTTTCGGGTCGCTCGTGGCGCTCGTCCTCGCAGGGCTCGGCCCGGCCTTTCTCGCGCGACGGGTGCTCGGCACGCTGCGCCAACTCGTGGCCGGGCAGCCGCCGCCGAGCGGCCAGCTCGGCTATTGGGAGGGGCTCCTGCGCACCGTGCTCCTCACGGTGGTCGATCTTCTGCCTGTCGCCGCCTTCAGCCTCGGCACCACGGTCGCGGGCAGTCTTCTCTCGGGGCCCCTCGGCCCGCTGACCGACTATGTCTGGATCCTGCAGGCGGGCATCTCCGAAGGCTGGGGCTTCATCGTCCTCCTCAACCGCGCCTTCGCGCCGGACTTTCCCCATCTGCGCATCGGCTCGGTGGACGACGATGCTGCAAAGGCCGTGGTCCGCATCGGCCAGCGGGTCGTCTCCGTCGCCATCGCAGGCTGGCTGATGGCCGGGCTCTCGCCCACGCTCGGCTTCGGCTTCCCGCCGGCGATGGTGATCGTCGCGAGCACGGGCATCATCGTGACCGTTATCCTCACGGTCCTGATCCTCAAGAACCGGCAGGCCATCTGCAACGGTGTCGCCCGGATCCTGCCGCACCCATCGGCGGACCATCCGACGCCCTGGCAGCACCACCTGGCCCAGGCCGCCCCGTTCTTCGGGCTGATCTACGTGCTGATCGCCTCGGCCTACTGGCTCTTGAACTGGCTCGAGAGCGGGCAGCTCTACCTCACCGGGCCGTCCAGCACGGTTCTCGTCCTGCTGGTGCTCCCGCTCTTCGACCGGCTGGGCGAGGAGATCGCCCGCGCGCTCACTGCCCGCGCCACGGCGCGCAGCCTGCGTTTTCGGGCAGCGCTCTTCAGGCTCTGGCGGCTCTTCCTCGGCATCATGGCGCTCGGTGTGATCACCCGGCTCTGGGGCTTCAACTTCTTCGACCTGGCCCATGGCCCGGGCGCACCCGTCTGGGCCGCGCCGCTCCTCAACATCGTCTGGGCCTTCGCCATCGCCTGGGCTGCCTGGCAGCTCATCCGCGCCTCGCTCTGGCACGAGCGGCGTGTCTCCAGCGGCGCGGAGGAGGACGACCAGGTGGCGCCCGGCGGCGCCAGCCGGCTCGACACGCTGCTCCCGCTCTTCCGCATCGCGCTCGGCATCGTCGTCGCCATCACGCTGCTCATGTACGCGCTCTCGGAAGCCGGGCTCAACATCGGCCCCCTCCTCGCCTCCGCCGGCATCGTCGGCATCGCGGTCGGCTTCGGCGCGCAGACGCTGGTGCGGGACATCTTCTCCGGCATCTTCTTCCTGGTCGACGATGCCTTCCGCGTCGGCGAGTACATCGAGCTCGAGGGGGACCTGCGCGGCGAGGTGGAGAACATCTCCATCCGCTCCCTCCAGCTTCGCCACCACCGGGGCCCCGTGGTCACCATTCCCTTCGGCGAGCTCAAATCGGTCACCAACCACAACCGGGACTGGGTGATCTACAAGATGAACTTCCGCATGGAGCCGGACACGGACCCCAAGAAGTTCAAGAAGCTGGTGAAGCAGGTCGGTTTCGAGTTCCTCGAGAGCCCCGAGCACGGCCACAAGTTCCTCGAGCCGCTCAAGAGCCAGGGCGTCTACATGGTGGACGACGACAGCGCGCTCGTCTTCCGTGTGAAGTTCAAGTGCAAGCCGCGCCAGCAGTTCGTGCTCCGACGGGAGATCTATCACCGCCTGCGCGAGGTCTTCGCCGAGAACGACCTCAACCTCTCCCGCCGCAAGGTGGAGGTGGTGCAGACCGGCGATGGCGATGGCCCCGTCGGCCTGCCCGACGATCTGCTGCAGCAGAAACCCGCCGCCCCGGCTGCGGAGTAGGCTCTTGCGCATCACCCTCATGCAGCGCAGCCCCGTCGCCCACGGTGCCGATGAAGCGCTCGGCGCCATCGACGCCGCAGCCGCGGAAGCCGCGGCCGGAGGCAGCGCGCTCCTGATCACCCCCGAGATGTTCCTCTCGGGCTATGCCATCGGCGCCGAGGCGGCGCGCGCCGCCGCCGCGCCGGAGAGCGCCGAACCCTGGCAGAGCGTGGCCGAGATCGCCGCGCGCCACGGGCTCACCATCGTCGCCGGCGGGCCACTGCTGCGTGAAGGCGCCGTCTACAACGCAGCCCTCGCCTTCGGGCCGGCGGGCCTTCTCGCCACCTACGCCAAGCTCCAGCTCTTCGGGGATGTCGACCGCCAGCAGTTCGCGGCCGGCAGCGCGCTCTCTCCCGTCTTCGAGGTGGCCGGTTGGAAGGTCGCCCTCGCCATCTGCTACGATGTGGAGTTTCCGGAAATCCCCCGCCGCCTCGCCCTCGCCGGCGCGGAGCTACTGGCCATCCCCACCGCCAACATGAAGCCCTTCACCAGCGTCTGCACCCGCCTCGTGCCGGCGCGGGCGGAAGAGAACGGCCTCGCCATCGCCTACGCCAACTACATCGGGCCGGAGGGGCCCTTCGACTATTGCGGCCTCTCCTGCGTCGCCGGCCCTGATGGCGAAGACCTCGCCCGCGCCGGGGAAGATGCAACCCTTCTGCATGCCGTGCTGGACCGGGCGCATCTGGCCGAGATACGCAGGCGCACGCCCTATCTCGCCGATCTCCGCCGCGACCTTTTCGGACCCTCATGAGCCAGCACATCGCACCGCCACGCCCCGACGATGGCACCGCCGGGATATCCGTCTTCGGGCCGGATTTTCCGTTCGAGTACGACCGCTGGCTCGCGCATGACGCGGGCCTCGGCAGCCTGCCGGCCGCGCGCCACGGAACGCCCGTCGCCATCATCGGCTCTGGCATGGCCGGGCTCGTGGCGGGCTATGAGCTGATGCGCCTCGGTCTCCGCCCCGTCTTCTACGAGGCCGGCGAGCTTGGCGGCCGCCTCCGCACCCGCCGTTTCACGGGCTCGGACAACGTGGTGGCCGAGCTTGGCGCCATGCGCTTCCCGCCCTCCTCCACCGCCTTCTGGCATTACGCGGAGATGCTGGGGCTCGAGACCGCGCCCTTCCCCAACCCCCTCACCCCCGCCGCCGGCAGCACGGTGATCGAGCTCGAGGGCGAGAAGCACTACGCCCGCACCTCGGCCGACCTGCCGCCCCTCTACCGGGAGGTGGAGGCCGCCTACAACCGCGCGCTGGAGGAAGAGGCCGGCTTCGAAGCCCTCCGCACCGCCATCGCCGCCCGCGACGCGGGGCGCGTGAAGGCGCTCTGGAACCCCATCGTCGAGGCCTGGGACGAGCGGACATTCTACGACTTCGTTACCACCTCGCAGGCCTTCCGCAGCCTCTCCTTCCGCCATCGCGAGGTCTTCGGCCAGGTGGGCTTCGGCACGGGCGGGTGGGACAGCGACTTCCCGAACTCGATGCTCGAGATCCTGCGCGTCGCCGTGACCGAGCAGGACACCGACCAGCGGATGATCCTCGGCGGGGCCGATCAGGTGCCGAAGCGCCTATGGGCGCATGCACCCGCCACCATGGTCCACTGGCCCGCCGGCACCACGCTCCAGAGCCTGAACGGCGGCGCGCCCCGCGCGGGCTGCACCGCGCTCCGCCGCAACGGCGCCGGCATCGCGGTCACCGACCAGTGGGGCCGCACCGAAACCTTCGAGGCCGTGATCGCCACCTGCCAGTCATGGCTCCTCACCACCTCCATCGATACCGAGGAGAGCCTGATCCCCAACAAGCTCTGGATGGCGCTCGACCGCACGCGCTACATGCAGAGCGCCAAGACCTTCGTGATGGTCGACCGCCCCTTCTGGCGGGACCAGGACGCGGAGGGGCGGGACGTCATGTCGATGACGCTCACCGACCGGCTCACCCGCGGCACCTACCTCTTCGAGTTCGGCACGGAGGCGCCCGGCGTCATCTGCCTCAGCTACAGCTGGATGACCGATGCGCTGAAGATGCTGCCGCTCCCGGTGGAGAAGCGCGCCGTCCTCGCGCTCGACGCACTCGGCAAGGTCTATCCGGGCGTCGACATTGCCGGCCACATCGTCGGCGACCCGATCACGGTGAGCTGGGAGGCGGACCCCAACTTCCTCGGCGCCTTCAAGGGCGCCCTGCCCGGGCACTACCGCTACAACCACCGCATGTTCGGCCACTTCATGCAGGAGGCCCTGCCGCCAGAGCATCGCGGGTTCTTCATCGCGGGGGACGATGTGAGCTTCATGCCCGGCTGGGTCGAGGGCGCCGTCCACACCGGTCTCAACGCCATGTGGGGCGTCCTGCGCCAGCTCGGCGGCGGAAGTGCAGCAGGCAATCTGGGGCCCGGGGACCGCTACGCCGAACTCGGCCCCGTGGCGCTGGCGGACTGATCGGCGCGCCACCGCTCCCCCGCGATCAGAGCCACCATCAGAAGCGGCGCTGCAAGCCAGTTGAGCGGCAGGCCGGTCAACAGATCCGCCATCGGCAGCAGCAGGACGAGGGCCATCACCGGCTGCTCACCAGCGGGGCTGCCCTGCGTGATGATCCGGCGGGCATGGAAGAGACCGCCGATAACCAGGATCGTCAGGTCGTAATCCATCACCCGCGGCGTTGCCGCCGTGCCGGCATAGAGCGCCAAGGCCGCGAGCGCCTCGCGCGGCAGACCGCGATGGGCAACACAGACCCCCAGCGCCACCAGCGCGAGGGCGCCTTGCCCCAGCCAGGCGATAGCGGGGCTGGCGCCCATGCCCGCAAGCGCCGCCCGCAGCGTCGCCTGGTTGGTGAGGATATCGCTCCGCCCAAGGTCCCGGCCGCCGATGCCGATGCCGTCCAGAAAGGCCGGCCAGACCCCTGCGCCGAACGCCACGGTCGCGAGCGCCGCCAGCACCCCAACCGTCGCCGCCGCCGCGGCAAGGGCGAGGCGCGGCCCGACCAGCAGAAAGGGCAGCGGCAGGAGCAGGACCACCTGCGGCTTGATGGCTAGGAGACCGAGGCCGAGGCCCCCCTGCCCGGGCATCGCCCGCACGAAACCCAGCATCGCCATGCCCGCAAAGGCCGCGACGATGAACCCGGTCTGCCCGTTCACCGCCAGCAGCACAGCCGTCGTCGGCGCCAGGGCCGCCAGGATCGCGCCCCGGTCAGGCAAAATCCGCCAGCAGATGGTGAGGTATGCGGCAAGCGTGAGCCCGGTCCAGAGCGCCTGCGCTGCCAGCATCGGCAGCAAACCGAAGGGGGTGAGCCCAAGCTGGAGGATCGGCGGGTAGAGCCAGGCCATCTCCCGCTCATAGGGTCTGCCCAGCCCCTCGCTCTGCACGGCGGCGATGGTTGCGATATCGTAGGCCGACGCGGCATCCCCCATCGCCGCCATCCGGCCCGCGGCCCAGAGGGCGCCGAAATCCATCATCGTCCCGCTGCCGCCGGGCCCATGCAGCGCCCAGAGGATCACGCCCGTCATCACGATGTTCGCGAAGGCCAGAAAGCAGAGCAGCAGCCGCACGCGGGCCCCGCTCCAGACCCCTCCGCCCGTGGTCATTCCCCCCGCCGGCGGAACACCAGCAGGTTGAAGAGCACGAAGTTGGTGGCCGGCACCAGCACCACGAAGATCGCCACGGCGATCTCATAGGGCCCGCCCAGCGCCTCCATCCCCATCACGATCACCTGGCTGACTGCGAAGGACGTGCCGGAGACGGCGATGAAGCGCAGCATCGTCTCGCCATGCGCGCTCGACGCGCCATAGGTGAAGAAGTAATGCCCGAAATAGGAGACCGGCACAGCGATGACGAAGGCCACCGGGTTGGCGAGCGACGGCGAAAGCCCTGCAAGCTCCACGAAGGCAAACACGCCGAGGGCATGGGTGATCGTCGCCGCCACGCCCACGATCCCGAAGCGGAAGATGCGCCAGAACTCCTCAAGCAGCCGCGCCCGGTCCGCGCTGCTGAACCCTTCCCGCACGCCGTTGCGGATGATCTCCACCACGCTCACCGCGGCGCCTCCTCGTCACGGCCCGGCAGCTCCACCCGGCGCGCGAGATAGATCGGCCGCCGCTTGGTCTCGGTCAGCAGCCGGCCGACATATTCCCCCATGACGCCGAGCGAGATCAGCTGGATGCCGCCGAGGAACAGGATGAAGACGAGGAGCGAGGCATAGCCCGGCACGTCGATCCCGAAGATCAGCGTGCGGATGACGATCCAGCTGCCATAGACGAACGCGAGAAACGCCGTCGCGAAGCCGACATAGCTCCATACCCTCAGGGGGAAGGTGCTGAACGATGTGATCCCGTCGAGCGCGAAGTTCCAAAGTTTCCAGAGCTTGAACGAGCTCGTACCCGCATGCCGCTCGCCATGGTCGTAGGCGATGGTGGTGGTGGTGAAGCCGACCCAGGCGAAGAGCCCCTTCATGAACCGCGTGCGCTCCGGCAGCTGGCGGAGCGCCATCACTACCTGCCGGTCGAGGAGGCGGAAATCGCCCGTTTCCGGCGGAATGGGCGTGTCGGCGATGCGGTTGAAATAGCGGTAGAACCGGCGGGAAAAGAAGGCCCGCGGCCCGCTATCCGTCGCCCGGTCGGCCCGCGTGGCCGCCACCACGTCCCAGCCCTCGCGCCACTTCGCGACCATGTCCGCGATCACTTCGGGGCGCATCTGCAGGTCGGCATCGATGCTCACCACGGCATCGCCCTCGCAGTGATCCAGCGCCGCCGTCAGCGCGGCTTCCTTCCCGAAATTGCGGCTGAACTGGATGAAGCCGATCCGCGGTTCCGCCGCCATGCGCTCCCGCACGCGCTCGGCCGTGGCATCGCTGCTGCCATCGTCGATACACAGGATCTCGAAATCGTCCGTGAGGCGCGCGGCGACCGGTAGCACCGCGTCGAAGAAGGCATCCGCCGAACCCTCTTCGTTGAACATCGGCACGATGACCGACAGTCGAAACGGCCCCTCGCGCGGGGGGTGCGCCGGGCGCGCCGTCTCGCTCGATGCCTTCACAACCCCGTCCATGTCCGATGCCCCGGTGTCCTGCCCCGTAACGTCATAGTCCGCCCGCCAGTGCCTTCGCAATTGCAAGCTTGGCCGCGGCGGGCACCGGGGCGCAGAGCGCTGCCCGCGCGCCGCACATGATCCGTCCGGCATCAGGCGGGGTCTGGCGACGGCGGCCGCGACCGCAGCCTTCCCGGCTCAGTCCACGGGGAAGAGGTTCTCCCAGGCGCGCTCCACCACCTCGGGCGTCAGCTGCGGCGCCATCGCCTCATAGGCGCAGATGGCGAAGGCCTGGTCGACGATGAAGCGGGGGTGGAAGGCCTGATAGGGGCGCCCCTGCTTGGCGTAGAGTTCCTCGAGCATGTAGACCACCAGCGCCTCGTCGAGCCCGAGGCCCGCGCGCTGCACCGTCTGCGCCAGGATCTTGAGGAAGAGGCTGCGGTCGGGGCTGTCCACCAGGATCTTGTAGCGCAGCCGCCGGAGCGCCGCCTCGTCCACGAGGTCCGAAGGCGGGATGTTCGTGGAGAACACCACCAGACTGTCGAACGGCGCCTCGAATTTCCGGCCCGATTGCAGGGCGAGGAAGTCCACCCCGTTCTCGAGCGGGATGATCATGCGGTTGATGATCTCCTGCGGGTGCTGGCGCTGGCGGCCGAAGTCGTCGATCACCAGCACGCCACCGCAGGCCTTGAGCTGCATCGGCGCCTCGTAGATCCGGCTGGCGGGTGAGAAACTGAGGTCGAGCATGTCGAGCGTCAGCTCGCCGCCCGCAATCAGCTTGGGCCGCCGGCAAGCGATGTAGCGCCGGTCCGCCGTGATGGCGCGGCGCAGGCCCAGATTGTCCCCCATCGCCGCGGCGCTGCCCTTGAGATCCGCCTCCGCCGCCTTCAGCTCCTCCCCCGTGAGCGCCCGGTGCACCGCCGGGTCGTAGAGCGTGATCACCTGCCGGTCGACCTCGATGGCATAGGGCAGCCAGACATGATGCCCGAAACCCCGGCAAAGCGCCTCGGCGATGGAGGACTTGCCGTTCCCCGGCGGCCCGTAGAGCAGCATCGAAGCGCCCGAATTCGCCGCCGGGCCGAGATTGCGCATGAGCCCGGGCGCGAGCGTCAGCCCCTCGAACACCCGCTCCAGCACCGGGCGCGTCAGCACCTCCCCACGGATGGATTGCGTCGCCGCCTGGGCCGCGAACTGGTCCAGCGGCACCGGCACCGCCCCGACATAGTCGTTGTGCTGAAAGGCCTCGAGCGCCCATTCGCGCCCCTTGCCGGTCAACGCATAGCGCATCTCCGCCGTCACGGCCGCACCGAGCTGACCCATCGCCTCGATCAACTTCTGGTCCTTGGCGAGCTCGATCAGTTGCGTGGTCAGGCCCACGGGCAGATGCAGGCTCTCCGAGAGCTCCCGCGCCGTCTCGATCCCGAGGCGATACATCGCCTTCGCCAGAAGCCCGATCAGCATATTGGTCTCGAGGCCCAGCGCCTCGAGGCTGGCGGGCTGGGGCGGTGTGCGGGGACGCCGGCCGGCCGGCGCAGGCCCTATGGGCTTGGCGCCGAGCCCCCGGTCCCCCACCGCCCCCTCTTCCGTCTTCGCCGCTTCCGCCACGCGCCCGCTCCCGCCAATCCAAGCGGGCCGATTGAACATGGCAGCGGTTAAGGCGAGGTTTGCCAATGCACGGCATGCGCCAAAGGTGCCTTTCTGGGGGCGGGCCGGCGGGTGGGCGGCCCCGATGCGGGGTCCGCAGGACCCCGCGAGGACAGGCCGGGCACCCGTCGGCCCGCCCGCCCCGGCATGCTCAGAAACCCGCGGCCATCCCGTCGCGGCCGGGATCCGCCCCCCCTTCCCAGCCGTCGCCCGCCCGCTTCAACGCGTGCACGCCACCGAAGCCGTAGGAGGTCGCCAGCCGCCGCGTCGGGTAGCCTCGCGCCGCCAACGCCGCCTCCGTCCGCCGCAGAATGCGGTTGGTCATGTCGATCCGGTCGGAGGTCACGCAGAAGCGCGGCGCCGCCACCGCCTCGGCCGCCCCCATGCCGAAATCGACCATGTTCAGTATCCCCTGCAGCACGCTCATGGTGATGAAGGTGCCGCCCGGACTGCCGATCGCCCCCCAGGGCCCCGCCGCATCGTGCAGGATCGTGGGGCACATGGCGGTGAACCGGCTCTTGCCGGGCGCGATGCTCCCCGCCCGCCCTGGCCGCGGGTCGAACACGCCCATGCAGCCATTGTACATGAAGCCGAGCCCCGCGCTCACCACGCCCGAGGGCATGCCGATCGAGTGCGTCATGCTCACGATCCCGCCCGCCGGGTCCACCACACAGAGATGCGTCGTGTCCTTCGCCGGCTGCGCCGCGCCGCCGAGCCGCGGCACATGGGTCCGCTCCCCCGCCCTGATCCGCGCCGCATGGCCGGCCGCAAAGTCCTTCGAGAGGAGCTCTTCCACCGGCACGTCCACGAAGCGCGGATCGCCGATGCGGGTGTCCTTCTCCACCGTCGCGATCTTCATCGCCTCGGCCAGCGTGGCGATGTAGTCGGGGCTGTTATGGCCCATGGCCGCAAAGTCGAACTGCTCGAGGATGTTCAGCATCAGGAGCAGCATCACCCCGCCCCCCGGCGGCGCATTCGTCGTCACGCGCAGCCCGCGGTAGCGGCCCTCCAGCGGCGCGCCCTCCACGGGCGCCACCCCCGCCAGGTCCTCAGCCCCAAGCAACCCGCCCTGCGCGGCCATGTCCGCCACGATGCGCCCCGCGATCTCGCCCTCGTAGAAGTCGCGCCAGCCCACCTCCGCAATCCGCCGGAGTGTTGCCGCCATATCCGGGTTCGCCAGCCGCTCACCCACGCCCCGCGCCGTGCCATCCGCCTTCAGATAGATCGCCGCCGTCGCCGGGTGCTTGGCGATGAGGTCGTGATGCGGCACCCGCCCCGCCGCCGGCACTTCGGACCAGTACTGCACCATATGGGGCCGGACCAGCACGCCCTCCTCCGCCTGCGCGATCGCCGGCGCCATCAGCGCCGCCAGCGGCCGCGTGCCGTAACGCTCCGCCAGATGCGCCAGCGCGGCCAGCGTGCCCGGCGTGGTGATCGAGCCATAGCCGCACTCGTTCACATGGCCTTTTATGATGAAGCCGAACCCGTCGTCGGACTGGCGCTCGATGAGGTGCTCCCACTGGTCCGCCCGGCTCGCCAGCGGCGCCTTGCCGTGGAAATCCACCATCCGCGGTGCCTCGCCCGGCAGCATCACCTGCGCCGAGCCGAAGCCTGCGATGCCGCACATGAGCGGGTCGACCACCGTCTGCACGAAGGCGGTGGCGACGGCGGCATCCACCGCGTTGCCCCCGTCCTCGAGCACGCCGAGCCCCGCCTCCACCGCCTCGGGCTGAGGTGCGGTGACCACCGCCTTCATACCGCGTGTCATCGCGCCGGCCGGGGCATGGGCGGCGCCACCGCCAGCGCCGCGATGTTCGCCAGCGGCCGCGCGCTCACGGCAAAGCCTGCGAAGAAGCTCTCCAGCGCCTCGGCCACCGCCAGCACCTTGGCGTCGCTCCGGTGCGGGCCGATCACCTGCAGCCCGAACGGCATCCCCGTGGGCCCCAGTCCGCAGGGGATCGCCGCCACGGTGGCGAAGCAGAGCGTCGGCACATAGGCGATCGCGAGCCAGCGCATATAGCTCGGCATCGCCGCGCCATTGATGCTGCCCGGGTGGTTCTCCGCATGCGGGAAGGGCGGCACGGAGGCACCCGGCGCGATCAGCACGTCATGATGCTCGAAGAAGGCCGTGAAGGCCCGGTACATCGCCGCTTGGCCAAGCTCCGCCCGCGCACAGTCCGAGAGCGTGTAGGCCGCCCCAGCTTCCGTGTTGTCGATCACGTTGCGGCCGAGCAGTTCCCGCTTCTCCGCCACCAGCTTCTCGAAGGAGCCGACGAAGGAGAGCGCGCGCGTCACATCGAACACATCGTGGATGCCCTCGGGCGAGAGAGGCCAGTCCGGCACCGCCTCCTCCAGCCGCGCCACCATGCCCTCGAGCATCCCCATCCGGGCGCGGAACGTATCGGCAATGCCCGCATCCACCGGGCAGCAGCCAAGATCCGCCGAGAAGGCGAGGCGGAGGCTCGCGAGATCCGGCACCGGCGCGGGCTCAATCGCCGCGCCGAAGGACCATGGATCCCGCGCATCCTCGTAAGCCTGGGCCGAGAGCAACAGGCGCAGATCCGCCATGTCCCGCGCCATCGGCCCGTTCACCGGCCAGGGCCCGAGCAGCGAGCCCGCGGCCGGGCGCGGCACCACGCCAAGGCTCGGCCGGAACCCGGCCACCCCGCAAAAGGCTGCCGGCGAGCGCAAGCTCCCGCCATAGTCCGAGCCCGTGGCAAGCGGCGCCATGCCCGTGGCCAGCGCCGCGGCCGAGCCGCCGGACGATCCGGCCGCCGAGCGCGTCGTGTCGAACGGGTTGCCCGTCGCCCCGAAGAGCCGGTTCACCGTGTTCGCCCCCGCACCGTATTCCGGCAGGTTGGTGCGTTGCGCGAGAACGCTGCCCGCCGCGCGCAGCCGCGCAACCCCCGGCTCGTCCGCCATCGCGGGCGGGTCGTCCGCATGGATGAGCGAGCCGTTGGTGCAGGGCTGCCCCGCCGTCGCCCGGTTGTCCTTCAGCGCCACGGGCAGGCCATGGAGTGCGCCGAGCGCCTCGCCCCGCATCACCGCCGCCTCCGCCGCGCGGGCCTGGGCGAGGCCGGACTTCCGGTTCTCCCACACCACCGCGTTCACCGCCGGGTTCGCCGTATCGACGCGGACACAGCAGCTCTCCCAAAGCTCCACGGGCGAGAGCGCGCGTCGCCCGATCAGCGCCCGCGCCACTCTGGCCGAAAGATCGCAAGCCTCTGTCATATGGCCTCTTTTCCCTGTTGCAGCGAGAGCAAGCCCCCTGCCGCGGGCCTGCACGATGCCGGCGCGTCGGCGGGGTGGGTGGGTGGGCGCCGGCGCGCCGGCATCGTGCAGGCCCGCCTCTTCATGCGTTCCCTCATGGCGCGGTCCCGAGATCCCAGTATAGCCCCGCCATCAGCCCCAGCGCCTCCCGGCAGAGGGGCAGAAGCACATGCTCGTCCGGCGCGTGCTGGCTGCAGCCCACATAGGAATGCGGCAGCCAGATCGCGGGCATCCCCAGCGTGTGGGTGAAAAGCGTGTTGCAGATCGATCCACCCATCTGCGGCAGCACCGCCGGCGCATGCCCCGCCCCTTCCAGCGAGGCCCGCACCCGCGTCACCCACGGATCATCGACCGGCGTGTTCGACGCCTCGAACCCGCCCGCCCCCTCACGCGGCTCCACCGTCACCGCATCGAGCCCCCGCGCGGCGAGATGCGCCCGCAGCGCCGGGATCACCCCCGCCGCATCGGTGCCGGCGATGTAGCGAAGCTGGCAGGTGGCCCGCGCCTCCCCCGCGATCGCGTTCACGGGATGCGCAGGACGCCCAGACGTCATCGCCAGCACGGCGAAACTGTTCGCCGCATAAACCCGCTCCGCCGGCGTCAACCCCGCAATGCCCCAGCCGGGCTCCACCGCCGGCCCGCCCGTGGGCTCGATACCGTTCAGGAGACGGCGGATTTCCGCCGAAGGCTCGGGCGCCCGCCATTCGGGCACCAGAAGGTCGCCTTTCGCATCCGTGATGCTCGCGATGGCATGGGCCAGCAGGATCGAGGGGTCCCGGATCAGCCCGCCCCAGTTGCCGGAATGATGCGCGCCCTCCCGCAGCCGGCACACCATGTCGAAGGTCACGCCACCGCGGCAGCCGAGCGTGAGCGTGGCGCGCGCCGGGTCCACCCGAGGCCCGTCCGAGCCGATCATCACATCGGCGGTGAAGGCCTCCCGGTTCGCCGCCACCACCGCCTCAAGACCCGGAGAGCCGGTCTCCTCGCCCCCTTCGATCAGCCATTTCGCGTTGAAGCCGAGCCGGCCGCGCGCCGCGATCACCGCCTCCTGCGCCAGAAGGTTGATCAGATGCTGGCCCTTGTTGTCCGCCGTGCCGCGGCCGTAGAGCCGGTCCCCGTCCCGCGCGAGGCGCCAGGGGCCTTCGCCTTTCGTCCAGGCCTCCTCCATGCCGTTCAGCACATCCGCATGGCCGTAGCCGAGCACCGTCGGCAGGGCCGCACCCTCATGCCGCTCGGCCAGCAACACCGGCGAGCCTTTGGGGTCCGGGTTCTCGAAAAGGCGGCAGGCGAAGCCCATGCGCTCAAGCCTCGGGCCGATGACCTCGCGGAGATAGCGCGCAACATGCGGCCGCCCCTCGGGCCGCTGGCTCTCCGTCGGCACGGCCACAAGCTCGGCAAGGGCAGCCTCGAAGCGCCCGCTATCGACGAGCCCCTCAGCCGCCGACACAACCTCGGCCCGCCCGCTCATGCGCGCCTCCGCGGGCGCCGGCAGCACGGCAGATCGGCAATCATCGGCATGGGCGGCACCTCCTGCAGGCGGGAGAAGGGGCGGCAAGGCACCGGGCGGGCTTGCCCCTCAGGCGCCGATCGTGTCGGCATGGAGCGGCCCGCGCAAGGGCGGAGCAGGCGAGGGAGAGCGAGATGGACGATGCCGGGTCGGTCGACGGGTTGCATGTGGACGCCATCCTCGCGCGCATCCGTGCCTGGGTGGAGATCGAGACGCCCACGGGCCATGTGCCCGGCATCAATGCGCTGATGGACCATGCCGGCGCCGAGTACGAAGCCATCGGCGGCGTGGTGGAGCGTGTGCCCGGGCGGGACGGGCAAGGCGACCACCTCTCCATCACCCTGCCCTGGACCGGCCGTGCCGCGCCGGAGGCACCCGGCATCCTCGTGCTTTGCCATCTCGACACGGTCCACCCGGTCGGCACTCTCGCGGAAGCGTTGCCCTTCCGGGTGGAGGCCGGGCGTGCCTGGGGCCCCGGCATCGCGGATATGAAGGGCGGCGCCGCCATGGCCCTCTCGGCGCTCGAGGCGCTCCACGGCCTCGGCGCTGAAACGCCGCTCCCCGTCCGCGTCCTGCTGACGTCCGATGAGGAGATCGGCTCCCCCACCTCCGAGGCGCTCATCCGGGAGGCGGCGCGCGACGCGGCCTATATCCTCTGCACCGAGCCTGCACGGAATGGCGGCAAGGCGGTCACGGCGCGCAAGGGCGTGGCGCGCTACGGGCTCGAAGCCCATGGCCGCGCTGCCCATTCCGGCGGCAACCATCAGGACGGACGCAGCGCGATCGCGGAGCTCGCCCGCAAGGTCGTCGAGATCGAGGAGCGCACGGACTATGCGCGCGGCACCACTTTCAATGTTGGCCGCATCTGGGGCGGCACTTCCGACAACACGGTGCCCGAACGCGCGGGCTGCCGGATCGATCTGCGCGTCGAGACCGAGGAGGCCTTCGCCGAGGCCGATGCCTGGCTCCGCGCCCTGCGCCCACAAAACCCGGACGTGACACTGACCCTCGAAGGCGGCCTCAACCGGCCGCCCTTCACGAAGTCCAACGCCATCGCCGCCCTCTTCGAGCATGCGCGGGGCCTGGCGGAGGAGCTTGGCATCACGCTCGAGGACATGGCCTCGGGCGGCGGCTCGGATGCGAGCTTCGTGGCGCGCGACACGGCGGTGCTCGACGGTATCGGCATCGAGGGCGCGCTCATGCACACCCATGGCGAGCATGTGATGGTCGACAGCATCGTGCCCCGCACCCGCCTCTTCATGCGCCTCTTCCAGACGCTGCGCTGACGTGGCGATCCGCTACCCTGCCGCACCACCGCAAGCTTCGGGCTGAGCGGGGCGGGCCGAGCCGCCATCCTCTCCAGGACGTCGAGAAGACGCCGATTGGAGAAGGAGACGGATCATGGCGACCAAAGGCTTCAACACCCCGCTGACCTCGTTCCTCGCCTGGCTGCCCGAAGCACGGCCCTTGCTAACCCCGCATCCGGGGCGCGCGATCCTTGCGGCAATGGAGGCCTTCGGGCGCTTCGAGGCCCGGCGTGCCGAGGCCCGGGCGATCCGCGACATGCCGGCCCATCAGCGCCGGGACATCGGGCTCGATCTCTGAAGACCGGCGCGGCGAGGCGGTGAACGGTTGCGTCTCGCTGCTGGACAGCCCGCCGGGCGGGGCCGATCATGAGCGCCGCCCTCAACCCGGAGCCCGCCCGGAGCCCGCACCGTGCCCGACGACGCCGCAAGGCCGCCCCTGCCCGAGCCCGCCGCGCTGAGCGCGGCGCCGCCGGGCGGGGCGCTCTACCGGCCGCCGGCTCCTTGGCCCGCCTCGCCCCTCGGCGCGCTCCTCCGCGCTGTCGCTAGCATGGAACGGGACCTCATCACGCTACTGCCCGGCGCCGCCTATCGCGAGCCTGTCTTTTGGCCCGGCTTCTCGCGGCGCGGCATCTATGTGGTGAGCGCGCCAGCGCTCGTGGCGGAGGTGATGGGCGACGCCCGCGCCTTCTACCCCAAGAACGATCTCATGGTCGGCGCCCTCGCGCCGCTGGTGGGCGAGGGCATCTTCATCAGCGAAGGCGCCGTCTGGGAACGCCAGCGCCGAATGATCGACCCGGCCTTCGCCCATATGCGCATCAATCAGGCGTTCCGGCACATGGCCGCGGCCATGGCGGATGCCGAGGCGCGCTTCGACGAGGCGGCAGCGCATGGCACGGTGGTGCATCTCGAGGCCGCGCTCAGCCACCTGACCGCGGACATCATGTTCCGCACCATCTTCTCCGAAACCTTCTCGGGCGCCCTCGCCCAACGGGTGTTCGACGCCTTTGCGCGCTTCCAGAAGGCCTGTGCGAACGTCTCTCTCCGCCACCTGCTGCTAACCCCGGCGGGCGCCGATATCCGCCAGCCACGCGCCGCACGGGAGAGCGCGGCGGAGATCCGCAGCCTGGTGGACCAGATGCTCGCCGCCCGCCTCGCCCTCGCACCGGAGGACCAGCCGGACGACATCGCGCGGGACATCATCGCCGCGCGGGACCCGGAGAGCGGCGAAGGCTTCACGCGCGAGGAGATGCTCGACCAGCTCGCCGTTTTCTTCCTCGCGGGCCACGAGACCACGGCGAGCGCGCTCACCTGGGCGCTCTTCATCCTGGCCGAAGCGCCGGGCATGGCGGAGCGGGTGCGGGAGGAGGTGGGCGAGGTGTGCAAAGACGCCCCGCTCACCGCCGCCGGGATCAAGCGCCTGGCCTTCGTGCGCAACACGTTCCGGGAGACGCTGCGCCTCTACCCGCCGGTCACCTTTCTCGCCCGCATGGCGACGGAGGCGTGCCCGCTCGGCCCGGTCCACCTGCCGAAGGGCGCGATGCTCCTGGTGAGCCCCTGGGTGATCCAGCGGCACGAGGCGCTGTGGGAGAATGCCGACCGGTTCGACCCCGACCGCTTTGCGCCGGGACGCGAGGGGAGCCTGCCGCAGGGCGCCTACCTCCCCTTCGGTCAGGGCGCGCGCCTCTGCGTCGGCGTCGCCTTCGCGATGATGGAAGCGGGGCTGATCATCGCCAGCATGCTGCGCCGGTACCGGATCGAGGCCGTGGACGCAGCCCGTGTCCGCCCCGTCGCCCGCCTCACCACGCGCCCTGCCCGGGAGATCAGCGTGCGCCTGCACAGGCTCGGTTGAGCCCGGGACCCGCCTCACGCGAGGCGATCGCTCACGCGGGCGCGGGCTTCTTCTCGCGGATGGTGACGTTGTAGCTGATGGAGATGCGCTCGCCCGCGCCGCGATAGGGGTGGACGATGTGCTTCAGCCAGCTCGGGAAGAAGACCATGAGGCCCGGCACGGGGTCGATCACGTAGCGCCCCTCGTAGACCGAGCCCTTGAGCCGCATCTGGTTGATCGCGACCCGCGGGTCCAGCAGCTCGAGCCTCCCGGCAACCGGTACGCTCTGGTCCAGCCCCGTGCAGCTCACATAGTAGACGCCCGAGAGATGGGACATCGGATGGTCGTGCACGTTGTTGTAGTTGCCGTCCCGAGAGACATTCGCCCAAGCCTCCATCGAGAAGGAGAGCTTCGCGTTCTTCTGGTCCCCAGCCGAGAGGAGAACGGCGGTCATATCGCCCGCGAACTTCTTCAGCCGGTCCCGGAAGGTGTCGATCGCGGGGCCTTCCCAGGCGAGTAGATCGTTCTCGGAATGCCAGCCGCCGATGTTGGAGCGCTTGAGCCCGTCGCTTTCGGCCTCTTTGGCGAGGATCATCTCGCGCAGGCTTTCGTTCAGCGACTCGCTCGCGGGCCACTCATAGCTCGAAATCGGCGTGCCGAAGGCCATGGCCGTCCGCCCCGCCGCGAGGTTTTCCGAAGCTGCCGCACCCGCCGTCGTGCTCTCGTTCATCGTCCACCCCACACCGCTGACCGTTGCCGCCCCTTTACGCAGCGCCTCTATCGCTAGCGGCGGGGCGTTCGGGGCTCAACCCCGCCGGCGCAGCACCGTGAGGCCAGCGATCCCCGCAAGCCCTGTGAGCAGGCCGAGGCCGGCCGCCGGCAGCGGCACCTCTCCCATCTCGGTCACGTAGGTGAAGGTCGCGCTCCCGGCGATGCTGCCGGTGTCCTCCCCGAAGGCGTCGGCTACGAAGAACACCGTGAAGTCCCCTGATGTGAACTCCTCGAGCGACAGGTTGCTCGAGCCGAGCCCCGTGATCACGCTGAAACTGCTTGCTGAGATCGACTGTGGGCTGTTGCCGCTGTCGGACGAGAACTCCTCGGTGAAGAGCACGGTATTTTCTGTCGACCCTCCAAACGTGACCGTGAACTGACCATCGAAGGCCTCGCTTGACGCGTTCACATTCGCATCGAAGTTGAAGAGCACGTCCACCAGCGTGCCCGGTCCTTCGAAGTCCATGAACTCAACATCATCGGTCGCAGAGTCACCGGGCTCGTCGACCGTCACGCCGAACTCCTGTGTCACCGGGAACTGCGCTGCGTCGGCGACGCCGGCTCCAGCGGTTAGCGCCCCGACGCCAGCGAGCATTCCGAAAGTGGTGTAAAGTCCGTTCGTCGGTGCCATCAGACACTCCCCCGCTATCCATCCCCTTGGGGAATAGTGCGGCGGAGACAGCATGACGTCAATTCAATCCTGCCGCGGTGCACCCGCCTTAGCAGCATTCCAACCGCGATGCTTCACAAGCCAGGCGTGCACGCCCTTCGCCATGAACACGCAGAGGAGAATGCGCGCCACGTGATGGGCGCTGACGAAGACCACGGAGATCTGGAGCGAGAGGGCGACGAGGGACATCTCGACCACGCCGCCCGGCGCGAAGGCGAGGATCACCGCCTCCGCATCCTCCCCCACCGCCGCCGCCAGCCCAAGCCCGATGGCGAGCGCGCACGCGAGCGCCAGCCCCACGCTCGCCGAGGCCGCCGCCATGCCGCGGGCGAGCGAGGCGCGCGGGAAGCCCGTGAACCGCACGCCGAGCGAGGTGCCCACGATGAGCTGCGTGAGGCTCACCAGCCAGGCCGGCGGGTCGGCCTCCGTGAACCCCGCGAGATGGACGAGGCCTGAGACAAGGATGGGCCCCGTGATCACCGCGGCCGGCATCCCGATCCGCTCGGCGCCCAGCAGGCCCACGGCACCCGCGGCCAGAAGGATCAGCGCATCCGCGAAACCCAGCGTCTCCCCCGCCCCGAAAGCGATGCCAGAGGCGGAGCCCACCGCCATGCCCTCGTAGAGCGTGATGCCGAGGGGCACGAGCAGGATGCAGAGGATGAGGCGGGAGAACTGCAGAAGCGTCAGCGTCGCCGCATCGCCCCCGGCCTTCTCCCCCATCGCCACCGCTTCGATCAGCCCGCCGGGCATGGCGGCGAAGAACGCCGTCTCCCGCGGGTAGCCGGCGGCGTGGCGGTAGACGACGTAGCCGAGCGCATGGGCGACGGGCAGGAAGATCAGCAGCGCCAGCAGCGTAACCCACCAGCCCGGCGCCTCTGAGAGCAGCGCCGGCGTGAAGGCCCCGCCGATCGCCACCCCGATGATCGGCACGAAGTACCGGCGGAGCTGGAGCGGGAAGGTCAGCACCTCGCCCCGCAGCCGGAACCCCGCCACCGCCGCCCCGGCCACGGCCAGCAGCGAGCCCGAGAGCCACGGCAGCGGCAGCGCGACGAGCTTCGCCAGCAGGGCCCCGGCGATGCCGATCATCATCGTGCCCGCGAGCGCCACCGGGTCGTGCGCCGTGCCTGCGATGCGGACCTTCGCCAGCGTCTCGTTCATGCGTCGTTTAGGTGGCAGGCGCTCCGCCGGCCCGCCGCGATGGCGCGGAGCGCGGGCACCTCGGCGCTGCAGCGGGCATGGGCCTTGGGGCAGCGCGGGTGGAAGTGGCAGCCGGGCGGCGGGTCGAGTGGCGAGGGGATCTCGCCTTTCACGGGTTCGAATTGCCGGCGCCGCTGGTCGAGCCGCGGCACCTCCGCAATCAGCGCCTGGGTATAGGGGTGGTTCGGCGCTTCGAAGAGCGCCTCCGCCGGCCCCTCCTCCACCACGCGCCCGAGATACATGATCGCCACCCGGTCCGCGATATGGGCGACCACGGAGAGGTCGTGGCTGATGAAGAGGTAGGTGAGGTCGAGCTCCGCCCGCAGCTTCATGAAGAGGTTCAGCACCTGCGCCTGGATCGAGACGTCGAGCGCCGCGATCGCTTCGTCGCAGACAAGGAACCGCGGCTGGACGGCAAGCGCCCGGGCGATACCGATCCGCTGGCGCTGCCCGCCCGAGAACTGGTGCGGGTAGCGGCGCTTGAGGCCCGGATCGAGGCCCACCTTCGTCAGCGTCTCGTCCACATAGTCCGCAACCTCGCCCCGCTTCACGAGGCCGTGGACCAGCGGCGCCTCCCCCACGATCTCGGCCACCCGCTTGCGCGGGTTGAGCGAGGCGAAGGGGTTCTGGAAGATCATCTGCACGGCGAGCTTGGCGTCGCGCCTGTCGGCGCCCACCAGCCCCGCAATATCGCGCCCCTCGAACAGGATGCGCCCCTCCGTCGGCGGCAGGACGCCGGCGATCATGCGGCCGAGGGTGGACTTGCCGCAGCCCGACTCGCCGACAAGCCCCAACACCTCGCCGGGCATGACGGCAAGATCGACGCTGTCGACCGCATGCACCGTCTCCTCCGCCGGACCGACGCCGAGGCGGTAGGCGATCCGCCCCGCCGCGTCGTGGCGCTTCACGAAGCGCTTCGAGAGCCCGCGCACCTCGAGAATAGGCGTCACCGTTGCGGGAAGCGCCGTCTCGCTCATGGGCCCACCGGCCGACAGCGCTCACGCCGCCGGGCGCGACCCCAGACCTCTCCCACGCCCCCCTCCCCTTCGAGGGGAGGGGCCGGCGGAGGGGTCCGGTCTGGGAACCAGTCGCGCATGAACTCCGTCATGCCGGCAACCCTTCAAGATGGGGATGATGGCAGCGCGCCGTATGGGCCGAAGCATGCGCCACTGGTTCGGGCGCGGTGGCGCAGGCCGCGCTCGCGCGCGGGCAGCGCGCCTGGAAGGCGCAGCCCGGCGGCAGGCGCGTAAGGTCCGGCGTCATGCCCGGGATCTGCGTGAGCGGCTGGCCGCGTCGGTTCGCCCCGGGCACGGAGCCGAGGAGGCCGACGGTGTAGGGGTGGAGCGGCCGGTCGATCACGTCGTCCGTCGTCCCCTGCTCCACGATCCGCCCCGCATACATCACAGCGATCCGGTCCGCGAGGCCGGCCACCACGGCGAGATCATGCGTGATCCAGATCAGCGCCGTCCCCTCCTCCCGGCAAAGCTTCTGCGCCTCGGAGAGGATCTGCGCCTGGATCGTCACGTCGAGCGCCGTCGTGGGCTCGTCCGCGATGATCAGCTCCGGTGCGTTGAGGAAGGCGATGGCGATGGCCACGCGCTGGCGCATGCCGCCCGAGAGCTGGTGGGGATAGGCATAAAGCCGCTCGTCCGGCGCCGGGATGCCCACCCGCGCCAACGCCTCGCGCGCGCGCTCCCGCGCGGCGGCCCGGCTGACATCCCCGTGGGCCTGCACCGCCTCGATCATCTGCGTGTCGACGCGCAGCACCGGGTTCAGAGTCATCATCGGATCCTGGAAGATCATCGCGATCTTCGAGCCGCGGAGGGCCCGCAGCCGGTCAGGCGACGCGCCGACCAGCTCCTCCCCCCGGAACTTGACGGAACCGCCGACGATCTCGCCGGGCGGGTCCACGAGGCCCAGCACCGAGAACCCGGTGACGGATTTGCCGGAACCGGACTCGCCCACGATCCCCAGCACTTCACCCCGGCCGACCTCGAAGGACACCCCGTCCACCGCCTTCGCCAGCCCCGCCCGCATGGCGAAATGCGTCTGCAGGTTTTCGACCGCCAACACCGCCGTCATCGCTGGAGCCTCGGGTTGAGGACGTCGCGGAGGCGGTCGCCCACGAGGTTGATGGCGACGATGGTTGCCAAGAGCGCGAGGCCGGGGAACATCGAGATCCAGTAGCGCCCCGAGAGCATGTACTCGAACCCGTTCGAGATGAGGACGCCGAGGGACGGCTCCGTCTGCGGCAGGCCCACGCCAAGGAAGGAGAGCGTGGCCTCCAGGCTGATGGCGCTCGCCGTCTGCACCGTGCCCACGACGATGAGTGGCGCCATGCAGTTCGGCAGGATGTGCCGGAAGAGGATGCGGCCGTGGGAGAAGCCGAGGCAGGTGGCCGCCTCCACATACTCCTTGCCCCGTTCCGAGAGCGCCGAGCCGCGGACGGTGCGGGCGTAATACGCCCACTGCGCCACCACGAGGGCCAGGATGATCTTGTCGATCCCCTGGCCCAGGATCGCCACCAGCATCAGCGCCACCAGCACGGCGGGGAAGGAGAGCTGCAGGTCCACGATCCGCATGATGATCGTCTCGACCCGGCCGCCCGCATAGGCCGCGACCAGCCCCACCGCCATGCCGAAGCCCAGCGCGATGAAGCCGGACATGACGCCGACGGCGAGCGAGATGCGCAGCCCGTAAAGGATGGCCGAGAACAGGTCCCGCCCCGCGCCGTCCGAGCCCAGCCACATGGTGTAGCCGTCGAACGCCTCCGATCCAGGCGGTAGCTTGCTGTCGAAGATCGAGACCTGCGCGAGATCGTAGGGGTTTTGCGGCGCGAGCCACGGCGCGGCCAGCGCCAGCACGACGATAACCGCCAGCATCGCCGCGGCGACCACCGAGATCCGGTTCTCCGCAAACTCCAACAAGAACCGGCGGAAGGGGGAAGCGGCCGGCAGGGCGGGCGGAGCAGCCTCCGCAGGCGCATCGGATGATGCTCGATCGAGGAGCTGCTCCGTCACCGCCTTCTCCCAATCGCGCACATCCCAATCGAGCACATCCCAATCGCGCACAGGGCCATGCCGGCAAGGGTCGTCAGGCCCGTCGCCGAAGGGTGGGCGGGCGGGGGAGGCGGCGGGCCTGACGACCGCGCAACCGTCGCCAAGGCGGCAGGTTCGGGCACCATCCCCATCAACTGCCCTGCTCCGAGAGGCGGACACGGGGGTCGAGGATCGAATAGAGGATGTCGACGGCAAGATTGATGATCACGAAGACCAGCACGATCATCATGAGGTAGGCGACGATCACCGGCCGGTCGAGCACGAGGATGCTCTCGATCAGGAGGCTGCCCATGCCGGGCCAGCTGAAGATGGTCTCGGTCACCACCGAGAACGCGATCAACGAGCCAAACTCGAGGCCCAGCACCGTCACCACTGGGATCAGGATGTTCTTCATGAGGTGCACGTTGACGATGCGCCGCTCCGACAGCCCCTTGGCGCGCGCAAACTTGATGTAGTCCTGCGCCCAGGCCTCGCGCACGCCGGCGCGGGTGAGGCGGATCACGAGGGCGAGGTTCAGAAGCGCCAGGTTCGTCGCCGGCAGCAAGATATGGCTGAGACCGTCGAGCGTGAAGATCGAGCTCTCGACCCCGAGGAAGCTCGCCACATCACCCCGCCCCGTGGAGGGCAGCATTCCCAGTTCCACGGCGAAGACGATGATGAGCACGAGCCCGACCCAGAAGGTCGGCAGCGAGAAGCCAAGGATCGAGGTCGCCATGATCCCGCGGGAGAGCCTGCTATCCGGGTGGAGCCCCGCATAGAGACCGAGCGGAATGCCGAAGGCGACGGCGATCATCAGGGAGACGAAGGCCAGCTCGAAAGTTGCCCCCGCCCGGTCGAGGATGAGGGAGAGTGCCGGCGTGCCGAACACGTAACTGTCGCCAAGATCGCCAGCGAAAGCCCCCTGCACGAAGAGCCAGTACTGCTCCCAAACCGGCCGGTCGAGCCCGAACTGGCGGATGACGCGCTCGATCTCCTCCTGCGGCGCATCGGGGGAGACGAACATATGGACGGGATCGCCCACCGCGTTCACGCCGACAAACACGATCACCGACATCGCGAGGACGACGAAGACCGCCTGCATGAGCCGCCGGATGATGAAGACCGCCATGCGTTTCCCGCTACCGGTAGGGTGGGGTTCCACCCCACCGTGAATGAGGAGCGGTGGGGTGGAACCCCACCCTACCGCTCGCGGCGATGCCCGGTCAGTTCGTCGCGCTGGCGCCCTGCATCAGCGTGTACTCGTCCGTGCGCGGGGTGTACGCGATGCCCTTGCGCGCGGCCCAGGCGTTCACCTGGTAGTGGATCGGGATGATCGCGTAGTTCTCGCCGATCGCCTTCTCCGTCGCCTCCGCCAGCAGCGCCTCGCGTTCTGCGTTGTCCACGGTGCGCAGCGCCTGGTTGATCAGCTCGTCCACCGCCGGGTCCGAATGCCGCCCGCGGTTCGAGGCGCCCATGCCCTTGTCCTTGTCATGCGTGGCGATGAGCGAGCGGAGCGGCGACGACGCCTCGCCCGACCCGGCACCCCAGCCCACCAGGATCAGGCTGAACTCCGGCAGGCCGCCCTCGCCACCCGCCGAGGCGCGCTTGAAGTAGACCGAGCGAGGCATGGTCTCGACCCCGGCCTCGATGCCCACGCGCGTCAGCATCTGGGCGATGGCCTCCACGATCTTCGCGTCGTTGATATAGCGGTCGTTCGGCCCGTGGATGGTGATCTTGAAGCCATCCTCATAGCCCGCCTCGGCCAGCAGCGACTTGGCGAGATCGGTGTCGTAGGCATCGGGCTCGAGCTTGTCGGAGACGCCGAAAAAGCCCTCGGGCAGGAGCTGGCCGGCCACGATGGACTGCCCCTCCATCACCCGGTCCTTGATCAGCTCGCGGCTGATGGCGTGGCTGATGGCCTTGCGCACGCGGACATCGAGCAGCGGGTTCTTGATTGGGCTGCCGTCCTTCGCGGTGATATGCGGGCTGTCCTCACGGAACTGGTCCATATGCAGGTAGATCACGCGGTTCGAGACGCCCTCGAAGACCGTGAGATCGTCATTGCCCTTGATCGTCGCGAGATCCGTGGTCGGCACGTTGTTTATCATGTCCACATCGCCCGCGAGCAGGGCGGCCACGCGTGCCGGGTCGGACTTGATCGGGTTGAAGGTCACCTCGGCGAAGGGCGCGGGCTCGCCCCAGTGGTTCTCCGCCCGCTTCATCACGATCGCCTCGCCCGGCGTGTAGCTCACGAACGCCCAGGGCCCGGTGCCGAAGGTCGCGACGCCCTGATTGAACTCCTCGGTGGTCGCGCTGCAGCCCTTCTCGTCCGAGATGATCGGCACCGTGCTCACATCGTTGGCCATCAGCGGATAGGGCTCGGCCGTTTTGATCTGCACCGTGAAGTCGTCGATCTTCTCGACCGTCTTGCCCTTGATGTAGGTGCCGAAGCTCGAGGGCGAGTTCGGCACATCCGGCGCGCGCTGGAAGGTGCAGACAACGTCGTCCGCCGTGAAGGGCGAGCCGTCGTGGAACGTGACCCCCTCGCGCAGCTTGAACTCCCACACCGTCGGGTCGTCCGTCGGCCCCCATTCGGTGGCGAGGCCCGGGATCAGGCCCTGGTTCGCATCCTGATTGATCAGCGCGTCGAAGATGTGCCGCGCAATCTGGTTGTTGGGCGTCAGGTTGTGGAAATGCGGGTCCATCGAGGTGACCTCCGAGGAGAGGCCGACGGTGATCGCCTCGTCCGACGCGGCGAGCGCGGGACCGGCAAGGAGCATCGCCGCCGAAGCGAGGAGAGCAGCGCGCGCGGTGGGGGTGGTCATGGATCGTCTCCCTGATACTGGAGCGCCCCGTGGTCCTCTGGCGGGGCCGGTCGGGGTCGGGGCTCGTACGAAGGGCGGCGCGGCCGCCGCTCAGCTCACGCTAGCAGGTTCCCCCGCCGCGCCAAGTTTTTCCAGCAACCCGGCCGCGCCATACCCGCTTTGCGGTGGCGTTACGGCCGGTCGCACTATGTCGCACCGCATCAGACGCACGCGTCAAACCGCCGCTCTGGCTGGCTGGCGGGCGGCAGGGAGGGTCGGACCATGGCGACACCACGCATTCTCGTGCTCGGCGGCGGCTTCGCAGGCATGTTCTCGGCGCGCGAGCTGCAGCGCCGGCTGGGCGACACGGCGGAAATCGAGCTGATCAACGACGAGAACTACTTCGTCTTCCAGCCCCTACTGCCCGAAGTCGCCGCAGGTTCCATCACCGCGCCCCACGCCGTCACCCCCCTCCGGTTCCTCCTGAAGGGCATCACCGTACGCAAGGCCGTGGTGCACGATGTCGGTTTCGAGCGGCAGGTCGTGACCCTCTTCCAGGGCGTGCAGCGCCGGCCAACGGAAGTCGCCTACGACCATCTCGTGGTCGCCATGGGCCAGCGGACCGATCTCTCCCGCATGCCAGGCATGCCCGAACACGCGCTTACGATGAAGACGCTGGAGGACGCGCGCCGCCTCCGCGCCCATGTGATCGAGCGGCTCGAGCATGCGGACATCACGCGCCTGCCCGAGGTGAAGCGGGAGGCCCTCACCTTCTGCGTCGTCGGCGCCGGCTTCTCGGGCATCGAGACGGTGGGCGAAATGAAGGAGCTGATCGACCGCTCGCTGAAGTACTACCCGAACATCGACCCGTCGGAGGTCCGCGTCATCGTCGTCGAGTATCTCGAGAAGGTATTGCCCGAGCTGCCGCCCTCCCTCGGCGCCTATGCCGCGAGGAAGCTGGCGGATCGAGGGATCGAGCTGAAGCTCGGCACCGGCGTCGCCTCCGCCACCGGTACCTCGCTGACAACGAGCACGGGCGAGGTGATCGGCACGCGCACCATCGTCGCCACCATCGGCAGCGCCCCCTCCGCCGTGGTGCGCGAGATGCCGCTGGAGCTCACAGGCGGGCGCATCGCGGTGGAGCGCACGCTGGCTGCCAAAGGCCACGCCAATGTCTGGTCCCTCGGCGACTGCGCGCTGATCCCGATGAAGGACGGCGCGACGGAGCGGGGGGACTTCGCGCCCCCCACCGCGCAGTTCGCCGTGCGCGAGGCGCGCCATCTCGCGGCCAACATCGCCGCCGCGATCGGGGGCAGGCCGCTCAAGCCCTTCGCCTACACCTCGAAGGGCGCCCTCGCCTCGCTCGGCGCCAAGCGCGGGGTGGCGGAGGTCTTCGGCATCAAGATCACGGGCTTTCCCGCCTGGCTCCTCTGGCGCGCCTACTACGTCGCCTTCCTGCCCGGCTTCTCGACGCGCATCGGCGTGCTGCTGAACTGGACGATGGACGCCCTCACCCCGCGCACCATCGTGCAGGTCGCCACCGCGAAGCCGCCGTCCACCCGCTATGTGCTCTACCGCGCGGGGGACCGGATCTTCGAGGAAGGGAACCGGGCGGACGGCATCTACTCCGTCATCTCCGGCGCGGTCGAACTTGTGCGGCCCGACCCTGAAACGGGCGAGCGCCGGAAGCGCATCGTGCGCCCGGGCGAGCTCTTCGGGGCGCGCCTCCTCACCGGCGAGACCCGGCGGAGCGCCACGGCCCGGGCGCTGGAGGACACGCGCGTCCTCCTCGTCGAGGCCGACGACGTGCTCAAGATCGCCGACGGGTTCACCGGGGCGCGCGAGGGGCTGACCGCGCATCTCGACAATCGCGGCCTGCACTGGACGCCGGAAGGCCTCCACGGCGACCACGAGCTCACCTCCCCACCCGATGACGCTGCGGCCGAAGCCGATCCCATCCGCCGCGCCGTGTGATCGCGCCCGCGCGACGCCGCTGCTAAGGTGCAGGTCAGCACGGGCCAAGGCCCGCCCCGGAGAGACACAGAGGGTCCATGACCATCACAGACACCGCCCGCCCCGAAAGCACCGCAACCGGCACGGGATCGGATGACCGAACAGCGCGCGCGGTCGAGATCCTCACCGCCCTCATCGGCTTCGACACCGTAAGCTCGAAATCGAACCTCGCGCTCATCGAGTGGGTGGAGGGCTATCTGGCGGAACACGGCGTCGAGAGCGCGCGGGTGGCGGATGAGACGGGCGAGAAAGCCAACCTCATCGCCACCATCGGCCCGCGGGACGTGCCGGGTTACATCCTCTCGGGCCACACGGATGTGGTCCCCGTCATCGGCCAGCCCTGGACCGGAGACCCCTTCACCGCACGGGTGATGGACGGGCGCGTCTACGGCCGCGGCGCCTGCGACATGAAGGGGTATCTCGCCTGTGTCCTCGCCATGGTGCCGGAGATGCGGGCAGCGCCCCTCGCCCGCCCGCTCCACATCCTCTTCAGCTACGATGAGGAAGTCGGCTGTCTCGGCGTACGCACGGCCCTTGAGGAAGTGGCCGCCTGGCCCGTGCGCCCCCTCGGCTGCTTCGTGGGCGAGCCCACCTCCAGCAATGTGATCGTGGGCCACAAATCAAAGCGCTCCTACCGCGCCATCGCCAAAGGCACGACGGCGCATTCCTCCCTCGCCCCCTCAGCGGTCAACGCCGTCTCCTACGCCGCGCGTCTCATCAGCCATATCGGCGAGATGGCGGCGGAGTTCGAACGCTCCGGCGCGCGGGACGAGCTTTATGACGTGCCCTTCACCACGCCGCATGTGGGCGCTGTCCATGGGGGCGACGTCGTCAACATCGTGCCGGACCGCTGCGAATTCGTCTTCGAGGTCCGCGCCATCGGGGCGGACGATCCGGACGCGGTGATCGAGCGCATCCAGGCCTATGCCCGCGAGGTGCTGGAGCCCGAGATGCGCAGCCGTGCGCCCGGCGCTGGCTTCGAGTTCGAGCTGATGTCCGCCATCGACGGGCTGGATACCGCGCCCGAGCACGACCTCATCGCCCTCACCAAGCGCCTCGCCGGCCGCAACGCCCATGCCAAGGTCGCCTACGGCACGGAGGCCGGCTTCTTCGGCAGCATGGCGGACATCCCGGCGGTCGTGATCGGCCCCGGCTCCATCGATCAGGCCCACAAGGCAGACGAGTGGGTGGCCATCTCTGAGCTCACCAACTGCACCGCGCTCCTGAGCGGGCTGATCGACGAATGCCGGGCGTGAACGGGCCGATCCCGAACCGCTACCCGGTCGAGATCACCCCGCCGGACATCACGCCCTGGGCCACGGGCAACACGGGCGTGCCCTATGTCCACCGCCTCGAAAGCGGCGCACCCGGTCCCTCGGTGATGGTTGCCGCTGTGGTGCACGGCAACGAGCCCTGCGGTGCGGTCGCGCTCGACTGGCTGCTCCGTACGGGCTTCACACCGCGCCGGGGCAGCCTCACGCTCGCCTTCATGAACCACGCGGCCTACGCCGCCTTCGACGCGGCCGATCCCAACGCCACGCGCTGGCTCGAGGAGGACTTCAACCGCCTTTGGGGCCCGGGCCGGCTCGACACTGGCAGGCCGACGCGGGAGCGCGAACGCGCGCGTGAGGTGGCGGCCCTGGTGGCGGAGGTCGACTACCTGCTCGACATCCACAGCTTCCAGCACCCGGGCCCGCCCCTCGCCATGGCCGGCTGGTGCGAGAAGGGCGTGGCGCTGGCGCGGGGCACTGGCCTGCCCGATCGCATCGTGATGGATCGCGGCCACGCCGCCGGCATGCGGATGCGGGACCATGGCGCCTTCGGCGAGCCGGAGGCACCCCCCGCAGCGCTCCTCCTCGAATGCGGACAACACTGGGCCGCCGCCTCCGCCGACCTCGCGCTCGCCGCCACCTGCCGCTTCCTCCGCCATCTCGGCCTTGCCGACGATGGGCTCGCCCAAACGCTGAGCGCGGCGGCGCGCAGCCTCGCCTTGGCACCCCCGCCGCCGCAGCATGTCTTCGAGGTGACCGAGGCGGTGACCATCGAGAGCGCGGAGGGCTTTCGCTTCGCCGAGGCCTTCACCGGCGGCGAGATCCTGGAGAAGGCCGGCACGCTGATCGGGCATGACGGCACCCGCCCGGTGCGCACCCCCTATGACGACTGCCTGCTCGTCATGCCCTCGATGCGCCTGTGGCAGGGACAGACCGCCGTCCGCCTCGCCCGCCGCAGAAACTAGCGGACCGCCCCGCGGATCGCGGCTTCGAGAACATCCCCCACTCGCCCGGCATCATCGATCCCCACGCTCATGCGGATGAAGCCCTCGGTGATCCCGATCGCCTCCCGCGCCTCCACACTCACCGCGCGGTGGGAGCTGGAGGCGGGATGGCTGAGCGTGGTCGCCACATCCCCCAGTGTCGGCGCAAACGGCACCTCATGGGCCGCGCGCAGGAAGGCGTTCACCTCCGCCCGCCCGCCGGCGAGGCGGAAGGAGAGCATGTTGCCCCAACGCCCTTCAAGCACGGCGGCTGCCCGGTTATGGTCCGGATGGTCCGGCCGGCCGGGGTAGAACACCGCCTCCACGCCCGCCACCGCCGCCAGCCGGTCCGCCAGCACCGCCGCATTGGCCGAGGCCGCCGCATGGCGCAGCGCGAAGCTCGCAAGCCCCCGCTCCGCCAGCCAGCAGTCGAAGGGCGCACCGGTGGTCCCCCAGGTCTCGCCAGCCTCGCGGATCTGGGTGTTGAGTGCGGGATCCTTCGCCGCCGCCCAGCCCAGCATCGCGTCCGAATGCCCGGCCATCAGCTTCGTGACCGAGTGCATCACGATATCCGCCCCCTTCTCGAAGGGCCGGTAGCAGAGGGGCGTAGTGAAGGTGTTATCGACGAAGAGCAGCGCGCCCCGCTCGGCGGCAACCGCTGCGATCCCCGGCATGTCGGCCACCCGGATCGTGGGGTTCGAGACGACCTCCACCATCACCATCCGCGTCTCGGCCCGCATCGCCGCCGCCACGGCGCCCGCATCGGTGGTGTCAACGAGCGTGGTCTCGATACCGAGGCGCGGCAGTTCCCGCGTCATCAGCCGCAGCGTCCGGCCATAGAGCTGGTCGGAGGCAACCACATGGTCCCCCGCCTTCAGGATCCCGAGCAGCACGGCGCTGATGGCCCCCATGCCCGAGCCGGCGATGGTGCCGCCCCCTGCCGCAGGATCGAGCCCCTCCAGCGCGTCGATCGCCGACGCAAGCGCCGCGGCGTTCGGGTGACCCTCCCGCGAATAGGTGAAGCCCTCGGTGCCCGCATCGTAGGACGCATCGAGCGCATCCGCATCCGCCTCCCGGTACACCACGCTCTGCCAGAGCGGTGTGACCAGCGGGCGCGCGCCGGCGGCGGGCGGCTCGGGACGCAGCGGGCGGGCGGCGGGGCGGAGCGGGTTTGCGTCGTCGGGCATCGGCTCTCTCGTTCATCGGATTCGCCGTGATGTCATACCAGCCCGCCGCCAGCCGATGCACGCCCGGCAGCGCCGCCCGCCGGTCGGCCGCCGACAGGCCGCGTCGATATCGAGGACGCAAGCTTCGTGCGTGCGGCCCCTGCATCACGCAATCGCGTATCAAGCCGATTGCGGAATTGGTTTCCGTTTCGTAGCCTTTCGCCATCCCGCCTGTCGGCACCTCGCCGGCACCCCCGCGTGACCCCACCGGCCAGGCGCCCGCGCCCCCGCTGCGGTCAGTTGAAGAGGTCGCTTATGCCCCCTGCCCCGCCCTCGCCCGTGCGCGCCATCTCCGGAGGCCGCCGATGAGCGCGGTGTGGCAGATGACGGCGAGCCGGATCGCTCTCGGTTTCGTCACCCTCTTCATAATCTCCCTCATCATCTTCGGCGCGCTCGAGCTGCTGCCGGGCGACCTTGCGGAGGAGATCCTGGGCCAGGCCGCCACCGAGGAGACGGTCGCCGCCTTCCGGCGCGAGCTCGGCCTCGATCAACCGGCCTACGTTCGGTACTTCGACTGGCTCGGCGGCGCGATCGTCGGCGATTTCGGCAACAGCCTCGCCAACGGCCGCCCGGTGGCGGAGCTCATCAGCGGCCGGCTCGGCAACACGCTCTTCCTTGCGGCTCTCTCGGCGCTGATCGCCGTGCCGCTCAGCCTCTTCCTCGGGATCCTCGCGGCCCTCTTCCGGAACTCGCTATACGACCGGGCGGTGAACGTCTTCACCCTCTCCTCGATCTCGTTCCCGGAGTTCTTCGTCGCCTACATCCTGATCTATTTCCTCGCCCAGTCGGGCCTCTTCCCGTCCATGTCGAACATCTCCGACGATATGGGGCTGATGGAGCGGGTCTATCGGAGCTTCCTGCCGGCACTTACGCTGACGCTGGTCGTCACCGCCCACATGATGCGCATGACGCGGGCGGCGATCATCAACCTCCTGGCCTCGCCCTATATCGAGATGGCGCGGCTCAAAGGCGTCAAGCCCGCTCGCATCATCCTGCAGCACGCGCTGCCGAACGCGCTCGCGCCCATCATCAACGTGATCGCCCTCAACCTCGCCTATCTCATCACCGGCGTGGTCGTGGTCGAGGTGGTGTTCGTCTACCCGGGGATGGGCCAGCTGATGGTGGACAGCGTGGCGAAGCGCGACGTGACCGTTGTGCAGTCCTGCGCCCTCATCTTCGCGCTGGCCTATGTGGCGCTGAACCTTCTGGCCGACATCCTGTCGACCCTCTCCAACCCCCGTCTCGTGCATAGGCGCTGATCCATGGAGTTCCTCACAAACCTCGCCTGGTTCGCCGGCGTCCTCGCCGCCTGCGCCGCCGTCGCCTGGGTCTTCCGCCTGCCTTTCCGCTTTGTCGGCGCGGACTGGGCCCGGCCCTTCGCCCAGATGCCGCTCACCGCAAGCTTCGGCATCCTGATCGTCGCGATCTACGCCATCGTCTCGATCTTCGCGCCCATCATCGCGCCCTTTGGGGAGCGCGAGATCGTGGATGCCGAGTACCTGCCCTGGGACGACACCTATCTCCTCGGCACGGACAATCTGGGGCGGGACATGCTCTCTCGCCTCATCTACGGCGCGCAGAACACGGTGGGTATCGCGTTCCTCACCACCGGCATCGCCTTCGTGGCGGGCGCCATCCCCGGCCTCCTCGCCGCCACGCTCGGCGGCTGGGTCGACCAGGTGCTGAGCCGCTTTGTCGACGTGCTGATGGCCATCCCGCCGCTGATCTTCGCGCTCCTGCTGCTCACCATCGTGGGCACCTCGATCACCAACATGATCATCGTGATCGCCCTCATCGAAGCCACTCGCGTCTATCGCCTGGCCCGCGCGGTCGCCGGCGGCGTGGTGGTCATGGACTATATCGAGGCGGCGAAGCTCCGCGGCGAAGGTCTCGTCTGGCTCATCGGCCGCGAGATCCTGCCCAACACCACCGCGCCGCTGATCGCGGAGTTCGGACTGCGCTTCTGCTTCACCATTCTGCTGATCTCGGCCCTCAGCTTCCTCGGCCTCGGCATCCAGCCGCCCACGGCCGACTGGGGCTCGATGGTGCGGGACAACGCGACGCTGATCACCTTCGGGGACATCACGCCGCTCCTCCCCGCCGCCGCCATCGCGCTGCTCACCGTGGCCGTGAACTTCGTTGTCGACTGGATGCTGCACCGCGCGAGCGGGCTGAAGGAGTGACCCGATGACCGACGCCTTCGCCAACAAGCCCGTGCTGCTCGAGATGAAGGACGTCTTCATCGAGGGAAAGTCCGGCGACAACTGGAACCCGATCATCAACGGCGCCTCGCTCACCCTGCGAAAGGGCGAGGTGCTCGGTCTCATCGGCGAGTCCGGCGCCGGCAAATCCACCCTCGGCCTCGCGGCCATGGGCTATGTGCGCGGCGGCTGCCGGATCAAATCGGGCAGCATCAACTTTGACGGTATGGAGCTCACCACCACCTCCGAGACCATGCGCCGGGGCCTCCGCGGCAAGCGCATTGCCTATGTCGCCCAGTCCGCGGCCGCCAGCTTCAACCCTGCCCATAAGCTCATCGACCAGTACTGCGAGGCGCCGGTCGAGCACGGCGTGATGCCCCGGAGCGAGGCGGAGAGCGACGCGGTCGATCTCTATCGCCGCATGCGCCTGCCGAACCCGGACGAGATCGGCTTCCGCTACCCCCACCAGGTCTCCGGCGGCCAGCTCCAGCGCGCGATGACCGCCATGGCCATGGCCTGCCGCCCCGACCTCATCATCTTCGACGAGCCGACCACCGCGCTCGACGTGACCACCCAGATCGAGGTGCTCGCGGCCATCCGCGACATCGTGGAGCAGTTCGACACCGCCGCCATCTACATCACCCACGATCTCGCGGTGGTGGCCCAGATGGCGGACCGGATCAAAGTGCTCCTGAAGGGCGACGAGGTGGAGGAGGCGGACACCGCTTCCATGTTGGCGGCGCCGCAGGAGGAGTACACCAAGTCCCTCTGGGCCGTGCGCGCCTATGCCCGCGCCGAGCAGCCGGCGCCGGAAGCCGGCAGCGTGCCCATTATGAAGCTCGACCGCGTCGATGCCGCCTACGGCAAGGTGCCGGTCCTCCATAATGTAAGCTTTGAGATCCATGCGGGCCGCACCGTCGCGGTGGTCGGCGAGTCGGGCTCCGGCAAGTCCACCGCCGCGCGCGTCATCACCGGCCTCCTGCCCCCGAAACAGGGCGAGGTGCAGTTCAAGGGCGAGGCGCTGCCGGCGGACTACCGCCAGCGCTCGAAGGACCAGCTCCGCCAGGCGCAGATGATCTACCAGATGGCGGACACCGCGCTGAACCCCAAGTCCCGCATCCGCGAGCTGATCGGCCGGCCGGCGCAGTTCTATGGCGGCCTCTCCGGCAAGGCGCTGGAGGAGCGGGTGCGCGAGCTTCTGAACCTCATCGAGCTCGAGCCCGACCAGTATATCGACCGTCTGCCCTCCGAGCTCTCCGGCGGCCAGAAGCAGCGCATCGGCATCGCCCGGGCGCTGGCCGCCGAGCCCAGCTTCATCATCTGCGACGAGGTGACCTCCGCCCTCGATCAGTTGGTCGCCGAAGGCATCCTGAAGCTCCTCGACCGGCTCCAGCGCGAGTTCAACCTGGCCTACATGTTCATCACCCACGACCTCGCAACCGTGCGCGCGATCGCCGACGAGGTGGTGGTGATGAAGGAAGGCCGCGTGGTCGAGAAAGGCGGCAAGACCGACATGTTCAAGCCGCCCCACCACGCCTACACCGAACTCCTCCTCTCCTCCGTGCCGGAAATGGACCCCGACTGGCTCACCAACCTCCTCCGCGAACGCGCCGAAGGCGGCGCCGGCGCCTCGGAGGCGGAAATGGATGTCAGCGGTCTCTCGAAGAACTAGACCCTGAGCCCAACGCGCCCCGGGCTTGACCCGGGACCTCTTCGAAGGCTGCCGGGAGGGCCCGGGACACATCGCACCGAGCGGCTCTGCACGGACGCTCAGTCCTGCGTGCGGGTTTCGCTGCGAGGGCCCCGTTGCGCGCGGAACGTCAGGACGCCCCGGCCCGGTCGAGCACGGCGACCGTTTCGCGGTAGAGGCGGTCGGCGCCGCGTTCGGAGCCGGCGACGCAGACGAGGCCAAGCTTGCCGAACTCCGAAAGCGCGCCAATCAGGTGGAAGACCACGCCCTCCTGGCGGCTCGTGTGGAAATGCAGGCCGTTTTCGACCGCGATGTCGATCAGGTCGTCAGGCGTCAGCCCTCGATACTGCGGCGCGGCCAGGTTGTCGGAGGCATAGTAGTAGAGCGGCCGGCCCGAGGGGGCGCGGAACGTGCCCGTCTCGGTATCGTAGTGCCCGTCCGTCAGGCTCTGGAGCATCAGGAACGGGTGCGTCGTGCCGCCCTTCCTGAGATTGATCTCGAGCGCGTAGTGCCGCCATCCCTCCCCCTCGCGCACCGACACGAAATCGACGCCGAAGCGGCCAAGCACGCCTGCCTCCCGCAACTTCTCAGCGGCCGCCAGCCCCGCCTCCTGCACCGCCAGCCGGTAGGCCGCGTTCGCCGGGAAGCGGCAGCCCTCGAACACCTGCCCGCCGGTGCCCGTGGTTACCTGATCGTGGGTCGAGATCACGTCGAGATGGCCGAGCGGGTCTATCCGGTACTGGGCGGAGGGGGAGCGCTTGACCTTGCCCTCCACAAAGGCCTCGACCACCCCGCCCATCTCGACGAATTTCTCGGCGAAGGCGGGCCAGCTCATGCCTTCCGCCACGCAGCGGAGCTTCGGCAGCCGGTCGACCATCTCCGCCCGCAGCGCCTCCGGGCTCTCCTCGGCGCGGAAATCGAAGATCGCGTTGCCCTCGCCCGAAAACCCCTCGTTGACCTTCACCACCGCCCGCCGCAGCCCCGGGTTGCGCGCCTTCAGCGCCACCAGCGCCTCGCCCATATCGGCCTCGTCGCGCAGGTCCTCCGCCCCGTCCGGCACCAGGAGGCCCGCTGCGCGGAAGAGCCGGCGCGACCCGCTTTTCGAGCCGAGCGGCAACAGGTCCGGGTCGCAGCCATAGACCGGCAAGCCCAGTGTAAGCGCGAGGTCGCGCTCCAGCGGCGAGACGTTGAAGCAGGTGAGATGCGCCGGCGTGTCCCCCTGCAGCGCCGCCCGCAGCCGTGCAATCACCCGCGGCCGCTCGAGCACCTTCTCCGTCAGCGGCCGGGCCGAACCGTCATGGCAGGCGATGAGCGTCAGCCGCGCCATCGCATGGCTCCGCGGGATGCCCGTCAGCAGATGGAGGTAGTAGTCCACGATGCTCTGCGGCACCGGCTCGCTGCTGAGATAGACCACGCGGGTATTGGGATAGCGCAGGAGCAGCAGGAGGCAGAGGAGCCGCTGCTCATACTGGAGCACACCCGTGATCTTGCCGAGCACCTCCTGGTCGAGCGACAGGCTTGGCAGCACCACCACCGTCTGCGGGCGCAGCCGGTCGGATGAGCGCTCGAACCAGCGGGCCAGCCCCTGCTGCAGCGCCGTGAAATCGGCGGCCCCTTCCGGCGCCGTTCCCGGCGAGCCCTCGTTCACCCTGTCCAGGAGAGCCTCCCGCATTGCCACCCTGCCAGCGTCGCCCAAGCGAGCGGGAGGGGGCAAGGGGGAAGCTCAGATCGCCGGCGCCGGCACCGCAAGGCTGAAGACCGAGCCGCCCGGGCAGCGCGTGCGCTCGAGCTTCAGCTCGCACCCCGTTCGCTCCGCCACCTCCCGGCAGATCGCGAGGCCGAGGCCGAAGCCGCGCTGCCCGTCCTCCGGCACCGCATCGCCGGTCTCGAACCGGGCGAAGATGCGCTTGCGCGCAGCCTCCGGAATGCCCGGCCCGGTATCCGCCACCCGCAGGACAAGCCGCCCCCCCGCAACCTCCGCCGAGAGCACGATCTCGCCCGATCGGGTGAATTTCGCGGCATTGCCCACAAGATTGATCAGCACCTGCTCGATCCGCCGCGCATCCCCGTACCACGCGGCCGGCAGCTCGGGAGCAAGGTCCAGCCGCAGCGCCACATGCGCGCCCGTACGGTCCCGGAAAAGCTCATAGACCCCCCGAAGCAACGCATGCGGCGAGAACGGAGACTGATAGAGCCGCACCTTGTCCCGCCGAAGGGTTTCAAGCTCCAGAATATCGTCCGTGAACTGACGCATAAGCTCGGCGGAGTGGTCGATCATCTCGACGAACCGCTGCCCCTCTTTGTCCACATGCTTGCGCAGAAGCTGCGTCCCGCCCGAGACACCGTTCAGCAGTGAGCGCAGCTCATGCCCCAGCGTCTGCAAGAAGCCGCTATGCGCCCGCTGCTCGTCCCGCCCCTCCGCGAGGAGCCGCCGCAGCCGCATCAGCTCCGCGCAGCGCCTGAACTCTGCCTCAACGGCAGATGCAAGGGTCTCGAGCGCCTCGCGGTCTTCACCCGACCATGCGCGCGGCTTGCCATCAATCGCGCAGAGAGCCCCGATCGGTTTGCCGGCAGGGTCGTGCAGCGGCACGCCGAGATAGGCTTGCACCTGGAGCGCGTCGATCGCCCCGTTCTCGGCCACATCCGGATGGTTGCGGGCATCCTCCACCACGAACACACCGTCCCGCGCGACGCAGTACTGGCAGAAGGAATGGCTGATCGGCGTCTCGCTCAGCGTGGCCCATGGCTCATTCAGCCCGATCTGGGCCTGAAAGACCTGGCGCTCGGTCTCAACCACGGTCACCAGCGAAACGGGTACGCCCAAGGTTCGCGTCACCAGCCACACCGTCCGGTCAAGCGCCGCTTGAGCCTCCGCGCCGAAAGCTGTCTCCCAAGCATCGCCTTGCGCTTCGATCGATGGACGCCAGTACTGCAGCACCGGACCTCTCCTCTCGGGTGTGGGGCCGATCAGGATGCAAACACTGTCTGACGCCACCCGACCGTCAACTAGATTGTACCAGCGGAGATCTGGAAATCACCACGGATCGCCCATGGAAAGGTGTGATTAGCAACGTCTCCCAACTACCGGAAGCCATCTCCGCCACACGGAACCCGGATCGCCTCGACATCCCGGTGCCGGACAAGGCATAGATCGTGGAGCAAGCTGACCCGCGCGAGTAGATGACAGGCAACGCCTTTCAAAAAGTCTCCGATTGGAGCGACGCCTACGAGAACCGCGCCCATGTGCCCGGCTTTACGCGGTTTCTCGAAAGCTGGGCCGATGGTGGGGCCCGCGCGAGAGCTGCGCTGGCAGAAAAGGGGGACGGCGCCCTCGATCTCGCTTACGGGGCCGATCCGCGCCAGCAGCTCGACCTTTACCTCCCATCGGGCACCCCGAACGGCCTCGCGGTATTCGTTCATGGCGGCTACTGGCGCGCCTTCGGGCGGGAGAGCTTCGGCCATATGGCGCAAGGCATCCGCGCCGCGGGCTATGCCGTTGCGGTGCCTAGCTACCGGCTCGCCCCAACGGTGAGCGTTCCTCAGATCACGGCGAATATGGCCGCTGCCATCACCCTCGCCGCGGGCCGGATCGAGGGGCCGATCCTGCTGGCCGGCCACTCCGCCGGCGGCCATCTCGTAAGCCGCATGGGCCAGGCCGATGGCCCGCTCCCGGAAGCCGTGGCCAGCCGGATCGCCCACATCCTCACCATCAGCGGGCTCCACGACCTGCGGCCGCTGCTGCTGACGGACAAGAACGACGATCTGCGCCTCGACGCCGCCACCGCGCTTGCCGAGAGCCCCGCGCTCAGCACCCCGCGCGACGGCCTCCGCCTCACCGCCTGGGTGGGCGGGGACGAAAGGCCCGAATTCATCCGCCAGTCCGCCCTCATCGCCAATATGTGGCTCGGTCTCGGCGCGGAGACGCGGCTGGTTATCGATCCCGGCCTCAACCATTTCGACGTGATCGAGCCGCTTGAGCACCCCGACAGCCCGATCACCCGCGCCTTCCTCGGCGCCTGACCCGCCCGAAGCCCATCGCGAGGCCCCCCATGCAGTGCATCTTCGTCCAGCTCCGCTGCCGCCCCGGCACCACCTACAGCGTGGCCGACGCGATCTGGGACCGGGAGATCGTGAGCGAGCTCTACTCCACGAGCGGGGACTGGGACCTGCTCGCGAAAATCTACATCCCCGCCGAGGAAGACATCGGCAAATGGCTCAACGAGCGCCTCCTCGACATCCCTGATATCGAGCGCACTCTAACCACCCTCACCTTCAAAGCCTTCTAGCACTCGGGCTGCGCGAGACGGCATGTCGAACGCTCCAGCAATGATCATCAGCTGTTACGGACTGAATTTTCAGTATTGACTGAAATTACTGGTATAGCTATCTCTTCCGTGCAGGCCGCACCGGCGTATGCCCGCAGCGAGGAAGGGAGGTCAGGATGACGAGACCAGCAGTCATGGCCGAAAGGGAGCATGCCGGCGCCCTCAAAAGCATGCCCCCGGCACCCGCCTTCAACCCCCAGCACAGCACCACGCCCTGCGCGGCATCCATCGACGATCTCAGGTTCCGGAACCTCATAAGCGACGCGGCCTGGGAGCGGCTTCCCCATCCCGTCCGCCGCCGGTTCTCCAAACGCGTCGCCGGCGGCGGCAGCGTTGTCTATGTGGGCGAGATCACCGAGGCCTCGCGCAACCTTGCGGGCCGGTGCCTCGCCGAGGTCCTGCGCCTCATCGGCGCGCCCCTTCCCCTCTCTGCCGCCACCGGCCTGCCCTCGGTCGTCAGCGTGACGGAGGATCGTTCGGGCGGCGGGCAGAACTGGACACGGATCCAGGGCACGACCAACGGCTTCCCGCAGGTCGTCCACTCCGCCAAGCGCTTCTCCGGCCCGACCGGGCTTGAGGAGTACCTCTCGAAGCACATCAGCATGGCCCTCCGCATCGAGGCCGAGGCCCGGAGCCTCGTCTTCCGGTCGGACCATATCGCCTTCCATATCGGCGGCCGGCGCCTGCGCCTGCCGCGGCTCCTGTCACCGGGCGAGCTTACGGTTCGCCACCGGGAGATCGGCGCGGGCCGGTTCTCCTTCTCCATGACCCTCGTGCATCCCCTGCTCGGCCAACTCATCCACCAGTCGGGGATCTACCGGGAGGAACGGCAATGACCCCCGACGGCAGCCTGCCCGCACGCAGCCCGATCGCCGCGACCGCTCGGCCCGCGAGCGGCGGTACGCGCAACCTCCTCATCATCGGCGCAACCGGCATTTTCGGCCGCAAACTCGTGCGCCATCTGAGCGGCGAGCCAGGCCTGCGCCTTTTTCTCGGCGCGCGGGACGATGCGCGCGCGGCAGGCCTAGCGGCAGAGATTGCCCCGCATGCCGAAGCGACGCTCACGCCGGTGGCCGTCGACACCCGGCGCACCCTCGGCGAGACGCTTGCGAGGCTGAAGCCCTGGTGCGTTGTCGACTGCACCGGCCCCTTCCAGGAGGCGGACCATCGCGTGGCGCGCGCAGCGCTCGAAGCCGGCGCCCATATCGTCGATATCGCGGATGCGCCGGGCTATCTCGGCGGCTATGCCGAAGCGCTCGATGCCTGTGCAAGGCGCGCGGGGCGGGCAGCCATCGGCGGCGCAAGCTCAACCCCCGCCCTTTCAGGCGCCGTCGTAAGCCACCTGGCCGAGCCCATGCGCGAGGTTACCGATATCGAGATCGTCATCGCCCCCGGCGGGCGCGGGCGCGTCGGCCGGGCGGTCATCGAGGCCGTGCTGAGCTACGCAGGGCGCGCCGTGCCCGCCTGGCGGGCCGGCAAGCTCGGCCATCTCACCGGCTGGCGGGGCGCCAAGAGGATCCGTATCGACGGTCTCGGCCCACGCCGCGCCGCGCCCGTTGAAACCGCGGACGCCGCCCTTCTCGGCCCGCGCTTCGGCGTGCGCGGCGACATCGTCTTCCGCGCGTCCCTCGAGTCGATCCCCGAGCAGCTGGGGATGGAGGTCCTCGCCGCCCTGAGGTCGCTCTGGCAATCCATGCCGCTTCGCTGGCTCGCCGCGCCCCTGCTCGGCATGCGGGCGCTTACGCGGATCGGCACGTCCGATACCGGCGCGATGCAAGTCACCCTTCGCGGCAGCGGACCGGATGGAGACGAGGCAACAGCGCACTGGACCCTCATCGCACGAAAGGGCGACGGACCGGTCGTGCCCATCCTCCCCGCCGCCGCCGCGGTTCGCGCGCTCGCCGCTGGCCGCCTGGGCCCGGGCGCAAGGCTGGCCTCGGAGGCGCTCACCCTGCCGGAAATCGTGGCGGAGATGGAGCCCTACGCGATCGAGATCCGGACCGTGAGCGCGGTCTGAAGCCGAGCCGGCAACGCAATCGCGCTCCGGCACGCGTTGACGGTCATAACCAGTGGAGCTCCATCGGCACCACCGTGGACCGAACAGGCGTTCTCAGACCTTTGCGAGGCCGGTGAGGTGGGCGATGTTCTTCGCGAAGATGCGCACATGGGCGAGCGGGCGGGCCTTCACCAGCTCCTTGTTCATGTAGGCATCGAAGGTCAGCTCCTGGATGTCGACGTCGCGGCAGAGATGGACGAAGCGCTCGCGCCGCTCATCGGTGCCGTACCAGTAGTCCTGCATCTTGCCGAGGATCCAGAAGACACCGCCATGGGCGCGCATATAACGCTTCCGCGCGCGCGCCAGCGCCCGGGCACGGGCCTTCTCGCTCCGCGCGGCCAGCGCTTCGGCAGCCGCCGCCGCCGCGATCCGGCCACCATACATCGCATAGAAGATGCCCTCGCCCGAGGAGGGTGCGACGACGCCGGCAGCGTCACCCGCCAAAATCACGTCGCGCCCGTTGTCCCAGCGCGGCAGGGGCTTGAGTGGAATGGGCGCGCCCTCCCGCCGGATCGTCGGCGCGTCCCTAAGGCCCGCCATCTCGCGCAGCCGCGCCGTCGCGTCCTTCACGCCGAAGGAGGGTGTCTCCGTGCCCATGCCCACACTCGTGCTCGAGCCATGGGGGAAGACCCAGCCGTAGAAGTCCGGGCTGATCCGGCCGTCGTAGTACACGTCGCACCGGTCCGCCTCGAAATCCGCCGCTGGGTCCGCCGGGCTCTCCACGATCTCGTGATAGGCGATGACCGTGCGCAGCGCCTCGGCCGCGTCTGGCAGCTCCTGCTCCGCAACGCTCGAGCGCGCGCCATCCGCGCCGATCACCATGCGCGCGGGGAGGCTTTCCAGCGCGCCGTCATGCCCTGCGGCCTTGGGCCGGTAGAGCACGCGGGGGAGACCATCCTCGCCCCGTTCGATGCGCGCATAGGTGCCCGTGTGCCGCTCCGCCCCGTTCTCGGCTGCGCGCGCGCGCAGCCATTCGTCGAACGCGTCCCGGTCGACCATCCCCACAAAACCGTCCTTGATGGGGATCACGACCTTGGCCCCCTTCGGCGAGATCATGCGCGCCTTCGTGATGCGCGCGACGAGGAGATCCTCGGGCAATTCGAACATGTCGATGGCGCGGGGTGGGATGGCGCCGCCGCAGGGCTTGATACGTCCCGCCCGGTCGAGCAGCGCCACCCGGAAACCGGCCCGCGCCAGATCGTCCGCCGCCGTCGCCCCCGCTGGGCCGCCACCGACCACCACACAGTCGTACACATCGCCTTCGGGGCGGTCGCGCTCCTGGCTCAGATCTTTGGGGCTCATGTCATTCTCCCGGAACGAGGGCGCGGGGCGGGCTGGCACCAGCCAGCTGGCGGCCAGCGCGGGCAGCAAGGAGGGCGGCGACGAGGAACAGCACCGCCTCGGCGGCGAAGACGGCGCCATAGGCAGGCCCGGCATCGGTGGAGACAGCGCGCGCAACGTCCGCCGCCAGGGCGCCGAGGAAGCCGCCGAGGCCGAAGCCGATGGCCTGTGCGGCACCCCATAGGCCGATGCGCGTGCCCTCCCGGCCCGACCCGTCCGCCGCCGGCCCGCCCTCCGCCGCCAGCGCCATCATCGCGCTGATGGCGGCCACCGCGAAGGCACCGTTCGAGACGCCGAGGAAGAACACGTTGAGCGAGAGCGGCCAGCCCGGCCCATGCACCGCGCCGAGCGCCAGAAGGCAGAGCGCCCCGGCCGAGGCCACGCAGCCCCCGGTGCTCCAGGCGCGCAGGAAGCCCGGCCGGCCCTTGCCCCAGAGGCTCGCGACCGCGCCGGTGAGTAGCATGCCGAGGAAGACGCCGCCATGCTGCGTGCCCGCAAGCGCCGTGCTCTCGCCCGGCGTGAAGCCGAACACATGGCCGGAGAAGGGCTCGAGAATGAGGTCCTGCGCCGAATAGGCCAGCATCGAGACGAAGACGAAGATCGTGAAGCGCCGGGCCTGACCGTCGGCCCAGACCTCGCGCAAC
>JBCBEP010000003.1:0-80435 GCA_038528605.1 Pseudomonadota bacterium
GAGACCTTGTAGGAGTTCTGGTCGAACTTCCCGCCGGCATGGAGCTGGGTCATGATGACCTCGGCGGCACTCACGCCCTCCTCGTGCATCGCCGTGGGGATGCCGCGCCCGTTGTCCGACACGCTGACCGAGCCGTCCGCGTGGAGCGTGACCTTCACCAGGTCCGCATGGCCGGCCAGCGCCTCGTCGATGGCGTTGTCCACCACCTCGTAGACCATGTGATGGAGGCCCGAGCCGTCATCGGTGTCGCCGATATACATGCCCGGCCGCTTGCGCACGGCCTCCAGCCCCTTCAGGACCTTGATGCTGTCCGCACCGTATTCCGGCTGCTCGGGCTGCCCCTCGTTCGGGGTCTCGTTCTCGTCGCTCATGGTTCGTTCCGTCCTCGGCCGCGCCGGAAGGGGTAGGTGATGACGCTGAAGCCGCCGTGCAGGATCGAGAACACGATCAGCACGAGGCCCAGCAGGAAGAGGGGGATGGTGAAGAGGATGCCCGGCCCCGTCGGGATCAGCGCGATCCCGATGGCGATCATGGCAAGGCCCAGCCAGAACTTCATCCGCCCCTCCGGTTCTCAGCTCGCCGCGATGGCGGTACCGGCACCCACCAGCACGCCGCCGGTGGCGCGGTCGACCGTTGCGATCGTGCGCGGGTTGGAGAGGCGGGCGCGGAGGCGATCCGCACCCCAGGCATAGAAGAGGTCGCCCGAAAGCCCGATGGGGGTGGCGACGGTGAAGATCAGAACAGCGTCCCAGGCGGTGAGGTTGGCGATATCGAAAAAGCCGGGGAACAGCGTCATGTAGAAGATCGCGGCCTTCGGGTTGCCGATGTTCAGGAGCGCGCCGGTGACGAAGCCGCGCCAGGGCGCCTCCCGCCGCACAGGGCCAGCCTTGATCAGCCCGTGCCGGCCGAAGACCAGGTTGAGCCCGATCCAGATGAGCCAGGCCGCGCCCACATAGCGCAGAATGTCGAGCGCCCAGGCATGGGCTGCCGCGATGGCGCCGAGGCCCAGAAGCGCCGTGGCGATCCACACGCTCTCCCCGGCCATCGCGCCTATGGCCATGAGCGCGCCCGACCGGAAGCCGAAGGCCGCGGCGCGGGCGGAAACTGCGGCGGTGAGCGGCCCCGGCGAATAGACCAGCACCGCCATGGCGCCTGCGAAGAAGGCGAGTTCGAGAGCGGTGACGGTGATCATCCCTGCCCCTCCCGGCGCGAGAGGCGGCTGAGCGTGCTCGTGGCGTCCGAAAGCCGCCGCATCTGCGCCATGGGCAGGCGCATCTCGGCCATCTCCGCATCCGCACGCGCGGCGCCGCGCGCCTCGCAGTCCTCGATCAGGCTGGCGACGAGGAGCTGCTGTTGCGCGAAGGCCTCCATGAACGCCTGCGCGCCCCGGCTGCCGCGCGCGTGGCCGTAAAGGCCCGGGATGAACCAGGAGGTCACGGGGTCGATATCCATGCTGAAATTGCTGCCGAAAGGCGCGTTCACGTCGCCGCCCACCCAGGGGCGCGAGGCATTGGCCATGACGGCCGAGAAACCGGCCAAGGCAGCGGCGGACCAGAAGGCTGCCATGCCGGCCATCAGGTTCGCCTGCGCTTCGAAGGGGTTCGTCATGCCGGTCCCACCACCGAACGCCCGTCTTCGTCCCGCACCGCGAAGCGGCGGGCGCCCTCGAGGCCCTCGAAAAGCTCCGAGCCCGTGCCGGTCATCCAGGCCTGGGCCCCGAGGGCGGCGATCTCGTCGTAGAGCGCGCGGCGGCGGCGTTCGTCGAGATGGGCTGCCAGCTCGTCGAAGAGGAGGATGGGTGCCGCTCCTTGCGCTGCCGCGAGCGCGCGGGCATTGGCGAGGCAAAGGGAGATCAAGAGCGCCTTCTGCTCGCCCGTGGAGCATTGGCGGGCGGGCATGTTCTTCGCGGCGTAGACGGCTTCGAGATCGCTCCGATGCGGGCCTTCCAGCGTCCGTCCCGCAGCAGCGTCACGCGGCCGCGCGGCTTCGAGCGCGCGGGCCATATCGGCCGCTTCGCCCGGTTCGACACTGTCCAGATCGGCCCCTGTCCCACCCCCGCGGGCGAGCACCTCGGCGAAGCGCATTTCCATGGGGCCCACTATAGATAGTGTGGCGCGCGGGAACAATGTTTCCGCCTCGTTCTGTGCGGCTTCGAGGGCCGCCAGGGCCTCTGCCCGCGCCCGCGCAAGCCGGGCCGCCGCGCGCGCCATCTGCGCCTCCAGCCCGCCGAGCCAGGCAGGGTCCGCCCGCACGCCTTCGCGCTCGTCCTTCAGGAGCTTGTTGCGGGCGCGCATGGCCTTTTCGTAGGCGATGGCGGCCTCCGCATGGTCCGGTTGGAAGCCCATGGCCATGCGGTCGAGGAACTGCCGCCGGTCCGACGCCGCTTCCGTCCAGAGCCGGTCCATCGCCGGCGTGAGCCAGACCATGCGCAGATGGCGGCCGAGCGCGGTCTGCGCCGCAGCCTTGCCGTCGATCTCCACCGTGCGGCGGGGGCTGTCGGGGTCCTCCACGCCGGTCACGATCTCGATCTCCTCGGCGCCGGTATCCACCTCCGCCCGCAGCCGCCAACCAAGCCGGTCGGGCCGGCGGACCGCATCCTCGGGGCTCGCCCGGCGCAGGCCGCGGCCGGGGACGAGCTGGCTCACGGCCTCGATGAGATTGGTCTTCCCGCTGCCGTTGGGCCCGGTCAGCACAACCGATGCGCCCCCGGTCTCGAGCGCGGTGGCCGCATGGCTCCGGTACTGCGCGAGGCGGAGCGAGAGGACGGCGGCGCGGGCGGTCAACGGGCGCTCATGGCGATGCGCAGGGCGCCGCACAAGGGCAGTCACGTTGCGGAGAGCGCACGACATTCATGGCCCATCGGCCTTGCTTTGGGCTCGCATTAGGGTGCACCGCAGCACGCGACACAGGGTGAGCCATCGAAGGAGATGAGACCGTGATCACGTTCCACTATCACCACACGCCCAACCCCATGAAAGTGGCGCTCTTCCTCGCCGAGGCGGACCTGCCCTACGAGGTCCGGGCGCTCGACACCTTCAAGGGCGAGCAGCACTCGGAGGCGTACCGCGCGATCAACCCCAACGGCAAGGCGCCGGCCATCGAGGATGACGGGGTGCGGGTCTTCGATTCGACCGCGATCCTCCTCTATCTCGCCGAGAAGGCGAACGCCTATCTCGGTGCGCCGGGCGACCGGGCGGAGCTTCTGAGCTGGCTCTTCTGGATCTCGAGCGGCCTCGGCCCCTTCTCGGGCCAGTGGGTGCATTTCCAGACCGCGGGTGCCGCCGAGGGCGGGGACTATGCCAAGCGGCGCTACAAGTTCGAGGCGCACCGCCACTACGAGGTGCTGGAGAAGCATCTCGCGGGCCGGGAGTTCATGGTGGGCGACGGCTACACGATCGCCGACATGGCCGCCTGGGGCTGGGTCGATCGGCATGTGCGCGTGCTGGGCGAGGGCGCCATCGACGCCTATCCGAACGTGAAGCGCTGGTTTGAGGGCATCAATGCCCGCCCCGCGGTGGCCAAGGCGCGCGCCATGGGCGAGGGCCTGAGCTTCAAGGCGGATTTCGACGAGGAGACCGCGAAGGCGATGTTCCCCTCCAACTTCGCCTGAGACCTTCAGGGGCTGGTAACCGGCATCCCGGCGCTGGCGCGCCGGGATACTCTTCTCGCCCGGTCCCCGCCTTGCGGCGGAGACCGGGCCGTGCGTGGCGTGGTTGAGACGCGCCGGGGGGTGCGGGATGGGTCGCGAGTTCGCAAGGGGGGCTCGGGAAGCGCCGCGGGGGCGCATTCACAATGCGTCCGTTCGAAGAGCGGACCGCGTCAAGGACGCCCCTTGGGGCGCCGCCTCCGGCGGTGGCTGCGCCATCCCTGACCCGGCCCGCCCTTCGGGCAGGGCTGGTCAGACGCGCATCGGCATGACGACGTAGACGGCGCTGGGGTCGTCGCCTTCGCGGACGAGGGTGGGGTCGGACGGGTTGGCGAAGAGGAAGACGGCGTTCTCGCGGTCGATCTGCCCAGCGATCTCGAGCAGGTAGCGGGCGTTGAAGCCGATCTCCATTGCTTCGTCGGGATAGGCGACCACCAGCTCCTCCGCTGCCGAGCCGCTATCGGGCGCGTTCACGGAGAGCGAGAGCTTGTCCTGCTCCATGACGAGTTTCACCGCCCGGCTTCGCTCCTGGCTCACGGTGGCGACCCGGTCGACCGCGTGGGCGAACTCCGCGGCATCGACCTCGAGCCGGCGGGAATTTCCCTTCGGGATCACCCGCGTATAGTCCGGGAAGCTGCCGTCGATGACCTTCGAGGTGAGCACGAGATCGCCCACGGCGAAGCGGATTTTGGTCTCGGAGACCGAGACCTCGACCCCCGCCTCATCGTCCTCGAGCAGCTTGCGGAGCTCGCCCACGGTTTTGCGGGGCACGATCACGCCCGGCGCGCCTTCGGCGCCTTCTGGCAGCTCCGCGTCGATGCGGGCGAGGCGGTGCCCGTCCGTCGCCACGGCGCGGAGCTGCTTGGCGCCGTCCTCCTCCGCCACGTGGAGATAGACGCCGTTCAGGTAATACCGCGTCTCCTCGGTCGAGACCGCGAATTTCGACTTGTCGAAGAGCCGGCGGAGGAGGGGGGCGGGCGCGCTGTAGCTGACCTGGTACTCCGCGCTCGCCATCATCGGGAAGTCCTCCCGCGGCAGCGTGGCCAGCTTGAAGCGTGAGCGCCCGGCAGTGACGGCAAGCTGGCCGGAGGCGGGATCGAGGGCGATTGTCAGGTCCGCGCCGTCCGGCAGCTTGCGCACGATGTCATGCAGCAGCTGGGCCGAGGCGGTGGTGGCGCCCGCGGTCTCGACCATCGCCGGGAGCCGCTCGATCACCTCGATGTCGAGATCCGTTGCGCGCAGGCGGAGCTCACCGCCCTCCGCCTCCATCAGCACATTGGCGAGGATGGGAATGGTGTTCTTCCGTTCCACCACACCCTGCGCGCGGCTCATCGCCTTGAGCAGCGCCCCACGCTCGATCGTCACCCGCATCGCTGTTTTTCCGTTCTTCGTGACCGCCGACCCTGCCCGGCGGTGAATGGGGAGCGGCAGATTATCGGAACCGCGGTGCGGCGCAATGGCTTGTGGAGCCGTTTGCAGCCCCTTTCGCCGTTGCGTCAGCCCTTTGGCGGGACGGCGGGGCCGAGAAGGCGGTCGAGCGCGAAGCCGAGATGCTCGGTCCGGAAGCTGTGCCCGCCGGGGTGGGTGCAGAAGAGGAGCTCCGCCCCACCGAGAAAGACGGTGCAGTCGAGGCCAGCGCCGCTTGCCTTGAAGCCCTCGCGGAAGCCATGGCTCTCGCGGAACATCGCCAGGGCCTTGGCAATGGCGCCTTGTTTGGTGTCCGCGATGCGGCGGCCCTCGAGCGGGACGATCCGGTCCGTCGTGCCGTGAATGTGGGTGACGTTCGGTGCTGGACCGTCGCAGCGTTGCGGCACCGGGTCCCAGAACGTGCCGGCATTGGGAACGAAGCCGAGGAAGGTTCCGGGGCGTTCGCAGGCCAGCGTCCAGGTCATCATGCCGCCGGCGGAGAAGCCGGTGGCGATGAGGCGCTCGCGGTCGAGCGCGAAGCGGGCCGCCAGGTCCTCGATCACCGCGTCCACATAGGCCGGCTCGTCGTCCGGCGGTTTGGGGCCCACATTCGGCGCATGGGGCAGCGACCAGTCATCGCCCGCCGATTTCAGCGCCACGAAGGCTAGGCCCCGGTCATGGGCCGCCGCGCGCAACGCCATATTGTTCATCGCACCTGCCGCGGAGCCCTTGTAGCCGTGCGCGTAGAAGAGGGCGCCGATGGCGGTTGAGGGATCGTGCCCGTCCGGCAGGCTCAGCCGGTATGTCCGGTCGCCGATCACGCAGTCCGTCTCCGGACCGCAGGCCGTGGCGGCGCTTGCAAAGCCGATGGCGATGAGGGCGCCGATGCCGAGAAGGCGCGCAGCGGATGATGGCATCGGGAGCTCTCCGACCGTTTTGACTATGGGGAGCTTAGGGCGTGTGCGCTGGCGGCACAGCGCGATCTGGCGCGATCTCGATAACGTCTGGGCGAGGGGGAGGGGCGGCGGTGGCCATGTCGCTCTTTCGCGCCCGTTGGCGGGCGTCACCGGCGGTCCCTTCAGGGGGACCACCGTGGTCTCTTTGGTCGACTCAGGCTTCCAGCGTGCGGCGGAGAATCTCGACATCCTCGGCCAGCTGATGGTCCGCCTGGGTCAGCTCCTCGATCTTCTTCACCGCGTGCAGCACCGTGGTGTGGTCCCGCCCGCCGAAGCCGCGCCCGATCTCGGGGAGGGACTTGGTGGTGAGCGACTTCGCCAGGAACATCGCCACCTGCCGGGGCCGGGCCACCGCACGGGCGCGCCGGGCAGAGACGAGATCGGACATGCGGAGGTTGTAGTGGTCCGCCACACGCCGCTTGATCTCGTCGATCGTGACCTTGCGCTCCTGCGTCCGCAACAGGTCCGACAGGCACTCCCGCGTGAGATCCAGGTTCACCGGCCGGCCCGTGTAGGAGGCATAGGCAAAGAGGCGCGTGAGGGCACCCTCCAGCACGCGGACATTCGATGAGATCCGCTGCGCCAGCAGCTCGAGCACCTTGGGGTCGAGCATAACATCGGGATGCATCACCTGCGCCTGCTCGGCCTTGGCCTGGAGGATGCCGAGGCGCAGTTCGTAGTCAGCAGGATGGATGTCGACGACGAGACCCCATTGGAGGCGGGATCGGATCCGCTCCTCCATGCCCTCGATCCGGTCCGGGCTGTTGTCGCCCGAGATCACGACCTGCTTCTGCTGGTCAACCAAGGCGTTGAAGGTGTGGAAGAACTCTTCCTGCGTGGAGTCCTTGCCCGCGATGTACTGCACGTCGTCGACCATCAGCACATCGACCGAGCGAAACTGCTGCTTGAAGGTGATCGTGTCCCTGAACCGGAGCGCCTGGACGAAGCGGTACATGAACTGCTCAGCGGAGAGATAGACCACGCGGCAGCCGGGGCGCGACCGCTGCAGTTCCCAGGCGATGGCGTGCATCAGATGCGTCTTGCCGAGGCCTACACCGCCATAGAGGAACACCGGATTGAAGGTCGCGTTCGCGGTCTCCGCCACGCGGCGGGCGGCTGCATGGGCCAGCTCGTTGGGCTTGCCCACGATGAAGCTCTCGAAGGTGTAGCGCGAGTCGAGCGGCGCGCTCTCCAGCGGGTCGGTTGGCGCAGCACCGGTTTCGGCAGGGCGCGCGATCGAGGGCGCGGCAGGGGTGTCGCCGGCGCGATGCGTCTGTGCGGCGGACATGGGCGCCGCCGAGAGTGGATGCGCCGACGCCTTGGGCATCGCCTTCCCTATGACTTCCGGAGGAGCGGCCAGGGGCGAATCGTCCGCTGCTTCGACGCTGATGCGCCTGATCTCGGGCTGGTGGTGACGAAAGGCGCGGAGCAGGGCCGTGCCATAGGACCGCTCCACCCAGTCGCTATAGAACCGGGTCGGCGCCGTGAGCACCGCCAGATCGCGGCTCAGGCGATTGAGCGTTACCTGGCTCAGCCATTTGTCTACTGCATCGTCGCCGATATCGCGGCGCAGGCCACTAATCACGTTCTTCCAAAGCACTTCGTCTTGCACGCTTTTACGCCCCACCGCATGCGGCATGCCGCCGTTTAACATTGCCCGTCCCCTTGGTCTTTTGTCTCCAATTCTGCTCGTGCGCGCGGCAGGCCGCCTCTGTTGGGCAGCTCACGCCTACGCTGGTGCCTCAGCCCTGACGCCAGGGTAGTCCTGCGACTTTCCAGCCGTTCTTGTTTCCGCGGTGGCCGGCCGCATCGAGGTCGCCCTCGAATCCCTCCGCCACGTTGATGCAGTGTGCGGGGGCGCCAATGCCTGTTGCCTCCCCCTGCGCTGCGACCGTCTGCGCCGCCATCATCGAGCGTGCGCCGGAACGGCAGATGAAGAGCAATGTCTCGGGCATGGTCCCCCCCAGTCCGGGGTCGGCCGAGGCGTGCTCGACCAGCTCCTGGAGGAAGCGGGTATTGGGGGCCATGCTCGGAAAGCCTACCCACTCGACGGTCCAAACACGCTGACCGGCGGGTGAAAGGTCCGGGAGGCCGACAAACGACCACTCCGCCTTGGTACGGACATCGACCATGCGGGCCAAAGGATTGCTCGAGAGCATCCCCCAGGCGTCCGCAGGGCCAATTTCCGATACCTTGGTCGTTGTGATCGCCATGCATGCCCCCAGCGCAATGCTCTGCTCAGGTGGCGGTCATCGTGGCCTGGTTTGCCCTGGCTCTGTGACGCTGCCTCCCGTTGGACCCTCGGGGTAAACCCGGTCTCGGATTCGCGCCAAGAAGATTGAGACCCGACATTAAGAGAAAATTAGGTTGCTTGCCGGACACAATTATCAGGGCCCAGAGTAATACGATTCGGATGATTTCAGGGGATTTCAGACAAAACACCGCGACCTGATCTTTCAGGCGCGTATACTTGACGTTGCTTGTCTGGCAGCAGGATACGACCAAGCGCGTAAAGGTCGCAACGGGCACGTTCCGTGAACATCAAAATTCGATGTCAAAACCATAACGGTTAATGACGGCACGCCGCGGCGATGCCCCGGCGTGCAATAGTCCGAAAATGAAACGATGGCGAAGGCTAAGTCAGCCCGTCAGGACGCGAGCTTGGCGATCCGCTGATGCAGGCGCGAGACCTTACGGCTGGCCGTGTTCTTGTGCATCACGCCCTTCTGCGCGCCGCGCATGATTTCGGGCTGTGCGGCCTTAAGCGCCTCGAGCGCTTTCGCCTGGTCGCCGGAAGCGATCGCTTCTTCAACCTTGCGGAGGAAGGTGCGCACGCGGCTACGGCGCATCGTGTTTACCTGAGTGCGCTTCGCGGTCTGGCGAACGCGCTTACGTGCCTGGGGCGTGTTGGCCATTGGCTTTGCGTCTCACATCTCTGAATGACAGGCCGCGGGAGCTAGCCGATCCGGCATGCCGCGTCAACACCCTCCGGGCGTCGGGAAGCGGTGTTCCCGCCTCAGCTTCCCTTAAAATGCGGTGTGCGCTTCTCGATGAAGGCATCCATGCCCTCGCCCTGGTCCTCGGTGGCGAAGAGGGCGTGGAACATCCGCCGCTCGAAGCGGACGCCTTCCGAGAGGGTGGTCTCGTAGGAGCGGTTCACAGCTTCCTTGGTCGCCATCACGGCCAGCGGCGCCTTGTCCGCAATCTTCTGGGCGACCGCCACGGCCTCGTCCACCAGGCTGTCGGCCGGGAAGAGGCGCGACACGAGACCCGAGCGCTCCGCCTCGGCAGCATCCATGAACCGTCCGGTGAGGTTCATGTCCATCGACTTCGACTTGCCCACGAAGCGCGTCAGCCGCTGCGAGCCGCCAGCGCCGGGCATGACGCCGAGATTGATTTCCGGCTGGCCGAACTTGGCGCTGTCGGCGGCCAGGATGAAGTCGCACATCATCGCAAGCTCGCAGCCGCCGCCGAGCGCATAGCCCGCCACCGCCGCGATCACCGGCTTGCGGATGCGGGTCACCGTCTCCCACTCGGCGGTGATGAAGTCCTCGCGGAATGCGTCCGTGAAGCTCTTCGGCCGCATCTCCTTGATATCGGCGCCTGCGGCGAAGGCCTTTTCGTTGCCGGTGATGACGATGGCCCCCACCTCATCGTCGGCATCCGCCTTCGTCAGAGCCTCGCCGAGCTCACGCATCAGCTCCGAGTTGAGCGCGTTCATCGCGCTGGGCCGGTTCAACCGGATCAGCGCAACATTCTCTTTACGCTCGACGATGATGTTCTCGTAGGCCATGGAACGCTCCCTCCGGACGCGGCTGGCGGAATGACGCGCGGGGTGTAGCGGCGCACCGCGGGCCGATCAACCTCGCCCTGCGGAAACACCCGCCACGCGTGGCCTTAGCGCTGGCACCGGGAACAGTAGAAGGTTGAGCGGCCGGACTGGACGATGCGCAGGATCGTACCGGGACAGCCTTCGCACCGGCACGGCTCTCCCTCGCGGCCATAGACACGGAAGCTGTGCTGGAAGTAACCGAGCTCCCCGTCGGCGTGGCGATAGTCGCGCAGCGTCGAGCCGCCGGCGGCGATGGCCTCTTCCAGTGTTGCCCGTATCTCCGCCGCCAGACGGTGCACGCGCTGCGCGCTGATGCTGCCGGCGATGCGGCGCGGGTGGATGCCGGCGCGGTTTAGAGCCTCGCAGACATAGATGTTGCCGAGACCGGCCACCACGCGCTGGTCGAGCAGCGCGGCCTTCACCGGCGTCGCCTTGCCCGCGAGGCGCTCGACCAGCAGCTGCCCGTCGAAAGCGTTGCCGAGCGGTTCGGGCCCGAGCTTCGCCAGCCACGGATGCGCCGCGATCTCCGCGCTTGGCCACAGGTCCATCGCGCCGAAGCGGCGGACATCGTTGTAGACGAGCCGTGCGCCGCTATCGGTCTCGATCTCGATATGGTCGTGCGGCCCGGCCTCCGGCGTACGGTGGACGAAGCCGCCGACCATCTCGAGCGGCGCCTCCGCGGCCTCCGGCGCGCTCACCAGCACACGGCCCGTCATGCCGAGATGGATGAGCCAGGTCATCCCGTCGTCGAGCTCGGCAAGCATGGTCTTGGCCCGCCGGCCGAGGCCCAGGACGCGCCGTCCCTCAAGCCGCGCGGCGAAGCGCTCCGGCAGCGGCCAGCGCAGATCCGCCCGGCGCTGCACAACGCAGGCCAGCCGCGCACCCTCCAGCACCGGCTCAAGGCCCCGGCGCACCGTCTCCACTTCCGGCAGTTCAGGCATGCAACGCTTTCATCCCCGCCACATACCGTGGCCTCCATGTTCAGGGAAGGCGGCGCGCGCGCTCGCTGTCCATCAGGCACTGCCACCCTCTGCGGCAAAGCGCCCGTCGCGATGCTGCAACGTGTTGCGGAGCATGGCGAGGCGGGCGCGGCTGCGCTAGGAAGGCTGGCATGAGCGCTGATGACGAGATTGCCCCGCCCGCCGCCCCTGTTGCCGAGCCCGATAAGGCCGGGCGCACCACGCATTTCGGGGCGGAGGAGATACCGGAGGAGGAGAAGGCCGGGCGGGTCCATGGCGTCTTCTCCTCGGTCGCGGCGCGCTACGACCTGATGAACGATCTGATGTCCGCCGGCATCCACCGCCTGTGGAAGGACGCGATGATCAACTGGCTGGCGCCGAGGCCCGGCTGGCGCGTGCTCGACGTGGCGGGCGGCACCGGCGATATCGCCTTCCGCGTCGCCGATGCGATGCGCGGCACGGGCACTGTCACGGTGTGCGATCTCACGGCCGCCATGCTCGAGGAGGGGCGCGCGCGGGCGGAGAAGCGCGGGATGGCGGGGCTCGACTGGGTGGTGGGCGATGCGATGGCCCTGCCCTTCCCGGACCGCAGCTTCGATGCTTACACCATCGCCTTCGGCATCCGGAATGTGACGCGCATCGAAGACGCGCTGGCGGAGGCCCATCGCGTGCTGAAGCCCGGCGGCCGGTTCCTTTGCCTCGAGTTCAGCCGCGTGCCCGTCCCCGCCCTTCGCGCGGCATATGACGCCTACAGCTACGGCGTGATCCCGCGGATGGGTCAGGCGGTAACGGGAGACCGGGACAGCTACCAGTACCTCGTCGAGTCCATCCGGCGCTTCCCCGACCAGGAGAGCTTCGCGGCCATGATCCGCGCCGCGGGCTTCGGGCAGGTTCGCCATCGCAACCTGACAATGGGCGTCGCCGCGCTTCATTCCGGCTGGAAGCTCTGAGAGGACGCCCGCGCGTGGACATGAACCGATGCTGAGCGCGCCCTGGCATCTCTGGCGCTTGTTTCGCACGGCCGCCACCTTCGAGCGGACCGGCGCGCTCGCCGTGCTGGTCGAGACGCTGGAGGTGCCGCGCTCGGCCCGCGCGGTAATCCGCGGTTTCGGGCGCCTCCTGGGGATTTTTGGCCGGGTGGGCGACCCGAGCCTGCCGCCCGTGGCCCGGGCCTGCGCTGCCATGGGCCCCGCTTACGTAAAGTTCGGCCAAATCCTCTCCACCCGTCCGGACATCGTGGGCATCGAGGTCGTTCGCCAGCTTCGGGTGTTGCAGGACCGCCTGCCCCCCTTTGGCGTGGACGAAGCGCGGCGGGTGCTGGAGGAGGATTTGGGGCCCGAGGTGTGGGAGCGGATCGGCGATTTCGGCGAGCCCGTCGCCGCCGCTTCCATCGCCCAGGTGCACCCGGCCACCTGGTTGCCGACGGGGGAGAAGGTGGCGGTGAAGGTGCTCCGCCCCAATGTCCGCGCCCGCTTCCGCCAGGATATCGGCGCCTTCTACTTCATCGCGCGCAGCGTGGAACTGGTCGCCCCCTATACCCGGCGGCTGCGCCCCCTCGCCGTGGTGCAGCATTTCGAGAGCGTGGTGCTGGCGGAGCTCGACCTCCGGCTGGAAGCAGCCTCGGCCAGCCAGTTCCGCGCGAACACGGAGAAGGATCCGCGCTTCCGCGTACCCGCCGTCTTCTGGCCCGGCACGGGGCGGCGGGTGCTCACGCTCGAATGGGTCGAGGGCCTGCCGGTCGACCGTGAAGCGCTGATGGCCGCCGGGATCGCACCGGACGAACTGGCCAAGCGCATCCTCCGCACCTTCCTGCATCACGCGCTGCGGGACGGGTTCTTCCACGGGGACATGCACCAGGGGAACTTGCGCATCGCACCGGACGGGGCGCTCCTGTCGCTCGATTTCGGGATCATGGGCCGGCTCGACCCGGTGACGCGCCGCCACTTCGCTGAAATCCTCTACGGTTTCCTCCGGGGCGATTATCGCCGTGTGGCGGAGGTCCATATCGAGGCGGGCTACGTGCCGTCGGACCGGGATGTCGAGGAGTTCGCGCTGGCGCTCCGCTCCATCGCCGAGCCCATCTTCGGGCAGGATGTGAGCCAGATCTCCATGGCGCGGCTGCTGGCCTATCTCCTCGAGACCACCGAGCGCTTCGGCATGGAGACGCGGACGGAACTGATCCTCCTCCAACGCACGATGGTTGTGGTGGAGGGCGTCGCACGCTCGATCGACCCGCGCTGCAACATCTGGGATGCGGCGGCGCCAGTGGTGGAGGACTGGATCCGGGACCGCCTCGGCCCGCGTCAGGCGGCCCGCGATGCACGCGAGATGCTGATGGTGCTCTCCCGCCTCGGTCCCCGCCTGCCTGGCGTTGCGGAAGAACTCGTGATGCTGGCCGAAGAGGCGCGGACGAAGCGCCTGCGCGGCCCCGTCAGCATCGCCGTGCGGGAACTGCCCCGCGCCCGGATCTTCGGTCCCGGTACCATCGGTTTCCTGGGCGGTCTTCTCGCCGCGGCCGTAGCGGCAAGTCTGCTCGGCTGAGGACGGCTCAGGCTGCCCGGCGGCGCAGGAGCAGCCCGAGAGCGCCGATGAGCAGCAGGGCGGCCGGCGGGAGCGGCACCTCGGCTGACGGTTCGGGCAGCGTTCCGAATTCGAGCCGGTCGAAAGTCGCGTTTATGAGATCGTCTCCCGCCCCGATGCGGATGGCCGTGAAGGGGGCCATCGTGTCGATGATACCGATGAAGAGGCCATCCGTGCTCTCGGCATCCGTGGGCAAGAACGTGCCGGTCGCCACCGCGAGACTGTTGTCGACGACCACGCTTACCCCTCCGAAGGAGTCCTCCAGCCTGAGCGTGACGCCAAAGGCGCTGATGGGCGTGTCGAAAGTGAAGTCGACGGTCGTGCCGATGACGAGATTGCCAACATTCAGTGCCCCCGTCCCTTCCACGATCCGCGCAGGGTCGGTCTCCACGGTGAAGAGCCCGTTCGCGGGATTGCTGGTGATTGTCAGACCCGCCTGTGGCTCGGCCTGACGATCTCCGGTAATGTTCGAGGCATCGAGGCTTTCCGTCGTGAGCGTTGCCCCGGTTGCGAGGAACGTGGCCCGGTCCGTTATCGCCATCGGCGTTGCCGGCACCGCTGTCGGATCAGTGGCCAACAACCCGCAGAGGACCGCAAAGCCCAAGTGTCGCATGCCGTTTCCTCCCATTCGAGGGTGCGGTTGTAGGGTGCGGGCAGGGGGCGACGCTGTAAAGCACGTAATGCATCCATTATCCCCATTTGATGCCTCCGCCGCGGGCCCGGAGAGATGCCCTGCCGTTAGGTGGGAAGGCGCGCCGAGACGCGCGCGCCCGGGTGATTATCCCTATTCACACGGGATAAATGGGAATACTCATCCCTTCTGTGGCAGGGCATCGGGGTGCACATGGACGCATCGCTCGACGGCAAACGGATCCTCCTCGTGATCGGCGGGGGTATCGCCGCTTACAAATGCTGTGAGCTCATCCGCCTTATCGGCAAGGCCGGCAGCACGGTGACGCCCGTGATGACCCGGGCGGCACATGAATTCGTTACACCGCTGACGATCTCCTCCCTCGCCGGCACGAAGGTGTTCTCCGATCTCTGGGACCTGACCGACGAAGCGGAGATGGGGCACATCCAGCTAAGCCGGGTGGCCGATCTCGTCGTCGTCGCCCCCGCCACGGCGGATCTCATGGCCAAGATGGCGCACGGGATGGCGGATGATCTCGCGTCGACGCTGCTGCTTGCGACGGACACGCCGGTCCTGATCGCGCCGGCGATGAACGTGCGCATGTGGCAGCATGCGGCAACCCAGCGGAATCTCGCCACCCTGAAGCGCGACGGCGTGGCCGTGATCGGCCCGAATGACGGGGACATGGCCTGCGGAGAGTATGGTCCGGGACGGATGGCTGAGCCCGACGAGATCCTCGGCGCGATCCTGCGGGAGCTGCGGCCGCGCGGGCCGCTCACCGGCCGGCGCATCCTCGTCACGTCCGGTCCGACCCATGAGCCCATCGATCCCGTGCGCTACATCGCCAACCGCTCCTCCGGCGCCCAGGGTTCGGCGATTGCGGAGGCGTTGAGCGTGCTGGGGGCGGATGTGGTGTTCATTACCGGGCCTGCCACGGCGCCGGACCCATGGGGCGTCGAGATCCACCGGGTGGAGAGCGCGCGCGAGATGCTCGCCGCGGTAGAGGCTTCCCTGCCTGCCGAGGCGGCGATCTGTGCCGCTGCCGTCGCGGATTGGCGGGTGGATCAGGCGAGCGACTCGAAGATCAAGAAGGATCCGAAGCGCCCGGTTGCTACGCTGACGATGACGGAGAACCCGGACATTCTCGCCACCCTGTCGAAGCTGCCTGCCGCACAGCGTCCGCCGCTGGTGGTCGGGTTTGCGGCGGAGACGGATGACGTGGTCGAGAACGCGACGGCGAAGCGCGCGCGGAAGGGCTGCGACTGGATCGTGGCCAATGATGTCAGCCCCGGCACCGGTATCATGGGTGGCACCGAGAACGCGGTGACGCTGGTGACGGCCGAGGGCGCCGAGGCCTGGCCGCGCGCGCCTAAAGCCGAGGTAGCGCGCCGCCTGTCGGCCCGCGTGGCCGAAGCGCTGCTCTCCGCACCTTCTGGTGGACGCGGCACGGGTGGCCGTCGCGCGCGGAGCGCGTCGTGAACCCCCCGCTCCCCCTGCCCATGATGCGGCTTGCGCATCACGATGAAGCCCTGCCGCTGCCGCGGCACGAGACGGCAGGGGCGGCCGGTATGGACCTGCGCGCATCGCTCCATGCGGAGGACCGGGAGGCCGGGATCGTGCTCCCGCCCCTCGGCCGTGCAGTGATCCCCACCGGCCTCGCCATCGCCATCCCGCCGGGCTTCGAAGGTCAGGTGCGGCCGCGTTCGGGCCTCGCCGCGCGCCATGGCGTGACCGTGCTGAACGCGCCGGGCACCATCGATGCCGACTATCGCGGCGAAGTGCAGGTGCCGCTGATCAATCTCGGCCAGGAGAACTTCCGCGTGGATCACGGCGCGCGGATCGCCCAGCTCGTGATCGCGGCCTACGCTGTGGCGGCCCCCAACCCGGTCGACACGCTCGACGATACGGCCCGCGGCGCCGGGGGCTTCGGCTCCACCGGCAGCGGCACGGGTGATGCGGCGTGATCCGGCTTTCGCGCAAGACCATGCTGGCCCTCGAGGCCGTGCTGGACGTGGCATACAATGCGCGGCCGGATCCCGTGCAGTCGAAGGACATCACCAGCCGACAGGGCATTCCCCAGCGCTACCTCGAACACGTCATGCAGCAGTTCGTGCATCACGGCATTCTCAAGGGCGTGCGCGGCCCGAAGGGTGGCTACACTCTCGCGCGCGAACGGCGGCGCATAACCGTGGGCGATGTCGTCCGCGTCGTGGACGCGATGGACGAAGCCTCGGATGCCGAGCCACTTTCCGCCGCCCCGCTCGGCGAACAGATCATCCACCCGCTCTGGACCGAGACGCGTGACGCGATGCTCGCCCGCCTCGACGCGGTCACCATGGAAGACCTCTGCCGCGATGCGAACAAGCGCGGCATCCCTCACGGCACCAAGCATGACCCCGACTTCAGCATCTGATCCAGCCCGCATGAGCGCTACCGCGCCGCCCCCGGCGCCGGCGCTGCGCTGCGGCGACGGTACGCTGCGGCTGGAGGAGGTGACCGACAGGAACCTGGCGGCGACGCTCGCGCTCGATGTGTTCCCGGGACAGCGCGACTACGTGGCCTCCAATGCGAAGTCACTGGCAGAGTGTTACGTCTACCGCTCCGACATCCCAAGGCTCGCCATGCTCGACGACGTGGCTGTGGGCTTCGTCCTCGTCCACCGCGGCGAGGTGGAGGGGGAGGATGGGCGATGCTTCCGGCTCGAGCGCCTGATGGTCGACGCTGCCCATCAGCGCCGTGGTATCGGGCGGGTGTTGCTCACGCTGGTGATTGACTGGGCCACGCGGTTCACGCCGCGCCCCGAGAGCATCGCCCTCGGCGTGGTGCAGGAGAATGCGCCGGCCATCGCCCTCTACGAGAGCATGGGCTTCCGGGCGACGGGCGAGATCCGCTACGGAGAGGCGGTGATGATGCGGTCCCTCTCGCCGGACGCCCTGCCCGAGCCCGGGAGCGGTATCGCATGAGCGCGCGGGGCGAGCCGGTGGTGCCGATGGCCGCCGAGGGCCGGCAGGCACGGCCGCATGGCCGGATCTACGACAGCATCACCGAGACGATCGGCGGCACGCCGGTGGTGCGGATGGGCCGGATGGCCGAAGCGCATGGCGCGCGCGCGGAGGTGCTGCTGAAGCTCGAGTTCTTCAATCCGCTGGCAAGTGTGAAGGACCGGATCGGCGTCGCGATGATCGAGGCCATGGAGGCGGCCGGTATCCTGCGCGAAGGCTCCGTGATCATCGAGCCGACCTCCGGCAACACGGGGATCGGGCTGGCCTTCGCGGCGGCGGCAAAGGGCTACCGGCTGATCCTCTGCATGCCCGAGACCATGTCGATCGAGCGGCGGAAGATGCTGGCGCTGCTCGGTGCGGAGCTCGACCTGCTGCCCGCCGGCGGCGGCATGGGCGCGGCGATCGAGCGCGCCGAGCAGCTGGCTGCGGAAATCCCCGGCGCGGTGATCCCGCAGCAGTTCGAGAACCCGGCGAATCCTGACGTGCACGCCGAGACGACGGCGGAGGAGATCTGGGCCGATTGCGAGGGCCGGCTCGACGTGCTGGTGATGGGTGTCGGTACCGGCGGCACGCTCACGGGCGTGGGCAGGGTGCTCAAGCCGCGGCTGCCGGGCCTGCGCATCGTGGCGGTGGAGCCCGAGGACAGCGCCGTATTGTCGGGCCTGCCGCCTGGCAGCCACAAGATCCAGGGCATCGGCGCGGGCTTCGTGCCGCGCAATCTCGATATCTCGCTCATCGACGAGGTGCTGACGGTGGCGAACGCCAGCGCGTTCGATACCGCGCGGGCGCTGGCAAGGCTCGAGGGCATCGCGGGGGGCATCAGCTCCGGCGCGGCGGTGGCGGCCGCACTGGAGGTGGCCGAGCGGCCGGAGATGGCGGGCAAGCGGCTGCTCGCCGTGCTGCCGAGCTTTGCGGAGCGCTACCTGTCCACCCCGCTCTTCGATGGGCTGTGAGATAACGCTTCAGGGCCGCCGCGTCGGGCATCGAGCGGGTGGCGCATGGAGCGCCCGCGGCGGCGGGCCACGTTCTGCGCTTGGTGGCGGGGCGCGGTAGGGCTCAATGGCGCGGCGCGTCTCTCGGGGTAGGGCGCTTTGTCCGAGAGGCCGTTTTGTCCGGAGGGCTTGCCGGGACCGCCGGGGCGCCGCAGGTATGGCGGAGCGGCATGGAGAGGGATCGGATGATTTTGATCGAGATCGTCGCGGCGTTCGGGATGATCGCCTGTCTCGGCCAGGCGGCGCGCTATGCCTGGCGCTGGGAGCGGCAACTCATTCTGCCGATCGGGCTCTATCTGACGGTGGGCACGATGCTCGGCTTCGCGGCCTTCGGTGGCGAGAGCGGGCTGGTGACGGACTGGGAGACCATGGCCCTGCGCGCGCTCGGCGCCGCGGTGCTCATCGCCATCGGTGCAGCCTACTGGATGCTCGTGGGCAAGGCGCGGGCGGCGGCAAAGCGTCAGGCGGAGGATGGCGGGTCCGGAGGCGAAGCGTGAGCTTCGCGCCGGAGGAGGTTGACCGTTATGCGCGCCATCTCGTCCTGCACGAGATTGGTGGGCCGGGGCAGCAGCGGCTCAAGGCCGCCCATGTGGCCGTTGTGGGTGCCGGGGGGCTCGGCTGTCCGGCGCTCCTTTACCTCGCGGCGGCGGGCGTGGGGCGCATCAGCGTGATTGACGACGATGTGGTGAGCCTCTCGAACCTGCAGCGCCAGGTGCTTTACGCCACCGCCGAAGTGGGTCAGCCGAAGGCGACGGCCGCTGTGGCCACACTCGGTCGGCTCAACCCGCATGTGGCCGTGACGCCGGTGATCGCGCGCCTCGATGCGGCGAATGCGGCGGCGCTTCTGGGCGACGTGGATCTCGTTCTGGACGGGTCGGATAACGCCGATACGCGCTACGCCGTGAACGCAGCGGCCATCGCGGCGGGCGTACCGCTGGTGGTCGGCGCGATCGGGCGCTGGGAGGGGCAGGTGGGTGTTTTCGACCCGGCGCGCGGCGGGCCCTGCTATGCCTGCGCCTTCCCTGAGGCGCCCGATCCGGCGTTGGTGCCTGCCTGTGCGGAGGCCGGGGTGCTCGGGGCGCTTGCCGGCGTGGTCGGCGCGATGCAGGCGGTGGAAGCGGTGAAGCTCATCACCGGAGCGGGGACGGCGCTTTCCGGCAGGCTGCTGCTGTATGACGCGCTATTGGCCGAGACGCGTGTGCTGAGGATCGCCCGTCGCCCCGGCTGCGCGGCCTGCGGGGAGGCTGGTGCGGCGGCTGCGGTGCGTGTTCGTCGGGCCGGCGGCTAAGGCAGGCGGATATCGACCCAGACGAGACGGTGATCGGAACTCACCGGGCGCTTTCGGGACCGCATCAGGGCAGCGCCGGGCTGACCCGGGGCGGGCCAGAAAACACCACTGGCGGTCACGTCGAACTGGGCCGAGGGCAGCACGTAATCGACCCGCAGATTGCCGGGACCGGGCGTGTCGCGCCAGTCCGCCGTATCCTGCGCCGGCCTGCCCTTCTGGCTGGCGTTCGCAGCGCCCTGGGTGTTGGCGGCCGCCGCTGCGCCTGCGCTCTCTGGCCCGGGATCCTGCAGGCGTGGGTCGCCGAGTAGCGCGGTAAGCGCGCCACGCTCTGCAGCGCCATCTGCCGGATCGGCATTGAGATCGCCGGCGATCACGAAGGGCGTGCCGGGTGCGAGCCCGCCGGCGCGGCCCGCATCGTCCACCAACCATGCCGCCATCGGCTCGGTCGCGATGGCGTGGAGCAGGCGGATCTCATCGTGGTTCCGCCGGCCGTTCCGGTTCTCGGGGCCGTCGAAGACGGGCGGGGTCGGATGAGCGGCCACCAGCATGAGCGCGCCCGCCGGGGTCTCGATCGGCAGGGCCCAGTGGGATTGCGAACTGAGGCGGAGCAGGGCCCAGGTCTCGTCGTCGTGAAAAATCGTGCCGTCCGGCAGCGCGGGGCGGAGAGCGCCCGGCATGGCCGACCAGGGAAAGAGCTGCCAGGTCCGCGCCTCGTCCGCCCGGATCGGGTGCCGGCTGAGGACGGCCATGCCGTACTGGCCCGGAAAGGCGCCCCAGCCCCAGGCATCGCCGGGCCCTGTGGTACGTCCGTCGCCGTCGAGATCGCGATGGGACGGCACGCCCGTGTTCACTGGCGCGTGAAAGCGGTGCGGGTAGTCGATGGGCGCCTCGTCGGCCGCGGAGAGGAACGCCGCGAAGGCGTCGAGTGCCCTGCCCTCCGCATCGCGGTCGAACTCGTTCAGCAGCAGGATGTCGGGCCGCACGGCGCGGATGATCGCCGCGATGGCTGCAACCTGCGCATCGCCCTTTCGGATATCGGCGAGCAGAACGCCGGCACCGGGGCGGTTGAGGGCCGCGTTGAACTGAGCGATCCGGAGGGCGCCCTCGGCCGGTGGCGGCAGGGGTGGTATCGCGAGGTCCTGTGCGCGCAGGCCCATGCCGGGGCTCGCCGCTAGCGCAGCGATAAAGGCGAGCGCTGCGAGCAGCGGACGTGCCCGCTGCAACCGCGCTGCCCCGCCACCCCGTTGCGCAAAAGGCTCAGCCGGCGGAGGTGTCGAGCCACGGCGTGGCGCTGCGGCGCTTCGCCTCGAAAGCGGAGATGGCATCCTCGCGCTCCATCGTAAGGCCGATATCGTCAAGCCCGTTGAGCAGGCAGTGCTTGCGGAAGGGGTCGATCTCGAAGCGGATCTGCCCGCCATCCGGCCCCTCGATGGTCTGCGCCTCGAGGTCGATGGTCAGCGTCGCGTTCGCCCCCCGCTCCGCATCGGCCATCAGCTTGTCGACCTCTTCCTGCGGCAGAGCGATGGGCAAGATGCCGTTCTTGAAGCAGTTGTTGTAGAAGATGTCCGCGAAGCTCGGCGCGATCACGCAGCGGATGCCGAAATCCTTGATCGCCCAGGGCGCGTGTTCCCGGCTGGAGCCGCAGCCGAAATTGTCCCCCGCGACCAGGATCTCCGCGCCGCGATAGGCGGGCTGGTTCAGCACAAAGTCCGGGTTCTCCGCGCCGCTGTCGTCGTAGCGCATCTCGCTGAAGAGGTTCACGCCGAGGCCCGTGCGCTTGATCGTTTTCAGGAACTGCTTGGGGATGATCATGTCGGTATCGACGTTGATCAGCGGCAGGGGGGCGGCCACCCCGGTGAGCTTGCCGAACGGTTCCATCACGATCCTCCTCTCGATCACGGCGTCGTGGTCGCACGGGGCGGGGGCGCGCCGCAAGTATGACGTTCGTGTGTGAGAACGTGCGTTGTCCGCCCGGCACCGCTGCCCACCTCTGCTTGAGCGCCGGCGAGATGTCCGGCGGGTCAGCGACGGAGAGATCCAATGACGCGGACGACGACGGCGAAGACGGTTCTGGCCGGTGCGGCGGCGCTTCTGGCGGCGGCCTTGGTTCAGGCAGGGCCGGCCCATGCAGCACCTGCCGCCATGCCGGCGGTGCTGGCCATCGCGGAGGCGGCCAGCACGCTCGAACGGGCGGGGCCCGTAGCCGTGGTGGAGCAGGCGCGTTTCAGGGGCCATCGCGGCTTCAGGGGACGCGGTTTCCGCGGTGGCTTTCGTGGTGGCTTCCGGAGAGGGTTTCGCGGCGGCTTCCGGGGTCGGTTCGGGCATCGCGGTTTCCGCGGCCGAGGCTTCCGGAAGGGCTTCGTCTTCGGCAAGCGGGGCTTCTTCTTCCGCGGGCGTTTCGGGCGCAACCGGTAACGCCTGATTCCACGCGATGTGGCGCGACGGAAAGCGGGAGGCGCTTCGTACTACCGGCGGTGCAATCGAGGAGAACCGCCATGACGACCCTCCGCTCCTTCGCCGGCCGCTGCGCCATCGCGGCCGCGCTTGTCTTCGGGGCCGCCTCCCTGCCCGGCGCCGCGGGCGCCATGACGGGCGCCATGACCGGGGCGCCCGCCCCCACGCAGGCAGCCTCAGGGAGCCTGCCGGTGGTCGAGGCCGGGCATCGCGGCTATCGACGCGGCTACCGGCCTTATAGCAGGGCCTACCGCGCCGGGCGGCGCCACGGCTTCCGCAAGGGCTATCGCCGCGGTTATCGCCACGGCCGGCCCCACTATGGCCGCGGCTACTACCGTGGCGGGCCGGATGTGATCATCCGCGGCGGCGTGTTCTTCCCGCCGGTGTTTGGCGGGACGGTGATCATCCGCTGACGCGTCGATGAGACGTCGCCGCTTTCCCGAGGAGGGCGGCGGCGCTAAAGGGACGCCATGTCCCAGGGCTTCTATCGCGCGAATGCGCCGTGGCTGGCCGCCGCGGCGCTGCTTACGTTTGGCTCGTCTTTCGGGCAGACCTTCTTCATATCGCTCTTTGCCGGGGGCATCCGGGCCGAGTTCGGGCTGTCGGATGGCGACTGGGGGACGCTCTACACCTTCGCGACCCTCGGCTCGGCGGCGATCCTCGTACAAGCGGGCCGGCTGGCGGACAGCGTCGCCCTGAAGCCGCTGCTGCTGGCGACCGCCGCGCTCTATACCGTCGCCCTCGTGCTGACGGCGCTGGCACCCTCGGTTCTGTGGCTGGGTCTCGGCGTGCTCGGCCTGCGGCTTTGCGGGCAGGGGATGATGAGCCACCTTGCGCTCACCGCCGTCGCCCGCTGGTTCCGGGCAAATCGCGGGCGGGCGGTGGCGATCGCCGTGCTGGGCTACCCTTTGGGAGAGGCGCTCCTGCCGCCCATCGCCGTGCTGGTGATCGGCGCGGTGGGCTGGCGGCAGGGGTGGCTCATCGCCGCCGCCGCGCTTCTCTGTCTCGTCCTCCCTGCGCTTCTGTGGCTCCTCGGCCGTGGCGGGCGCAACCCGCAGGGTGAGGGCGGGGCGCTGACCAGTGCCGGGATGGACGGACGGCACTGGACGCGCGGACAGGTGCTCGGTCACTGGGCGTTCTGGGCGCTGATGCCGGGGGTGCTGGCGCCGAGTTTCATCGGCACGGTCGCCTTCTTCCACCAGGTCCACGTCTCCGAGGTGCGGGGGTGGGACCTCGTTGTCATGGCGGCGGGGTACCCGGTCTATGCCGCCCTCTCGGTGCTGACGTCGCTCGCGGCCGGGCGCTTTGTGGACCGACATGGCGTGCTGAAGCTGCTGCCGGTCTCGCTCCTGCCGCTTGCCGTGGCCATCTCCTGCCTCGCCCTCCCGGGGGGTGAATGGGTCTGGCTCTTGACGCTTCTCGGCATCGGCGTGAGCCAGGGGGTGGTCGTCACGCTCCTCGGCGCGCTCTGGCCAGTGCTCTACGGCACGGGGCATATCGGCGGGGTGAAGGCGCTCACCACAGCCGCGATGGTGGTCTCAACCGCCATTGGTCCGGGCATAACCGGCTTGCTGATCGATGCGGGTGCGCCCCTTACCGCCCAGGCGCCGGCGATGGCGGTGTGGTGCCTCGCGGCCAGCCTGCTCTTTGCCGCCATCGCACCACGCCTCGCCAGCCGCCTTTCGGCGCCTGGGCCCGCCGTGCCCTAGCGCGGCCCGCGAGCAGCAGCAGGGCTGCAGCAAGCATCAGTGCCGGCGCGGGCAGCGGCACGGCGACGATGTCGTCATCCGGGAAAGGGACGCCATCGGGCACCCGGTCCCGCGTGATCCAGTCCACCAGCGGGCCGAGCCCTAGCTGGTCCGCCACCCAACCGCCCGTGAGGCAGAGCGGCAGCAGGTCGAGCCGCGGCTGTCCACCATGCCCTGGCATCGGGTCGAACGGTTGCGTGCCGGGCGCGTTCGCCGCTGCCACCAGCGTCACGATAGCGTTGCTCAGCCGCCAGCCCGCGCGCCGCGGGCCCGCCCCGTGCTGCTGGACGAAGAGCGCGGGGACCGGCGTGACGATCCCCTCAACATCAGGCCCCTCACCATCGGGCCCGCCACCATTGGGCTCATCGGCCGCTGCTGCCTCGGCCGTGCCGGGATCTTCGGATGCGTCGAATGCTCCCGACACCTCCCCTGCGCCGAGCGCCAGAAGCCCCGGCAGCACCGCATCCGCCCGCCGCTCCTCCAGCGCGCCGCGGAAGATCAACGCCTCCGCAGGAACGGAAGCCAACGCGGCGCTGAGAAAAAGAAGGGTCGGCAGGGCCGCGGTGAGAGCAAAGCTACGGGGGGACGGTAACGCGATACGCACAACAACACCTGCCTTCCTTGCCCCGGCAGTACGCGCCGGGGTGAGGCAGAAGCTGCGTCGATATAGTTCTCAAAAGTTTAAGTGCTGCATTTCGCATAAATGCAGCGCGGCCAGCGCCCGGAAGCGCCGGCCCCCTTGCGTCAGGCCAGGTGGCGGACATCCGTGAGCCGGCCGGTGATGGCGGCGGCGGCGGCCATGGCGGGGCTCATGAGATGGGTGCGACCGCCGCGGCCCTGGCGGCCTTCGAAATTGCGGTTGGAGGTGCTGGCGCAGCGCTCGCCCGGCGCCAGTTGGTCCGGGTTCATGCCGAGGCACATGGAGCAGCCGGCCATCCGCCACTCGAAGCCCGCTTCCTGGAGCTTCTGGGCAATGCCTTCCTCCTCCGCCTGGAGCCGCACCAGCCCCGAGCCAGGGACGATCATGGCACGCAGACCATCCTTAACGCGGCGCCCTTCCATGATGCGGGCCACTTCGCGCAGATCCTCGATCCGGCCGTTCGTGCAGGAGCCGATGAACACCGTGTCGATCTCGATCTCGTCGAGCTTGGTGCCGGGCTCGAGGCCCATATAGTCGAGGCTGCGCTTCGCGGCGGCCACCTTGCCGCCCTGGAAGTCCTCCGGATGCGGCACCGTGCCGGTGATGGGCAGCACGTCCTCCGGGCTCGTCCCCCAGGTAACGACAGGCGAGATCGCCCCGGCCTCCAGGATGAGTTCCTTGTCGAAATGCGCGCCTTCGTCGGTGCTAAGCGTGCGCCAATGCGCCACCGCCTGCTCCCAGGCCGCACCCTGGGGCGCGCGTGGGCGGCCCATGAGGTAATCGAAGGTCTTCGCATCCGGCGCCACGAGGCCCGCGCGCGCGCCGCCCTCGATCGCCATGTTGCAGACGGTCATCCGACCTTCCATCGACAGGCCTTCGATCGCCTCGCCGCAGTACTCGATCACATGGCCCGTGCCGCCGGCCGTGCCGGTCTGGCCGATAATGCTGAGGGTGATGTCCTTGGCCGTGACACCCATCGGCAGCGAGCCGCGGACCTCGACGCGCATGTTCTTCGACTTCTTCTGGATCAGCGTCTGGGTCGCGAGCACGTGCTCCACCTCGGAGGTGCCGATCCCGTGGGCGAGCGCGCCGAAAGCGCCATGCGTCGCCGTGTGGCTGTCACCGCAGACGATGGTCATGCCCGGCTGGGTCATGCCCTGTTCGGGGCCGATGATGTGCACGATCCCCTGGCGCTTGTCGTCCACGTCGAACATCTCAACGCCGAAATCGGCGGCGTTCTTCCGGAGCGCTTCCACCTGGATGCGGGACTGTTCGTCCTTGATGCCCTCGAGGCGCGTCGGATCCGTCGGCACGTTATGGTCCGGCACCGCGAGGGTCGCGCCCGGGTCGCGCACCGGGCGGCCGGCCATGCGCAGGCCCTCGAAGGCCTGGGGGCTGGTCACCTCATGCACAAGGTGGCGATCGATATAGAGAAGGCAGGTGCCGTCCTCGGCTTCGTGGACGACATGCGCGTCCCAGATCTTGTCGTAGAGCGTCTTGGCCATGGTTTTCTCTCGTCTCTTCAGGGGCTTCGGGGAGCGGCCGATGAAAGCCTCGGGGCGCTCACCCCCTCGGACGGGGCAGCACGCGCGCAGAGAACCGCCCTGGCAGGCGCCAGTGGTCGGTAAGGTTCTGGATGGGGCGTGCACTCGTCATCGCGCGCCTTCTACTCCCCCACCGCGTCGGCGGCAACGGGTGCGGGAGGCGGACTAGGCGGCCTCGACAGAACGCCTCAGGACAAGCGCCGCCACCCGGCTGCCGTCCCGACGTTCATAGTATCCATCGCGCCGCCCGACCTCCTCGAACCCCGCGGCGGCGTAGAGCGCGCGGGCGGCGTCGTTATCCTCTGCAACTTCGAGAAAGATGCTTGCGGCGCCGCAGCCTTCGGCGATGGCGATCGAGGCGGCGAGGAGCGCTGTGCCAAGTCCTCGGCGCCGCGCCTCGGGAACGACGCCAAGCGTGAGGATCTCCGCTTCGTCGGCCGCGAAACGGAGCACGGCGACGCAGAGAGCAAGGTCAGCGTCGGCGATGATCGCGGGCGCGGTCACGCCCGGTTCGACGAAGGCGAAGCCGAAATAGTCGTCGGCGCTGAAGGTGACCGCATCGTTGGGAAAGGCCTTACGGTCGATCACAGCCAGCTTCGCTGCGTCCTCCCGGCTGGGCACGATGACGCTGAGATCGACCATCGGCCCTCAGCCCAAGAGACGGGGCGGGGCCTCGCGCGGCGGGTCCGCATCCGCACCGCGGAGATACAGGGGCGCAGGGGGCGCACCGGGCGCGGCCGCGGCGCCAAGGGCGGCGAGGATGACGGGATCGGGCAGGCCTTCCGGCAGCAGTATGGGCTCGCCGCGGCGCCCGGGCCCGCGCGGGTCGACGCCCTCCACCGCCCAACCATCGCCAACCGGCACGGCATCTGCCGGGACCGCCGCGGCCAACGCCTCCGGTGCCAGAAGCGCGGGCGGCGCCGCGGCCGAGCCGGCCTCGAAGCGCTGGAGGTAGACCGCGCCCCGGCCGGCGATGGCAATGGCAAGCGGCCGGCGCTCGGCCCAGCCGACCTTGTCCTCCAGCGTTCTCGGCATGGTCTCCACCTCGCTGCTCTGCCGCGCGCCGGTCAGCATGGCCGCCAGCGCGTCGAAGCGCGTGATGCCGATGGCCGGTATGCCGCGGCCGAGCGCGAGCCCGCGCGCCGCGGCCACGCCCACGCGCAGCCCGGTGAAGGAGCCCGGCCCGGTGCAGACCGCAATCCGCTCGAGGGAGGAGATATCGGTTTCGGCCTCGCCCAGCGCCTCGCGGATGAGCGGGAAGAGCCGCTCGGCATGCCCGCGATCCATCCGCTCGACCTTCGTGGACAACACCTGCCCCGCGGCGACGAGCGCCACTGCGCAGCGGCTCGCCGAGGTGTCGATAGCGAGGATCACGGCTCGTCGGACGAAGCGTTCAACGCGTCGCGCGCGCTGCCCGAATGGCGCGGCAGGTCATCGGCCACATGGAGCCAGGGCAACGTGGCGTGGGCGTGGGAATGAAGTTCAGGGGCCAGCGTTGCCGCCTGATCAACCACGCCGATCGGCACATAGATCTGGTCAGGCAGGTAGTCGAAATGCGCGGCCATAGGCGAGCCACAGACACCACAGACCCAGCGTTTGACACCCGGGACGGCTGAGAACGGCTCCGGTTCCGGCGTCAGCTTCAGCGCGCCCATGGGGAGCGCGACGAAAGCCGGGAGGGGCGCGCCCGTCCATCGCCTGCAGTCCTCGCAGTGGCAGTACGACACGATGAAGGGCGACGCGTCCGCGGAAAGCGTCGTCGCCCCGCAATAGCAGCGGCCGGTGATCACCTCGGCCCGCCGGTCAGAGGCCGACGGGGCGGACCTCGGTCACCTCGGGGATGTAATGGCGGAGGAGGTTCTCGATGCCGTGCTTCAGCGTCAGCGTCGAGGACGGGCAGCCGGCGCAGGCCCCCTGCATGTGGAGGTAGACCACGCCCTTGTCGAAGCCGTGGAACGTGATGTCCCCACCGTCCTGTGCCACCGCCGGGCGCACCCGCGTGTCGAGCAGCTCCACGATCTGGCCCACGATCTCCTTGTCCGGCCCGTCATGCGCGGCGTGGCCAACCGTCGGCCCCTCGCCTTTCATGACCGGCGCGCCGGACTGGTAGTGCTCCATCACCGCGCCGAGAAGGGCGGGCTTGAGGTGCAGCCACTCGACGCTCGCGTCCTTGGTCACCGTGATGAAGTCGGGACCGAGGAACACGCCGGTCACGCCGTCGACCGCGAAAATACGCTCGGCAAGCGGCGAGGCTTCGGCGCCGTCCGGCGTCGGAAAATCGGCGGAGCCGTGCTGCATGACAGCCTGGCCGGGCAGGAATTTCAGCGTCTGCGGGTTCGGCGTCGCTTCGGTCTGGATGAACATCGGTCTCTCCTGTTCGTTACCGCCTTAAATGGACCGTTCGGGGCTCCAGATCAAGAATCGTTCTAAACTGGCGCTCATGCCAGCGACGCCATCCTCAGAACACCAGGGCGAAATACGCATAGGCGCCGACATACCCTGCTGCGAGGAGTCCGAGCGCTGCCCGTGCAGGCCTTCCGCCGAAGCGACGCCAGAGCACGACAAGGCAGGCGGCGGTGAGGGCCGCCTCGACCCAGATCACCTTGTCCGCATGATAGCGCACATCCCAGTAGGAGAAGGGCGCATGAAATCGCCAATCGGTGATCGGCCAGAAATGGCGATGCGCATCGTCCGCATGCACCGGAAAGTCTAGGGCAAGATGGATGAGCATCGCTCCGCCCAACACGGCCAGCCAGGAGAGGCGCGTCAGGAGCCCTGCGGCAAGGATCGCCAGTCCGATCGGGGCGGAGTTGGCGATGGCGCCTACGGTTTGCCAGGGCTCCTGCCAATAGAGTTCACGCCAGAGCCGCATCTCCGGCACGCCCTGCGCCCGATACCAGCCCCAGAAGCCGAAGATCCAGGCATCCGGTAACAGTGCTCCAACGACCACCGCAGTGTTGCGACCCGGCCGGCCCGGGCGTGCGAACGCGGCGGCGGCGGTGAGCAGATGGGTGGCGGTGTTCACGCGCTCAGCTGATCTCGTCGATCCGGCTGAGGCTCAGGCTGCCGGGGACCACGGTGATGGGCACGCGCATCCGATGACCCTGTTTCGCAACGAGCTGGGAGACCAGCGGCCCCGGTCCGTCATCCTCTCCGGCGCCCAGCACCAGCACGCCGATCTCCGGGTCTTCGTCGATCGCGGCGAGCACCTCGTCCACCGGCTTGCCCTCGCGGATGGCGAATTCGGGCGTCATGCCCGAGAGCTGCGACATCTCCTCGGCAAGCTCCTGCAGGCGCTCCTCCGCCGCCGTGCGGGCTTCAGCCCGCATCACCTCGGCCACGCCCATCCAGTGCTGAAACTCGTCCGGCACGATGACGTAGAGCATGAGCACCCGCCCGCCGGTATTCCTTGCGCGGCGGGCGGCGAAGCGCATGGCCTGCTGGCACTCGGGCGTCTCGTCGACCACCACCATGAACTTGCGCATCGTGACCTGATTCGCTGCCCCGGGCAGTGATTCGCGCCCGACGAGCAAAAGTGTCGCGCAGCGCAGGCGTCCCGCGCAAGCGCCAGCGATTATGCGCCAAGCCGCAACGATCCCTGATGGCCAACTGCGTTGATGCTTGGCACGGCGTCAACATATCCCCGGCCAGAGACAGACACGCCAAGCGCGGAGGACATCATGAGCGATATCGTAGGCTTGCACCACGTAACCGCCATCTCGGGCGACGCCCAGGCGAACCACGACTTCTACGTGAAGGTTCTGGGCCAGCGCATGGTCAAGAAGACCGTCAACTTCGATGCGCCCGACGTCTACCACCTCTACTACGCCGACGGCACGGGCACGCCGGGTACGGTGATGACCTTCTTCCCGTTCCCTGGGGCGCGCCAGGGCCGCGTCGGTCGCGGTCAGGTGGTGTTCACGCATTACGCCGTGCCGCAGGGCAGCCTCGACTACTGGGCCGAGCGGATCGCAGCCCATGGCGGCAAGGCCGTCGCCAAGCACGATGCCTTCGGTGCGGCACGCCTCATCGCGACCGACCCGGAGGGCCTCGGCCTCATCTTCGTCGAGGTTGCGGGTGATGCGCGGGCACCGTGGACGGGGGCGGATATCCCGGCTGAGCATGCGGTTCGCGGTTTCGAGGGCGTGACCCTCGGCGTCTCGGGCGAGGAGGCGACGGCCGCGATCCTCACCGGCATCTTCGGGTATGAGCGCGTGGGCGAGGAGGTGTCGGACAGCGCCGAGGGTGCCACGCGCCGCATCGTCCGCTTTGCCCAGCCGGGTGTCGCGGCCGGCGTGGTCGACCTGCTGATCGACCCGGCGCTGCCCGATGGCATCGAGGCCGCCGGCACCGTGCACCACGTCGCCTTCCGGGTGGAGGACCGCGCGGCGCAGGACCGGATCCGCAAGGCCGTCGCGGCGCAGGGCCATCACGTCACCCCGCAGATCGACCGGGACTACTTTTACGCCATCTACTTCCGGACGCCTGAGGGCATTCTCTTCGAGGTGGCGACCGATGAGCCTGGCTTCGACCGGGACGAGCCGGTGGAAACGCTGGGCGAGGCACTGAAGCTGCCCTCGCAGCACGAGCATCTCCGCCCCAGCCTGGAGGAGAGGCTCCCGAAACTGGTGGCCTGAGCCAACAGGCCGGCCGGGCGGCCGAGGCGCCGCGCGGCCGGCCATCGAGCAGGAGAAACGACCATGGACGCGACCACCGATGACTACGTCCACATCCTCGAGCAGGGCGAGGGCGAGAGCCAGGAGACGCTGGTGCTGCTCCACGGCACCGGCGGGAGCGAACGCGAAATGGCGGCCCTGGGCCATGCGCTGGCCGATGCAGCCTTGCCCGGCGCTGCGGTGTTGGCGCTTCGCGGCGATGTGCTGGAAGCAGGGATGCCGCGCTTCTTCCGCCGCCGCGCCGAGGGCGTTTACGACATGGCGGATCTCGCCCGCGCCACGGCAAAGCTCCAGGGCTTCCTGCCGCGAGCGCTGGAACGGGCGGGGCGCGATCCTGCGCGCGCTATCGGGATCGGGTACTCCAACGGCGCGAATGCGCTGGCGAGCCTGATGTTCGCACAGCCCTCGGCGCTCGGGCGCTGGGCGCTATTGCACCCTCTCATCCCCTTCGAACCTGCCATCGGGGACGCCATGGGCACCCCAGTCTTCATCGGCGCCGGCCTGCAGGACCCAATCTGCCCGCCGGAGCAGACCCGTGCCCTTATTGCCGCGCTGGAGACGGCGGGTGCAGAGGTGGAGACCGCTTGGCAACCCGGCGGTCATGCGCTCACGCAGCCGGAGCTTGCGGCCCTCGCCCGTTGGTTGGTCGCCAGCTAGGCGACCGCCCCGTCAGAGGTTGCGGTTGCTGCTCGGCAGCTGATCGAGGTTCACGGGCTGCAAGGTCAGGTTACAGCCGGCGAGCGCGCCCGCCGCGATGAGGAGGGCGCCCAGCAGGGCCAAGCGTCGCATAGCCGTTCTCCTTCCGCCGCCGGCGCGGTTTGGCGTGCGCGGGCGTTTGAAACATGGTGGCTCAAGGGGCTCTCAGGAAGCCCACCTTCTCGTACGCCTCCGCCAGGACCGGCTCCGCGACGGTGTTCGCCCGGGCGGCGCCGTCGCCGAGGATCCTGTCGATCTCGGCGGGGTCGGCGTTCAGGCGGCGGACCTCATCGGCGATGGGCGCGAGATGGGCGACGGCCACTTCCGCGAGGGCCGGCTTGAAGGCGCCGAAGCCCTGACCGCCGAACTCCGCCAGCACATCTTCCGCCGTCCGGTCCGTCAGCGCGGCGAAGATGCCAACAAGGTTGCGTGCCTCCGCCCGCTCGGCCAGACCCTCCGTGCTCTCCGGCAGCGGCTCGGGGTCGGTCCGGGCCTTCTTGATCTTGCTTGCGATCGTGTCCGCATCGTCCGTGAGGTTGATGCGGGACATGTCGGAGGGATCGGACTTCGACATCTTCTTCGTGCCGTCCCGGAGCGACATCACCCGCGGGGCCGGTCCGCCGATCAGGGGTTCCGGCAACGGGAAGAAATCGTCGGCGTCGTAGTCGAGGTTGAACTTGGTCGCGATGTCGCGCGCGAGCTCGAGATGCTGCTTCTGGTCCTCGCCCACGGGCACATGCGTCGCCTTGTAGGCCAGAATGTCTGCCGCCATCAGCGCGGGGTACATGTACAGCCCGCCGGACGCCTTCTCCCGATCCTTCCCCGCCTTGTCCTTGAACTGCGTCATCCGGTTCAGCCAGCCGAGGCGGACGACGCAGGAAAGCACCCAGCCAAGCTGCGCATGCGCCGGGCAGCCGGATTGATGGAAGAGGATCGAGCGCTTGGGGTCGAGCCCGCAGGCCAGGTAGGTGGCCGCCAACTCCCGCGTCGCGCGCCGCAGCGCCTCGGGCTCTTGCCAGACGGTAATCGCATGAAGATCGACGATGCAGTAGATCGTCTCCATCCCGCTGTCCTGCAGCTCGACGAAGCGCTTCACGGCGCCGAGATAGTTGCCGAGCGTGAGCTGGCCGGATGGCTGGACGCCGGAGAAGACGCGCGGTGTGTGGCGTCCGGTCGCCGTGGCGCCGCTGGCCGATGCCGCGGCTGGGGCAGTGTCGTTCATGATCGATCCTCCTCGCGGCAGGCGACGACATCGGGCCCTCCTCCTGCGCGCCACGGCTTTTGCGGCGGGCGAGCCGCGCCCGTCAAGCGCCTGTCACGCCCCGCTCCAGTTCCCGCGGCGTGAGGGCCTCTTGGTCGCGCATCGTGCACTGGCGGCGGGCCCTGGGACACCATAGGTTCGCCGGATGCGCACGCCTCTCAACCGCACCTCCCCCGGCAGCCCGCCGAGCAACGTTCCCGTCCACCGGGGGCTATGGGTCATGGTGCTGGTTTGGGTGTTGATCGAGATTGCCCTTCAGGCGGGCGATGCCGGCATCATCTCGCCCTATACGCGATGGATCGTCTATAGCGGCTTCGCCTTCGAGGACGTGGTGTTCGAGCAGGCGCTCCGCGGGGACGGCGTGCAGCCGAAGCTCGTCTGGTCGCTCGTTACCCATGCGCTGCTCCACGGGGGTTGGCTGCATCTTGCGCTGAACGCGGCGGCGTTCCTGGGGCTGGGTCACGGGATCAGCCGGGATGCCGGGTTCGGTGCCGTGATGGCGATCTTCGTCGTCACGGCGGCGGCGGGTGCAATCACCTTCGGCCTGATGGCGGAGAGCCGCGCCCCGCTGGTCGGTGCGTCCGGGGCCGTCTTCGGCCTCCTCGGCGTGCTCACATGCTGGCAGGAGCGGTGGCTGGCCCAGCAGGGGGCGTCGCGGGATGCGATCTGGGCACGCGTGGCGGGGGTGATCGCGATCAACCTGCTCATGGCGGTGGGCTTCGGTGGCCTGCAGATCGCGTGGCAGGCACATCTTGGCGGCTTCGCTGCAGGCTGGCTGATGGGGTATGCCTTCCCGCCGGTCCACCACGCCCGGCGGGCGCGCGCACGGTTTCTCTAGCCAGTCCCGCGGCGTAGGGCGCCCTTGAAGTCCGCCAGGGTGAAGGCGCGGAGCAACAGCCCGGCGCCGCCATAGCTTGCAAGGCCCAGCATCACGGTCACCGCCAGGACGGCGGCGCGCTCGAGGGGTGTGAGCCCCAGGGCGAGGCTGGAGAGAGCGAGAACCACGACCGCCATGGCCACCGTCGCCGCCAAGATCCGGGGGAGGCGCGCGGCGAGGCGCGCATCCAGTGTCAGGTCCGGATCCGCGCGCCGCGCGCCACGCCAGAGCAGGACGAGGTTCAGCCAGGCGGCGAGCGTTGCGGCCAGTGGTGCGGCGAGCCAGCCGATCAGCGGCGCGCCCGCCAGCGCGACCACGAGGTTGGCGACCATGGACCAGACGGCGAAGCGCAGCGGGGAGCGCGTATCCTCCCGCGCGAAGAAGGCCGGCTGCAGCACCTTCTGCAGCACGAAGGCTGGGAGGCCGAGCGCATAGACAGCCAGCGCCATGCCGGTGGCCTCGGCGTCCGCCGCCGTGAACGCCCCGCGCTCGAAGAGAACCGCGACGACAAGGCCCGGCATCACCAGGAGCGCCGCGGTGGCCGGCAGTGTCAGCGTCAGCGCAAACTCTGCGGCGCGGTTGAGCGCTGCTTGCCCCGCCTCCCGATCTCCCCGGCGGACATGGCGCGCCAGCGCGGGCAGGAGGACGACGCCAACAGCCACGCCGATCACCCCAAGGGGTAGCTGGTAGACCCGATCTGCGTACCAGAGCCAGCCGACCGCCCCCTCGAAGTAACTCGCCACCTGCCGCCCGATCACGAGGTTCACTTGCGCGACCCCTCCGGCCAGCGCTGCCGGTGCCGCGATGATCGCGAGACGCCGCATCTCCGGCGTGAAGCGCGGCAGCCTTGGCCGGAGCGTGAGCCCTGCCTTCGCGAGCGCCCGCCACACGAAGAGCGCCTGAGCGACGCCAGCGACGAGGACGCCCCAGCTCAGCATGGCGCCCACATGCGCCTCGTCGCTGCCGCCCGCATCGCCCGGCAGGCCCAGCCACGCTGCCGCCAGCCCGGTCTCCGCAAGAAGCACGGCGAGGATCAGCACCACGTTCAGCAGCACGGGCGCTGCTGCCGCTGCCCAGAACCGGTCCAGCGCGTTGAGGCAGCCGGAGAAGAGGGCAGCCAGCGAGATCAGCAGGATGTAGGGAAAGACGATCCGTCCCATCGCGACGGCGAGGGCGTTTCGCTCCGCATCGAGCCCGCTTGCCAGGCCCCAGACAAGCCATGGCATCGCGAGCTGCGCCGCGATGGTGAGGAGGAAAAGCACGCTGGCGAGGCAGGCCAGCGCCTCCTCCGCGAAGCCCCGCGCCTCCACCAGCCCGCCGCCCTCGACCCGCTTGGCGAACATCGGCACGAAGGCCGTGTTGAAGGCCCCTTCGGCAAAGAAGCGGCGGAAAAGGTTCGGCAGGGTGAAGGCCACGAAGAAGGCCTCCGCCACCGCGCCTGCGCCGAGGACTGCGGCGATCGCCACGTCCCGCGCGAAACCCAGCACACGGCTCGCCATCGTCCAGCCCCCAACCGTGGCGAAGGCTGCGACCAGGCGAGCGGGCCCCTGCCGCATGCTCACCGCCTCCCGGCCCGGCAGGCCCCCGGGCGGGAATTGGTGGCGGAGGCTGGTGTCGAAATGCTCATGCCGGCCTCCATAGGCAGCATTGCCGCCATGCGCCAGCCAGGCTCAGCGGACGGGCTGTGGGTTGGCCGGGAGCGCTGCTGCGAGGGCCTTGCCCAATCGGCCCAGCGTCAACGGTTTGGCGAGTACCTCGTCGAAGCCCGCATCCAGATAGGCCGCGCGCTGATGCTCGAAGGCATGGGCGGTCATCGCGATGGCACGGGCCGCGGGCCGGCCTGTCGCGTCTTCCAGCCTGCGCAGCGCCCGAAGGGTTTCCGGGCCATCAAGCTCGGGCATGGAGATGTCGACGAGGTAGGCGTCGAAGGAGCCGGACCTCACGGCGGAGAGCGCCCCCTGCCCCGAACCCACGATCTCCGACGATGGCCCGAGGGCTTCCAGCATCGCGCGGATAACCGCGCGGTTCATCGCCACATCGTCCACGGCGAGAACGCGCAGGGCGGAGAGGTCATGCCCCTCCGCGGCGGCCGGGTCCTCGCCTCTTGTCGTGGCGTCCTCCATCGGCAAGGGGAGCGTCACGCGCATGACAGTGCCGCGCCGGATCTCTCCGCCAGGCCCGTGCAGCGGCAGCACCTCCACAGTGCCGCGCATGAGATCCACGAGTTGGCGGACAACCGCGAGACCGAGGCCGGTGCCGCCGCGACCTGTGGCCGAGGTCCCCTGTGCGAAGCGGTCGAAGAGCGTGGCGGCCACGGCGGGAGAGAGCCCCGGCCCGGTATCCCGCACCTCGAAGACCAGCCCCTTACCATCACTTGTGGCCAGCGTGAGCGTCACCCCACCTTCATCCGTATAGGCGACTGCGTTGCTGACGAGATTGTTGAGAACCTGAAGCAGCCGGAGCTCGTCCCCGAGGTATCGGGCCTCCCCGGGGAGAGCGCACTGGATATCGAGGCGCAGACCGGCTGCTTCCGCGCGCGCCCTGTAGAGGCGCGCGATCCGTTTCAGCAAGGCGGCGGGGGCGAAGGGCGCGTGGTTTAGCGCAAGCTTTCCCTCTTCGATCTTTGCGAGATCCAGGCAATCGTTGACCAGCGACAGCATCAGGTCGCCCGCTTCGCCGATGGCGCAGGCATGTTCCTCTATTTCCGCAGGCCCGCCTGAAGCAGCGGCGCGCCGCTGTAGAAGCTGAGCGTGACCTAGGAGGGCCGTCATGGGCGTGCGAATTTCGTGGCTCATGGTGGCCAGGAAGCGTGTCTTCGCCTTGTCCGCCTCCTCCGCCCGCTGCCGAGCCTCCAGCAGCGCCGTAATGTTGGAGCCGGTGCCCCGATAGCCGGCGAAGTCTCCCGCGCTGTCGTAGAACGGCGCTCCGCTGATCCGGACCCACTCGCCCGCGGATGGCGGGCTCTCCGGTGATTTGAAGAAGTACACGAACTCCCGGAAGGGCTCGCGACGGGCAAGCCGTTCCGCCAGCCAGTCAGGGTCGTGCGCATAGCCTGCAATCTTGCCGGGCGCCGTCATCTCCGGCCGTCGCCGCCCGATGGCGGTTGCGGGGTCGACGCCTGTGCTCTCCAGCAGCGTGCGCGACACATAGGTGAAGCGCAGCTCTGCGTCCTGTTCCCAGAACCAATCGGAGCTGATGGCGGCGATGTCGAAGAAGCGCGCCTCCGCCTTGTCCCGCGCCTCCAGCGCCGCGGTAAGGGCGGCGTTCAGGCGCTCGAGTTCCAGCGCCTTCTCGCGCAACTCCGTCACATCCGTCCGAAGACCCACAAGGCCGCCATCGGGCGTGCGGATCTCGCGGATGTTCAGCCAAGTCCCATCGTCAAGAAGCTGCAGGATCGGCTCGCCGGGATGCTGATGCAGTGCAAGACGCTCGGCCAGCCAGGCATCCTCCCGCCCGGCCGCCTCGGGGAATTTCCCTTTCTCGAGGTCGCTTCGCAGCAGGTCCTCGAACCGTGCGCCGGGGGCGAACTGGCCCTCTGTGTCCCTGTAGATCTCCCGGTAACGCTCATTGCAGATCACCAGACGGTCGTCGCCGTCGTAGAGCACGAAGCCATCCGGCATCGCCTCGATCGCGATGCTGAGCTGCTCGCGCAGGCGTTCGCTTTCCCGTTCCGCGTCGGCTCTGCGCTCCATTTCCCGGAACAGCGTCGTGATATCGCGCTTGACGAAGAGCAGAGCGACGACGTGACCGTCACCATCCCGCACGGGGCTGACGCGGACTTCGGCGTGGTACTCCGTCCCGTCCGGGGAGGTGTTGATGCTCGTCTGCGTTACCGACTGATGGTTCGCGATCGCGCTGTCGATGGTCTGCGCCGCGGTCGTTGCCGTCGCTGTGCAGCGCAGGAGGTCTCGGGGCAGTTTGCCGATCGCCGCTTCGGCGCTGAGGCCGGTTGTGGCGGTAAACGCCTGATTTACGAGCTGCACCCGGCCATCGGGCGCGCAGTAGAGGACGATGTCGGCCATTGCGTCGATAACGGTCTGGATCGCGCCTGCGTCCGCTACGGCACCGGCCGAGCGCTGCAGGCCCGCACTGTCGGCACCGGCCGCCATTCCACCGTTCCCATCGCTGTGTTCAAGCCGATCACGCATGCTGACCGCCAGTTTCCACCGTACATTGCTTGTGTGTGATCGCCTGCAGCGAGCCGCAACAGCTCGCACTGAATTTGAGCGGGAATTGGGCAAAGAACCAGTCGATGGTCCGGACGTTACTCCTCGGCGGCAGTATGGCTCTCGACGGCGTCGATGATGGCTTTCTCGATGGCACGCTGTTTCTGGGGGCTGCGGACCTTCAGGCCGAAGAGATCCTTCACGTAGAAAACGTCAACAGCGCGCTCCCCATAGGTCGCGATGATTGCGGTGAAGATGTTGACGTTCCGCTGGGATAGCGTGCGGGTAAGCACGTGCAGCAGCCCCAGCCGGTCGCGCGCATTGACTTCGATGACCGTGTAGAGATCCGAAGCCTCGTTGTCGAAAACCACCGTCGGCGCGACGCGGAAGCTCTGTTCGCGCGGCCGAGGTCTGTCTTTCTCCGCAATCGCCTCGCGCACCACAACTTCGCCTTTCAGCGCGCGCTCGATGCTGCGGCGGAGGCGGTGGAGGCGGCTCGCTTCGAAGGGCTTGCCGTCCGCGTCCTGGATCCAGAACAGGGCGCAGGCCATACCGTCGGCGGTGGTGTAACTGCGGGCATCCACGACATTCGCCGAGGAAAGGGCAAAGGCACCGGCCATGCGGCTGAAGAGCCCCGGGTGATCGTGCAGGTAGAGATAGGCAACCGTCGCATCCCGCGCATCGTCCGGCATGAAGCGCGTGTGGATATCATCGGCCGGGCTGTCATCCGGCATCTCATGCTCCAGCGCTGCAAAGGTCTCGTGCGCCGCGGTGTCGAGGCCCAGCCAGTATTGCGGGTAGTGCCGCTCCAGCTCCGCCTCGCGCGCCTCCTCGCTCCAGTCCACAAGTGTCCCGGCCAGCGCCTCCTTCGCCTCGCGGATCCGTTGCGCCTGGCTCGAGACCACGTCGCCGCCGGAGGTCAGGAAGTTGCGCGTGTCCCAGTAGAGCTTCCGCAGAAGCTGGGCTTTCCAGTTGTTCCACGTGCCCGGCCCCACCCCGCGTATGTCGCAGACCGTGAGGATGAGGAGCAGCCGCAGCCGCTCCGGGCTCTGAACCTCGCGCGCGAAGGCCTGGATGGTAACCGGGTCCGCGATGTCCCGCTTCTGCGCCACGTCGGACATGAGCAGGTGGTGGCGCACGAGCCAGACCACGAGCTCCGTCTCGCTTTCGGAAAGGCCGAGGCGCGGGCACACCTCCGCCGCAATCTCCGCGCCCAACTCAGAATGGTCCCGGGTCTGCCCCTTGCCGATGTCGTGGAGCAGAAGCGCAACGTAGAGGACCCGCCGATTGATGCCCTGGCGGGCGATCTCGGTGGCGACGGGATGGTCCTCCACCACTTCGTCCCGCTCGATGCGCGCGAGGATGCGGAGCGTCTCTAGGATGTGCTCGTCCACCGTGTAGTGGTGGTACATGTTGAACTGCATCAGCGCGACGATGCGGCCGAACTCCGGCAGGAACTGCCCGAACACGCCCGTCTCGTTGAGTAGCCGCAGCAGCCATTCCCCGTTCTTCTTGTCGGTCAGGAGCTCGAGGAAGAGGGCGTTGGCGCGGGGATCGGCGCGCAGGTCATCGTCGATCAGGTCTAGCGCGCGGGTCACCGCCCGCGTGGCCTCCGGATGAATGCGCGCATCGGTCCGCGCCGCCTCCCGGAAAAGGGCGAGGATGGCGAGCGGATCCCGCTCAAAGGTATCGGGTTCCGCAAGCGCCAGTCGGCCGTCCCTGACGGTAAAAACACCGTCCCCGCCGGAGTCCGGTCCCCGCAACGAAAGGGCCGAGAGAAGTTGGGAGAAGCGGGGCATGGGCTTCGCGTGCTGCGCCTCGAGCGCGGCGGAGAAGATGCGCGTGAGATCACCCACATTCTTCGCGTGGCGGAAGTAGCTGTGCATGAAGCGCTCGACGCCCATCCGCCCGCCCGCATCCTCGTAGCCCATGCGCGCCGCGATCTCGACTTGGCGGTCGAAGCTCAGCACCTCGGTTGCGCGCCCGGCGAGGTCATGAAGATGGCAGCGCGTGGCCCAGAGGAACTTCGCGGCATCGGCGAAACGCGCAACCTCGTCATGCTCGAACACCCCGCGTTCCACGAGATCCCACGCATCTGTCGAACGGTAGAGGTAGCGCGAGATCCAGTGCAGCGTCTGCAGGTCGCGAAGACCGCCCTTCCCCTCCTTGATGTTCGGTTCGAGCAGGTAGCGGGAGCCGCCATGCCGGCTGTGGCGCTTGTCCCGCTCCTCGAGCTTGCCCTGCACGAATTCGGGCCCGGTCCGCAGGAAAAGCTCCTTCCAGAGACGGTCCTCCAGCGTCTCAGACGGAGCCGGATCGCCTGCGATGAAGCGCTGCTCGAGCAGGTTGGTGCGGATGGTGAGGTCGGAGCCGGCGAGGCGCAGGCACTCGTCCACCGTGCGCGTCGCCTGCCCAATCTTCAGCTTCAGGTCCCACAGCAGGTAGAGCGTCGCTTCCACCGTGCTCTCCGCCCAGGCCGTGCGCTTGAAGGGCGTGAGGAAGAGCAGGTCGACATCGGAGAATGGCGCCATCTCGCCACGCCCGTACCCGCCAACGGCGATGACGGAGAGGCGTTCGCCGCGGGTCCGGATCGGGGCGGGGTGGAGATGCGCCGTTGCGTAATGGGTGAGGCCCGCCACCACCACATCGGTCACATGCGCGTAGGCGCGCGCAACGCGAAGCCCGGCGCAGGGCTCCTCCAGCAGGGCTGCCTGCACGCGCGCACGACCACTTTCGAGGGTCTCGGTCAGAAGATCCAGGATCGCGGGTCGCGCAGCGCTCGCCTTGCCGGCGGTTGCCACTTGAGCGTCGATCTGCTGCACAAGCGCGTCCCGGTCCGCCAGCTCTGCGGCGGGCCTCACGAAATGGGCGATGCCGGCGAAGTTCGGCGCGTCACGCGGCGCGGTGGGCCGGGCGCTGGCGATCCGCGGTGCCGGCGAGGGAGAGGACGGGGCGAGGATCGGATCGGACGGGCTGGTCAACGCTACTCCGTGGGGCCGCCGCGGTACGGCGGCTCAGCTGCCGACGTCGAAGCGCCGCGGTGCGGGGTCTAGCACGATGAAGCCGCCGTTGCCGACTTCGAGCACCGCAAGGCCCCGATCCGTCTGACCGTCCGGCCTCAGCCGCACGGCGCCTACGGCGCCTTCGAAACCGCTGGCACGCGTCAGGGCATTCCGTGAGAACGGGTCTCCGACACCTGCGGCACGCGCCTCGCTCGCCAGCGTCGCCGCGATGAGCCCTGCATCGAAGCCGAGTACCGCCACGAAGGGCGGGCGCTCGCCGTAGCGCGTCTGATAGCGCTGGTAGAAGGCGGCGACCGCTTCCGTGTCCGCTCCCGCGAACCAGCCGCCCAGAAGCTCGGGCGCCCTCAGCGTCTCCCCAGCTTCCCACTGCCCAATGCCGAGGTACCGGACCTGTGGCTGCGGCATGCCGTGGAAATCCACAAAGCTGGCGGCGATGGCGAGGCCCTGGCCGAAATCGGGCATCAGCACCGCCTGCGCACCCCCGAGTTCGGCCTCCGAGACGAAGAGGGGAGCGGTCCGCTCGATGTCCTGGAAGCTCCGCGGGTACACCTCCTCGGCGACGATGCTGACACCCGCTCCCGCCGCTGCCGGGCCGACCGCGCGCAGGGCGGCGGCGCCATAGGGCACATCCGGTGCGTAGACGGCGACGGCGCCGAGCCCCTGTGCCGCCGCGTAGCGCAGAATGCGGTCCACCTCGTTCTCCGGCGCGAAGCCCGTGACCCACACATTTTGGCCGGCAGCGCTCGTGTCGGTCGAGAACGAGAGTACCGGGACACTCTGCGTTGCAGCACCAACGGCGCGTGCGCTGCTGGCGAAGAGGGGGCCGAGTATGAGCCGTGCGCCCCCCGCCAGTGCCGCTTCCGCTGCCGCTGTCGCGCCTTCCGGCGTTCCGCGCGTGTCGTAGCTCCGGAGCGAGACAGCGCTCCCCGCGGGACCTGAAAGTGCCAGTTCCGCCGCCTTCAGGATCGCAGCCGCACTTGCCGCCGCGCGCTGGTCGGCAGCGCCGAGCGGCAGGAGAATCGCAACCTCCGAAGGTCCGGCCGACGGGCGGCTGGGCGTCGCGGGTGCGGCAGGGGCCCCTGCACTTGTCTCGCCGCCTGCTCCCTGCGGCGGCGGGGCGGTCGTACAGGCCGCCAGCGCCCCGATGAGGGCGACAGCCAGTGTGCGCCGGATGAGGCTCGAACAACCCGTCATCGCATTCTCGAGAACGCTCATGGTCTGCTGCTCCTCTGACGCCTCGTCCCCTGCGCCGGCGGCCAGGCGGGCCCGGTAGCACACAGGCGCGTCATGGCGGATGAGCGCGGTACGAGCCCTGGGCGACTGGTGGCTGGCTGCCGATCCGGCGGGACCCTTGCATCGGAGCATCGAAATGTAAACGCAAGGGTGGGGCGACATGGCGCGCCATACCGGGCTGTGGTGGCGATCTTTCGTCCCTTCGGTCCCGTGCACGGAGGATCAGGGACATGACGGGCGCCGAGGACCAAAGCGATGCCGAGGGGGAGGGCGGGGCACCGCGCCCGGCCCCGGGGCTGTATCTCGTGGCCACACCCATCGGTAACGCCCGCGACATCACCCTCCGGGCCCTCGATCTTCTTGCTGGCTGCGATGCCATCGCGGCGGAAGATACGCGCACGACGCGGCGCCTCATGGAAATCCACGGCATCGCCCTGCGTGACCGCCCGATGCTGCCCTATCACGACCGGAACGGCGCCGAAGCGCGCCCGCGCATTGCGGCGTGGCTCGAGGAGGGACGCTCGGTCGCCTACTGCACGGATGCCGGGACGCCGCTGATCGCCGACCCCGGCTTCCGGCTGGTGCGCCTTGCGGCCGAGGCAGGCCATGCGGTGACGGCCCTGCCCGGACCCTCGGCCGCGCTGGTGGCGCTGAGCCTTTCCGGGCTGCCGACGGACCGGTTCATGTTCGCGGGGTTTCCCCCGTCGAAAGCCGGCGCCCGGGCGCGCTTCCTCGCGGAGCTCGCTTCCGTTTCCGCGACGCTCGTGCTGTTCGAGAGCCCCCACCGCGTGGTCGAAAGCGTGGCTGCGATGGCGGAGACCTTTGGGGCGGGGCGCCCAGCCTCGCTCGCGCGCGAACTCACCAAGAGGTTTGAGGAGGTGCGCCGGACATCGCTTGGAGAACTCGCCGCCGCCCTCGCTGCGGATGGCGCGCCCCGCGGCGAGATTGTTCTGGTGATCGGACCGCCGGCTGATGGCGAAAGCGCGTCGGAAGCCGATATCGATGAGGCGCTGAGGCTGGCTTTGAGGGAGATGAGCGTGAAAGACGCAGCAAGCCATGTGGCTGCCACGATGGGAGTGCCCCGTCGCAGTGTGTACGCCCGGGCTGTTCTACTCTCGAAACGGCAGGATTAGCGGAACATTAAGCGAATTGAGGCAGAGTGAACGCGTCCGAACACCGCGATGCAAGAAGGGCTCAGAATGCGCGTTTCCATGCCGAGTGACCGCCGCAGCAGTCGTAGCCGGCGCAATGCCATGGCAGGGCTCCTCGCGGAGGAAGGCGTGGCGCGCGCATACGAAGCTGGTGGCGCCGAGATCCTGGCGAAGCGGTGCCGCATGCAGGGCGGGGAACTCGACATCGTGGCGCGCGAGGGCGATGTGCTGGTCTTCGTCGAGGTGAAGCGCCGGAAGTCGGGGCTGGAGGGTGAGTGTCCCGTTGGGACGCAGCAGTGGCGGCGCTTGGAGACCGCGGCCGAAGAGTATATGCTCCGCCATGCGCGAGAGACGGGCGTCATGCCGCGCTGTCGCTTCGATCTGGCCGTCACACGGCCGGACGGCGTCAGCACGGTAATCAGAAACGCCTGCAGCGCCGAGCAGTACTGAGGCAGCAGGAAAGATGAAGAAATCGTTGACGTTCTGGGCCGCGCTGCTGGCAGCAGCGGGCCTTCAGGCTTGTGCGCCCGTCGCCGTGGTCGGCTCTGGCGCCGTGCTCACCCGTTCCGTCGTTCAGGAACGCCCGACCATGGCGGCGCTGACGGATACGGAGATCGAACTCTCGATCGCCACACGCATGGGCGAGCATTCGGGAGAGCTCTATCGAGACGTCGCCGTGGCGGTGACGGAGGGCAGGGTGGTGCTCACCGGCAGCGTGCCCGATCGCGAAGACCGGATTGCAGCCGAGCGCATCGCCTGGGTGCCCGCAGGCGTTGCGGGGGTTACCAACGAGATCACCGTGGCGGAGGATGCTGGCACCCGCAGCTACCTCCGGGACGTGGGCATCTCGAACGCGCTCCGGTACCGTCTGGTGCGGGATGGTGACGTGGCGGCCGTGAATATCTCGGTGGAGACAGTGGATGGTGTCGTCCATCTCACCGGGCTTGCCCGCTCCCCCCGGGAGATCGAGCGCACGGTGCGGCACGCACAGCGGGTGGAGGGAGTGGACCGTGTCGTGAGCCACCTGCTCCTCATCGACGATCCGCGCCGTTTCGCGGCGGCCCCCGCGCAGCCACCGGTGTAGGCCTCGCGAAGCAGTGAGGCCGTGGTGCTCGATGCCGCCGCGGCCGCGCCACTCGGGCCTCGAGCACTCTTGTCTCCTCGGGCCCGCTCTGCCATGGCGGGGCGGTCTCGAAGAGGGGAGGAACACGCGTGAGCCTCAGGGTCGCCTTCCAGATGGACGCCGTCGCCGGGGTGGACCCTGCGGCTGACAGTACCTTCCGCCTCGCCCTCGAGGCAGCGGATCGTGGACATCGCCTCTTCTACTACCACGCGCCCGATCTGGTCTGGCGCGATGGTGAGGTGCGCGCCCGGGGCTGGCCGCTCGAGGTGCGCCGGGGCACGCCGCATTTCAGCCTCGGCACGCCGGAGACCCGTGATCTGGCCGAGGAAGATGTGGTCTGGCTCCGCCAGGACCCGCCCTTCGACATGGCCTACATCACCAACACCCATCTCCTCGAGCGCATTCACCCCGACACACTGGTGGTCAACGACCCGTTTTGGGTGCGGAACAGCCCCGAGAAACTGATGGTCCTCGATTTCGCGGACCTGATGCCGCCCACGATGATCGCCCGTTCGCTGACCGATCTGCGCGCCTTCCGCGCGGAGCATGGGGACATCATCGTGAAGCCGCTCTTCGGCAATGGCGGCGCGGGCGTTTTCCACCTGCGCCCGGAGGACTCGAACCTCGCCTCGCTCCAGGAGATGTTCGCGGGCCTCAGCCGGGAGCCGCTGATGGCGCAGGCCTATCTTCCAGCCGTGAAGGAGGGTGACAAGCGGGTCATCCTCGTCGACGGTGAGGCGGTGGGCGCCATCAACAGGGTGCCGCAGAAGGGCGAGGCGCGCTCCAACATGCATGTGGGCGGGCGGGCCGAACCCTCCGAGCTCACAGCGCGGGACCGCGAGATCTGCGAGCGGCTCGGCCCCGTGCTAAAGGCGCATGGGCTGATCTTCGTAGGCATCGACGTGATCGGCGGCTATCTCACGGAGATCAACGTGACGTCCCCCACCGGCATCCAGGAACTCGAGCGCTTCAGCGGGATCAACGCGGCGGCCGCGATCTGGGATGCGATCGAGGTGCGCGTGGCTGAGGGCCCTCCGGGCGCAGGCGGCTGATGGCCGCTGTCTTCGCGCGGCTTTTGCCGGCGCGTATCCCGCTCCGGGCGCTCGACCTCGTCCTCCGCTTCGCGGTGAAGACGCGGCTTGCCCGCGAGAGCGACCCTCTCGCCTTTCGCAAGCATCTAGACGCGGCGGCGCCGCTGATGAGGGATCCGGCGGGGGCGCGGTACAGGGCGCTCACGGTGCCCAACGGGGCGGAGGGCATTGCGGCGGCATGGGCCGAAGCGGGCGAGGCGCCGCCTCGCGACGGGCCGGTGATCCTGTATCTGCATGGCGGCGCCTATCTTGGCGGATCGTCCCGCACCCACCGCCATCTTGCCGCCGCGCTGGCGGGGGCCGCCGGCATGCGGGCGCTGGTGATCGACTATAGGCTGGCGCCGGAGCATCCGCTGCCCGCCGCGCTGAGGGACGCCCGCGCGGCCTGGAACTGGCTGGTGGCCGGGGGCACGCCGCCCGAGCGCATCGCGCTGGCCGGCGACAGCGCCGGCGGGGGGCTGGCGCTAGCGCTGCTCGCGGATCTGACGGCGGACCGCCGGCCGCTGCCCGGCGCGCTGGCGCTCTTCTCGCCCTGGACGGATATGCGGGGCGAGGCGGCGAGCCTCACGAGCAATGCGGTGCGGGACGCGATGCTGCCCGCGGCGAAGCTCGAGGAAGTGGTGGGGCATTGCCTCGGCCCTGAGGGGGATGCCGCGGACTGGCGGGTCTCGCCCGTGCTGGCGCGCTTCGAGCGGCCGCCCCCGGCGATGATCTTCGCCAGTATGCACGAGATCCTGCTCGACGACGCGATTGCCGCTGCGGAGGCGCTGAAGGCCGGGGGATCCGACCCGGTGCTGGAGATCCGGGACGGGCTGCCCCATGCCTGGCCGATCTTCCGCGGCTATCTGGCGGAGGCGGACGCGGATTTGGCCAAGGCGGGGGCGTTCCTGGCGTCGGCCCTCGCGCGCTGACGCGGAGGGCGGCGAAAAAGGGGTGGCGTCGCTCCCGCCCGCCCCCCCGCTCCGCCACCCCTTTTTCGCGCTTGGCGGGCGATCCGCGACTAGCCGGGGGGCAGGCGCATGCGGCGATGCGGGATACCGGCATCCATGAAGTCGGGGCCCTCCGCCGCGAAGCCGAGGCGTTCGTAGAAGGGAACGGCGCTGAGCTGGCTTTCGAGCCAGATGGGGCGGCCTTCCGGTGCGAGAGCGTCCGTCACATGGCGCATCAGGGCCGCGCCGAGACCTGTGCCGCGCGCCCGCCGGGAGATGGCGACACGCTGGATCTTCGCGCCCGGGCCGCCCTCGGGGCCGGTGTTCTTCACGCGGAGCGTGCCGAGCGTGTCGATCCCGCGATGGGCGATCCAGTGGCGGCAGTGCCGGTCCTCCCCGTCCTGCTCATCCGCCGCGGAGATGCCCTGCTCCGCGATGAAGACCTCCACGCGCAATGCAAGGCAGCGCGCGAGAAGCTCGGGACTCGCAGCAGGTTCGATCACGATCTCGTCGGCGCGGGCGGCCTTTTCGGCGACGCCGCTCGTGCCTTCGCGCGCGGCGAGGGCGGCGAGGGCGTCGTCGAGCGAGAGATCGCAGGCCTCGAGCATGACGAGGAGGTGGTAGAGGACATCCGCCGCCTCGCCCGCGAGCGCTCGCGGGCTGAAGGCCGGGGTGCCGGCGCGGGCGGCCTCGATGATCGCCTCCACGGCCTCTTCGCCGAATTTTTCCGCGGCCTTCGCCGGACCCTTCGCCAGAAGCTTTGCCGTGTGCGAGCTCGTTGGATCCGCGCCGCGCCGGGCATGGATCGTGGCGGCCAGGCGGGCGAGGACTGCCGGGTCCGCCCGGCCTGCAGGAGCGCCGCTCACAGCCGCACCGGGACGCCGGCGGCGGCCATGTGGGCCTTGGCCTCGCCGATGCTGTGCTCGCCGAAATGGAAGATGGAGGCGGCAAGGACGGCCGAGGCATGGCCCTCGGTCACGCCCTCCACGAGATGGTCGAGCGTGCCCACGCCGCCAGAGGCGATGACCGGGATCTCGAGCGCATCGGCGATGGTGCGGGTGAGCGGCAGGTTAAAGCCAGCCTTGGTCCCGTCCCGGTCCATGGAGGTGAGCAGGATCTCGCCAGCACCGCGCGCCTCCACCTCCCGTGCGAAGGCGAGCGCATCGATGCCCGTTGCCTGCCGGCCGCCATGGGTGAAGATCTCGAAGCCCGAGGGCGTGGCCCCGCTCGATTTCGCGTCGATGGCGACGACGATGCACTGGCTGCCGAACTTCTCTGCCGCTTCCGCCACGAAGGCAGGGTTCTTCACCGCGGCGGTGTTGATGCTCACCTTGTCCGCGCCCGCGAGAAGCAGGGCGCGGATGTCTTCTAGCCTGCGCACGCCGCCGCCCACGGTGAGGGGCATGAAGCAGCGTTCGGCGGTGCGGCGGGCCACGTCGAGAATGGTGCCGCGATCCTCATGGCTTGCGGTGATGTCGAGAAAGCAGAGCTCGTCCGCCCCCGCCGCGTCGTAGAGGCTGGCCTGTTCGACCGGGTCGCCCGCATCGCGCAGGTCGACGAAATTGACACCCTTGACGACGCGCCCGTCGGCCACGTCGAGGCATGGGATCACGCGGGTCTTCAGCATTGGCGGTCTCTCCTGAGCGGCTCGGGACCGGACTGGCGCGCGGGGCGGGTGAACGTCAAGAGCCGGAATCGCGAGCGCCATGTGACGCCTGACACAGGGGGTAAGGTTAGCAATCCCTTAATCAACGTGGTGGCGCGGATGGGGCAGACCCGCGCTTTGGGGACTGAAACGATGACCGATACGAGCAATACCTACCGGGAGACCGGTCTTGCGAATTCGCTGGTAGCGATCGTGCTTGCAGTCGCCCTCGCGTTCTTTGGTGGGGCGATGACGATTGCGATTAGCGGGCCCGATGTTGTGATGAACGGACAAGCAGCAGTGTTATCCGGCATCGAGCTTGAGCGTAACGGTGTGCGTGAAGACGGTGAGGTTTCGTCGGTGACGATCGCCTCTGAGGAGTTGAATAACCGTCAGCGTTCGTCTTTCGAGTTCTGAAGCTCCGGCCCGGCGCTGGGGGGCGCCGGTTTCCCAAGGCCGGATGTGTCATGGAAGGGGGGCGGTGCGCGCTTCGGCATCGTCCCGGTACTGCGAGGGTTCACAGGCGCGCGCTGCCCGGCCGGCAGGGCGCGCGTCTTCTTTCGTGCCGTTCAGTCTGCGGATGCAGGGGCGGCGAGCAGGGCGATCGCCGCCTGCGGATCCAGCCTCCCGTCGTAGAGCGCGCGGCCCGATATCACACCATCGAGCGGCGCGCCGCTGGCCTTGAGGGCCGCGAGATCCGCCAGCGCGCTGACGCCGCCCGAGGCGATGACGGGGATACTGACCGCATCGGCGAGGGCGGCGGTGGCCTCGATGTTCGGGCCCTGCATCGCGCCGTCCCGTTCGATATCGGTGTAGATGATGGCAGCCACGCCCGCATCCTCGAACCGCTTGGCGAGATCGGTCGCCGTGACCTCGGAGGTCTCGGCCCAGCCCTCGACCGCGACGCGTCCCCCCCGTGCATCGATACCCACGGCGATCCGGCCGGGATGGGCCGCGGCGGCCTCGCGCACCAGCGCAGGGTTACGCAACGCGACGGTGCCGAGGATGACGCGGGCAATGCCGCGTTCCAGCCAGCCGTCGATCGTCGCGCGGCTCCGGATACCGCCGCCGAGCTGCGCCGGGATCGAGAGGGCGCCGAGGATGGCCTCCACCGCGGCCGCGTTCACCGGCCGGCCCTCGAAGGCGCCGTTCAGGTCGACGATATGCAGCCACTCGCACCCTGCATCTTCGAAGGCCTTCGCCTGCGCGGCCGGGTCGTCGTTGAACACGGTCGCGGCCGACATTTCGCCCCGCAGCAACCGCACGCAGGCACCGTCCTTCAGGTCGATGGCCGGGTAGAGGATCATGGTTCGGTCCCGTCGCTTTCCCTTCGCGGCGCCCGTCTAACGGAGCCGGCGGCGCTGGACCAGCCCGGCACGGCGCCCTGCACGGACATGCAACGGACCACGAAAAGTTGACACTCCGGGGCGACAGGCTGCGTTACGGTCCCATCGCCCGGAATGGTTGAAGGAGGCCCCCCAATGAACCTCAAGCTGACAACCGCGCTCGCGGCCGGGGCATTCGTGCTCCTCGGCGGCGTGGCACAGGCGGCGGCGGAGAAGGTTACCGTCACCGGCGAGGTGATCGATACCTGGTGCTACTATTCGGGTGTCATGGGCTGGTACGACACGGTGGTCGGCAGCGCGCATCATACCTGTGCGATGTGGTGCGCCGCGGGCGGCATTCCGGTGGGCATCCTTGCCGACGATGGAACCGTCTACATGGTGATGAAGTGGGAGGGCGACCCGAACATCGCCGACGGCACGGCCATGCTCGACGTGCAGTCCCACCGCGTCACGGCGGAGGGGATGCTCCACAAGGTCGACGACATCAACTACCTCATGGTCTCGGAAGTGACCTCGAACGAGGGCATCACGAACCTCAGCCACGAGGATTTCGGGATCGTCCCCGGCTTCGCCTTCCCCGACCCGAACAAGCAGTGAGGCCCGCGATGAACCGGATCATGATCGCGGCGCTCGCCGCCCTTATCGCCGCCCCGGCCGGGGCGCAGGACTTCAGCGAAGGCTCCGAGGCGAAAAACTGGAACCTCGCCCATGGCGAGACCAAAGCGCGCTTCGAGGCGAAGGTGACCGATGCCGTGTGCGCCTTCACGGGTGATTGCCCGGAGGATTGCGGCGCAGGTCTCCGCCAGATGGTGCTGCAGCGCGTGGCGGACGGGAAGACGCTGCTGGTCTTCAAGAACATCCAGCCGATCTTCTCCGGCGGCAGCTACGACCTGGCGGCCTATTGCGGGCAGACGGTCACGGTCGATGGCCTGATCGTGGGCGACCCGGAAGTGACCAAGGGTGCCGAGATCATGCAGGTCCAGACCGTGACGGTGGCCGGCGAGACCGCGAAGACCAACCAGTTCACCAAGGGCTGGGAGGCACGCACACCGGAACCCATCGGCGAGAAAGGCCCCTGGTTCCGGCGTGACCCGTTGATCCAGGAGCGGCTCGACACCACCGGTTATTTCGGCCTCGGCAAGGAGGAAGACGCGAAATACGCCGAGGAAAACTTCTGATGCGGCTGCCGGCCACCCTTGCTGCGGTGCTCTCTGTCTCCGTCCTCCTCGCGCCGGTCTTCGTCGGCGCGCATGGCACCGAGCACCATGACTACGAGGCCGTCGCAAAGAAGATGCGCGACGCGGCGGCGAAGGAAGCTGCCGAAGAGCAGAAGAGCGAGGAACCGATCGAGCCAGCGTCAGCGGTGGAGGAAACGGACGACGCTGACCAGTCCAGCAGCCTGCCCCCGGTTCCTTCGGGGGGCTTCCCGATCAAGATCGAGCCGCGGTTCGACCTTGTCGCGCATACGGGCGAGCGGGTGAGCCATGAGAGCCTGAAGGGCACGCCGCTGGTGCTGTTCTTCGGCTATGCGGGCTGCGAGTCGATCTGCGACGTGGCGCTGCCGCGCATGGCCGCGGCGGTGGCGGCTCTCGGCGAGGAGGGCGCGGCCATCCAGCCCCTCATGATCACCGTCGACCCCGAATACGACACGCCCGAGGCGCTGGCCGAGGCGATGCCCGCCTGGCACCCGCGTTTCCTGGGGCTCACGGGCTCGGAGGCGGCGCTGGCGGAGGCGCGGGCGGCGTTTCAGGTAGAGGTCACGGAGGTGGCGACCGACCCGCTCGGCCGGCCCATCTACGCACATGGCGGTTTCATCTACCTGATCGATGCGGAGGGTGCTGTGAAAAGCGTGCTGCCGCCGATCCTCGGCCCCGAGCGGATTGCGGAACTGATCGACAAGCATCTGATCCCGGACGGCGCCTGAGCGCCGCCCGGAGCTGTCCCGAACTGGCGGGATTACTCGAGGACTTTCGGCCAGTTGCCGTCGGCCGAGGCGATGTGGCCGGGGATGTCCTTGTTCCAGCGCGTCTGAACATCCTGATTGTAGTTCAGGTAGAGCTTGTCATCGACGATGGCCCAGGCTTCCGGATCGGTGGCCGCCGTGTAGCCCTGAGCCACGGCCCACGCGCAGTAGCCGCCGTATTGCGGGGCGTACTTCTCCGGGTTCGCCGCGAAGAGGTCGCGGTTCTCGGCGCTGGAGAACCGCCACGTCGCGCCGTTCCACTCATGCGTGAAGTCGGACGAGCCTTCCACCGGCTTGCCCTCGGTGAAGTAGGCGACCGGATCGGTGCCGTCGATCGCGGTGCCGAGGAAGGACTGGTAGACCGGGTCCTCCGACGCGGTGGCGGCGATGGGGGCGAGTGCAGCGAGCCCGAGGGCGGCTGCGAAGGCGGTGCTGGCGAGAATGCGCATGTCGTCTCCCTGAGTGCCTGTTGTGAGGCGTTGCGATGACGCACCAAATGGGAGCCTCACGCGCCTGTGCCAGCCGGAAAGGGCCCTGCTAACGCGTCCGTGAGCGGCTGTGACGCTACGCGACCCGCTCAGGGCTCCCAGGCAAGGAAGTTGCCGATCAGGGTCAGCCCCGTCATCTGGCTCTTCTCCGGGTGGAACTGGGTGCCGACCATATTTGTCCGCCCCACAACGGCCGCCACCATGTGCCCGTAGCCCACATGGGCGAGCCGGTGCTCGGGGAGCCGGGGGCGGAGATGGTAAGAGTGCACGAAATAGGCGTGCGCTCCGGGCCCTATACCAACCAGCACCGGGTGCTCGGGCGCGGAGATCGTGAGCTCGTTCCAGCCGATCTGCGGCACTTTCAGGCCTGGATCGTTCGGCTCGAGGCGGACGACGTCGCCATGGATCCAGTCGAAGCCCGGCGTCTCACCGTGCTCGAGCCCGCGCGTGGCCATGAGCTGCATGCCCACGCAGATGCCGAGAAAGGGGTGGCCCGCCGACACGCGCTCGGCCACCGCGTCGAACAGCCCGTCGACGGCGAGGAGGCCGGCCCGGCAATCGGCGAAGGCGCCCACGCCGGGCAACACCACGCGTTCCGCCCGGGCCACCACCTCGGGGTCGCCGGAGACCGTGATCTCACCGCCGAGGGGCGCGCCCGCGCTGCCCCGCTCGGCCGCCATCCGCTCGAAGGCCTTCTCTGCGGATCGAAGGTTGCCCGACCCGTAATCGACGATCACCGTGCTCATGGCGTGACCGCCCGGCCGGCACGGTAGTCCTCTTCCGCGCCCTCTTCCGTGCGCGCCTCGGTCACCGCCACCTCCCGCCAGCCGCGCAGCCTCAGCTCAAGCCGCTCGAGCGTGGAACCCTCGAGGATCGTGAGGAACAGCAGGCCCACGTAAACGGTCCCGAAGGCGAGGGGCACCGTGAGCGCGACGGTCGCCAGAAGCACGATCTCGGCGGCCAGCACGATCCAGCAGCCCCGCCACAGCGCCCACAGCGGCGGTATCACGCCCAGCGGATGGCGGGCATCCCCCACGATCCGGAGCTTCTCGTCGAACCCGTCGCGCGCGTGGATGGTGTAGAGCACCGTCTCCATCAGAGCGCCCCCTTCGTGCTCGGCAAGGCGCCCGCACGCCGCGGATCGGGCTCCACCGCCTCGCGGAGTGCCCGCGCCACCGCCTTGAAGCTCGCCTCGGCAATGTGGTGGCTGTTCTCGCCTGCAAGTTTGCTCACATGCAGCGTCATCCGCGCGTTCATGGCGAGCGCTGTGAAGAACTCGCGAACGAGCTCCGTGTCGAAGCTGCCGATCTTCGGGCTCGGCAGCGCCACGTCCCATACCAGGAACGGCCGGCCCGAGAGGTCGAGCGCGGCGCGCACAAGCGCCTCGTCCATGGGCAGGAGGCTCGCGCCATAGCGGCGAATGCCCCGCTTGTCCCCCACCGCCTCGAGCAGCGCCTGCCCGAGGACGATGCCGGTGTCCTCCACCGTATGGTGATCGTCGATATGCAGGTCGCCCTCGGCACGCACATGCAGGTCGATGAGGCTGTGGCGCGCGATCTGGTCGAGCATATGGTCGAAGAAGCCGACGCCGGTCGCGCAGTCCGATGCGCCGGTGCCATCCAGGTCTAACTCGATCGTGATCTTAGTCTCGGCCGTTTCCCGGGCCAGCTTTGCGCGGCGCATCGCCCTCTCCTCGAAATCGCCATCGTCCTATAGGCCTTTGAAACTCTCGGTGCCAGATACACGTAAGACATCGCGAGGGCCGGCGCGGGGAGCCGGTGTGGGAGAGTGGCATGACGGCGAGCACGGGCGCAGGCGGGCAGGACACGCGCTGGCACGGCACCACCATCGTGGGCGTCAAGAAGGGCGGTCGCGTCGCCATCGCCGGCGACGGTCAGGTGAGCCTCGGGCAGACCGTGATCAAGGCCACGGCTACGAAGGTGCGCAGGCTCTCTCCGGGTGGCCAGCCGGTCGTGGCCGGCTTCGCGGGGGCGACAGCCGATGCCTTCACGCTCCTCGAGAAGCTCGAGGCCAAGCTCGAGGCGGCGCCCGGGCAGCTCCTCCGCGCGGCTGTGGAGCTCGCGAAGGAGTGGCGGACGGACAAGATGCTCCGCAATCTCGAGGCGATGCTTATCGTGACCGATGGCGCGACGCTCCTGGTGGTTACGGGCAATGGCGACGTGATGGAGCCCGATGGCGGCGTGGCGGCCATCGGGTCGGGCGGCATGTATGCGCTCGCCGCCGCCAGGGCGCTGAGCGACACGGAGATGGATGCCGAGGCCATCGCCCGCCGCGCGCTCGCCATCGCGGCCGAGATTTGCGTCTACACCAACGGCAATGCGGTGGTGGAGGTCGTCGAGGGATGAGCGTCGCCGCCGGGGGGGATGGAAGCGGCAGCCGCGCGGCGCCGGGGGGTGCCTTCGGGCAGCTGCTCGAATGGGTGCTGGGCAAGCCGCTGATGTACGGCCGCGAACTCGCCCTGGCCGACCCCGTGGGCGAGCCCGAGCGCAACAAGAAGCTCGAGGTCTTCTGGGTCAATATCATCTTCTTCGGCTGGATCGGCTACGCGGCGATGACCTTCGCCATCGCCGGCATCGATGTGGGGCGGACGACCACGCCCATCCCATTCATGGTCGTCGCCGGCGTGGTCACCTGGATCATGGCCGAATGGCTGGTGCGCCGGCGCGGCATGGTTTGGCCAGGCTCGATGCTGGGGCTCCTCGGGCCCGCCTCCTTCGCCCTCGCAATCTCGCTGTCGACGCCCACGATGCGAGCGCTGCCCGGCCTCGAATACATCACCGTGATCTATTCGGCGACGACCGTGGGCATGATGATCTACGCCCTGCGGTTCCGGCTGGCGGGGCTGATCTCGCCGATCACCACTTTCTCGGTGATCTCGCTCTTTCTCTTCTTCAAGGGCTCGAAGGCAGAGAACTGGGGGGAGATCGAGGGGTTCAGCCCGCGCGGCTTCCTCGCCGCCTTTATCGACCAGCCCTGGAGCATGGCGTTCTTCGGCACGCTTGCGGTCCTGGGCATGATCAAGGCGCGCTGGCTCGACCTTTATGGCGACTGGTTCGGGCTGCAGGCGGCGCGCCCGCTCCATGTGATCAGCACCGCCATCGTCGCGCTCATCGCGGGGCGGCTTGCGGAGATGCTGCCCACGGGCATCGATGTGGTGGCGCTGGTTCTGCTGTTTATCGTAGGCTTTCTCTACGCCATGCGGATCGACCGGCTGCCGGTGCTCGTCGCCATATGGCTCGCCATGGCGCGGCCGCTGGTGGTGAACGCGGTCTACCACGCCGGCTACACCATGACCGTTTTCGAACTGGCCTGGGGCATCACGGCCGTCGTCGCCTTCGGGCTCGTGCTCTGGGGCTATACGCGGCAGCGCTTCTTCGTCCCCTCCGGCTGGACGATGCAGCCGCGGCACATCCAGAAAAACTGGCCCGAGCGCCAGATCTGGCCGTGGCCACCCCGCGGCGAGGGGTCCGGCAAACGCGACTGGTCGGCCATCTGAAGCCGCGGTGCCGGGGCTGGTTGGGGGGCTGGCGGTGCCGGGGCGGGTGGACTATCTGCCCGAGACCCTACCGGAGGACCCTATGACGGAACTCACCCCGCGCGAGATCGTCTCTGAGCTCGACCGCTTCATCATCGGCCAGCGGGCGGCGAAGCGCGCCGTGGCGATCGCGCTGCGCAATCGCTGGCGGCGCCAGCAGCTCGATGCTGGCATGCGCGAGGAGGTGAGCCCGAAGAACATCCTGATGATCGGGCCGACGGGCGTGGGGAAGACGGAGATCTCGCGCCGCCTGGCCAAGCTCGCCAATGCGCCCTTCCTGAAGGTGGAGGCCACGAAGTTCACCGAAGTGGGTTATGTGGGGCGCGATGTGGAGCAGATCGTGCGGGACCTTGTGGAGGCCGCGATCGTGATGGCGCGGGAGGCGAAGCGCGCGGAGCTGCGGGCCACGGCGCATCAGGCGGCGGAGGATCGCGTGCTGGTGGCGCTTGTCGGCGAGCAGGCTTCGGAGACCACGCGCAATTCGTTCCGCCAGAAGCTGCGGGACAACAAGCTCGACGACACGGTGATCGAGCTCGAGGTGGCGGATACCTCGAACCCCATGCAGATGCTGGAGATCCCGGGCATGCCGCAGGGGGGCATGGCAAACCTCGGCGACATCTTCGGCAAGGCCTTCTCGGGGCGGACGAAGCGGCGGCGGATGAGCGTGCGCGAAAGCTACGAGGTGCTTATCGCCGAGGAAGCGGACAAGCTGATCGATCAGGAGCAGATCACGCGGGACGCGATCCGGCTGGTCGAGCAGAACGGCATCGTCTTTGTCGACGAGATCGACAAGGTAGCCAGCTCATCCTCGCGCCAGGGGGCGGATGTGAGCCGGGAGGGTGTGCAGCGGGACCTGCTGCCGCTGATCGAGGGGACGACGGTCTCGACCAAGCACGGCTCGGTGAAAACGGACCACATCCTCTTCATCGCTTCGGGCGCCTTCCACATCGCCAAGCCGTCGGACCTGCTGCCGGAGCTGCAGGGCCGCCTGCCCATCCGCGTCGAGCTTCAGGCGCTGACCGAAGCGGATTTCCGCGCGATCCTGACTGATACGGATTTCGCGCTCACCCGGCAGTACGAGGCGCTGATGCAGGCGGAGGGGGTGAACCTCACCTTCGCTGAGGACGGCGTGGCCGCGCTGGCGCGTATTGCAGCCGAGGTGAATGCGGAGGTCGAGAACATCGGCGCCCGGCGGCTCCACACCGTCTTGGAGCGGGTGCTCGAGGAGCTGAGCTTCACGGCGCCGGACCGTGCGGGCGAGGTGGTAACGGTCGATGCGGCGATGGTGGAGACCCAGCTTGCCGATCTCGCCAAGGCATCGGATCTGAGGCGATACGTGCTCTAGGGGGTGGCTTCTGCCGATGCGGCGGGGGCTTTCTGCCGCCTGCCGTCATCCCGGCCAGTGAGACCCTCTCAGCCGGCCATGGCGCGCTGGGCTGGGCGGCGATCCCAAGCGCGGTGCTCGCCCGCGGTGCGCGAGAGGGCGGCACCGACCGAGGTGTAGAACGTGAAGACGCCGGTCATCTTCGCAAGTTCGAACACCCGGTAGACCGGGCTGCGGACGCCCGCCAGAACGATCTTGGCGGACCAGCCGAGCCGCTTTCGAACGCCCACCAGAGCCCCGAGCCCGCTCGAGTCCATGAACTCAACATGGCTGAGATCGAGTACGAGAGCCTTACCCTTGGCCTCGAGATTGAGGACATAGTCCTTGAACGCGCTCGACACGGCGTGATCCAGCCGCGGTGCCTTGAGCGTTACGACAATGCTGCCGTTCTTTTCCTCGGTCGCAACGTGCATTTGAACCTCCCACACGCAAACAAGTGACGCCTTCAAGGTGCCGCCTGCAGGTAAAGGAAGGGTGGCGAGGGGTGGTTAAGCGATGCTCAGGCTTCGCGGGCGAGCTGCATCAGGTACTGACCGTAGCCGTTCTTCTTCAGCGCCTCGCCGAGCGCCATCAGCTCTGCCGCATCGATCCACCCCTGGGAGAAGGCGATCTCCTCGGGCACGCCGATGCGGCGTTGCTGCACCTCCTCGGTGATCTGGACGAAGGCCGTGGCCTTGGCGAGGCTGTCATGCGTCCCGGTATCGAACCACGTGAAGCCCCGGCCAAGGCGCTGCACGAAGAGATCGCCGCGCGCCAGGTAGGCCGCGTTCACGTCGGTGATTTCGAGCTCCCCGCGGGGTGAGGGGCGGATGCCTGCCGCAATGTCGAGCACCGAGTTGTCGTAGACGTAGAGGCCCGTGACCGCCCAGTCGGATTTCGGCTGGCTCGGCTTCTCCTCGATGGTCTCGGCCCGGCCTTCGCTGTCGAAGCTCACCACGCCGAAGCGCTCGGGGTCGCGCACCTGATAGCCGAAGACGGTCGCGCCCCCGCTGCTGTCAGTGCGGGAGACCGCGGAGCGGATCGCCTCCGTCAGCCCGTGGCCGAAGAAGATGTTATCGCCGAGGACAAGGCTTACAGGGTCGTCGCCCACAAACTCGCGCCCGATGATGAAGGCCTGCGCTAGACCATCCGGCGAGGGCTGCTCAGCCCACTCGATGTGGATACCCCACTGGCTGCCATCGCCAAGGAGCGCGCGGAACGCAGGCGCGTCAGTGGGCGTCGTGATGATCAGCACCTCGCGGATCCCGCCCAGCATGAGCGTGGAGAGCGGGTAATAGATCATCGGCTTGTCGTAGACTGGCAGGAGCTGCTTCGAGACGGCGCGCGTGACCGGCCAGAGGCGCGAGCCCGAGCCGCCGGCGAGGATGATGCCTTTCATGCGGAGCTCCTTTCACGCGCCAGCGTCTCGTCGAGCATTTCGGCCAGGGCGACGCGCCAATGGCGAAGCGCGAGACCATGCACCCGGGCGAGGCGCGCGCAATCCAGCACTGAATTCGCAGGGCGCCTGGCCGGGGTCGGGTACTCATCGGTGGTGATTGCGGCAACGCTGGGGCGCTTGCCGGTATGGGGTGCCACATGTTCGAAGGCCGCCTCGGCGAGGCCATGCCAGGAGGTCTCCCCCCGGCCCGCGGCGTGGAAGATGCCCCATGCCTCCCCGCCCTCGGGTGTTACTGCGAGCTTCTGGGCAAGCTTCAGACAGCACACCGCAAGGTCACCGGCGAAGGTGGGGGAGCCCTTCTGATCGGCCACCACGCGCAGCGCATCCCGCTCCGCGCCTAGGCGCAGCATGGTGCGGACGAAGTTCTTGCCTTCCACGCCGTAGACCCAGGCCGTGCGCAGGGTGGCGTGGCGCGGGCACCGTTCAGCGACTGCCCGTTCGCCGGCCAGCTTGCTCTCGCCATAAGCGCCGAGGGGGGCCGTAACGTCATCCTCGGTCCAGGCACCGTCCTTCGCGCCATCGAACACGTAATCGGTCGAGATATGGATGAGCGCCGCGCCGTTCTCCGCCGCCGCTTCCGCCAGATTGCCCGGCGCTTCGGCGTTCACGGCGAAGGCAGCGTCCCGCTCCGCCTCCGCCTTGTCGACTGCCGTATAGGCGGCAGCGTTCAGGATGACCCTGGGCTTCAGGCGCGCGACCAGCGCCCGCACGGCCGCGCGATCGGTGATGTCGAGGTCCCGCCGCGCCACGGCGCTGACGGTCACGCCCGCCTCGGGCGCACGGCGCACCGCCTCCCAGCCGAGCTGGCCGGCAGCGCCTGTAACGAGCAGGTCCACCATCAGCCCGCCTTCGCTGTTCCGAGGCCGAGGCGTTGGCCGCCATAGCGCCGGGCGCGAATGGCCTCCCAAAACGCACGGTTATCGAGGAACCAGTCTATCGTGCGCCCAAGCCCGCTCTCGAAGCTTTCTGCGGGGGCCCAGCCCAGTTCCGCCCGGATCTTGGAGATGTCCATCGCGTAGCGCGCGTCGTGGCCCGGCCGGTCGGTCACGAACTCGATCAGGCGCTCCCGCGGCGCCCCCTCGGGCAGGCGCTCGTCGAGGCCGGCGCAGATCGCGCGCACCACCTCGATGTTCTGCCGCTCCGCCTCCCCGCCGATATTGTAGACCTCGCCCAAACGGCCGCGACGGCACACCTCCCAGATCGCGCGGGCATGGTCCTCGACGAACAGCCAGTCCCGCACATTCTCACCGGTACCGTAGACCGGGAGCGGCTTGCCTTCGAGCGCGTTGATGATCACCAGCGGGATCAGCTTCTCGGGGAAATGATAAGGCCCGTAATTGTTCGAGCAGTTCGTGGTGACCACCGGAAAGCCGTAGGTGTGATGCCAGGCGCGCACCAGGTGGTCCGATGCGGCCTTCGAGGCGGAGTAGGGGGAGTTCGGCGCGTAGGGCGTCGTTTCGGTAAACAGCCCCTCGGCGCCGAGCGTGCCATAGACCTCATCGGTGCTCACATGGTGAAAGCGGAAGGCTGTGCGCCGCGCTTCATCCAGCCCCTGCCACCAGGCGCGCGCGGCCTCTAGCAGAGTGAAGGTGCCGGTCACGTTCGTGCTGATGAAATCGCCGGGCCCGTCGATCGACCGGTCCACATGGCTCTCGGCGGCGAGGTGCATGATCGCGTCGGGCGCAACCTCCGCGATCAGCTGTGTCATCGCCGCCCGGTCACGAACGTCTGAATGGACAAAGGTGAACTTGCCCTCGACAGGCGCCAGCGTTTCCCGGCTGCCCGCATAGGTCAGCGCATCCACGACCCAAACCTCCGCGAGCCCCGCGCCGGCGAGGTAGCGCACGAGTGCCGAGCCAATGAAGCCGGCACCCCCGGTGACGATGACGCGCATGCCTCAGTTCCCCTCATAGTCGAAGTAGGCCGGTAGATCCGCGAGCATCGGTTGCACCTTGTCCTTCGCCGAAAGGATCGCCTCGCCCTCGTCGATCCCCCAATCGATCCCCAGCGCCGGATCGTTCCAGCGCAGCCCCTTGTCGTGCTCCGGCGCGTAGAAGCCGCTCACTTTGTAGAGCACCTCCGTCCCGGGTTCGAGCGTTACGAGGCCGTGGGCGAAACCGACGGGCACGAGGATCTGGTTACCGAGTTCCGCGGAGATGACCGCGCTCACATGCTGTCCATAGGTTGGGGACCCTGTCCTAAGGTCGACCGCAACATCGAGGATGCTGCCGCGGACCACGCGCACCAGCTTGTCCTGCCCGAAGGGCGGGGTCTGGAAGTGAAGGCCGCGCACCGTACCGCGCTCCGCCGAGCGGGCGTGGTTGTCCTGCACGAAGTCGAGATCGATCCCGGCATCGGCGAAGCGCTGCCGGTTCCAGGTCTCCGAGAAGAACCCCCGGTCGTCGCCATGGCGGGTTGGGGTGAGGACACGCACTGCGGGAATGGCCAGGGGCTGGACGGTCAGTGACATGCGCGCTCCTCGGGCTTTGCGCGTTGCAGCACGATGAGAGCCATAGGAGCTCGCCAGCGTGCGATCAACGCATGAAGCGCGATCCCGGACGCTGGTAACGAATCATTAATCTGTAACTTACGGTTGAGTGGTTCGAGCAGGGGATGAATAAGGCAAAAACACGGCATGATTAAGGGGTCATTTTGGGGCATGTTTCGTCCCGGCCTGACCCTCCATTACTCGATCTCCACAACGAGAACGCGAGAAGCCACGTTGGTGCTATGCAGGCGGCACCGCGTGAGAGTACTTTCCATGTGAGAGTTCTGTACCAGAGTAGTGGTTAATACGATGTGGAAACAAACAGTCAGTGTGTCGGCCGTCACAGGGTTCGTCTTTTTGGCCGTTTCCGTCGATGCGCGTCAGCAGGCGACGGACCTGGACGAGCTTCGCGCCGCGGTTCCCCCCACCGCCCTGCTTTGCGAGGAGCAGAGCGCGAGCCTACGCGATGCCGACACCCTTTTCAGCAGCACCCGCCCCGATTTCACCGATCAGTTCGCGCTCGTGAGCGATCCGTCGCAGACCTGCCGCCACCCCGATGTGCAGGCAGCCGCCGGGTATGAGACCAGCAGCGGCAGCTGCTACGTGATGCGGACGATCGGCTCCGCGGAGGCGGATCGGCCCCTCTCCTGCGTCGAGCGTCACAGCGGCGATCCTGATGACGGCGCCCCGGTGGCTTCCCTACGCTGCTCGGGCTTCGAGATGCGGGTCAACGCCCATGTGGGCGGTGGCTTCAGCACGCATCTCCGTGCCGAGGATCAGGGCTTCACGCGCAAGGGCCTCGGCACCTGCCAGCGCTACTGATCACGGTCCCTCCGCCGCCCGCCCGCTACTGCGGGTCGGCGGCATAATCCTCATCTGAAACCGGTTCGGCCCAGGCAATGTGGTTGCCTGCCTCCGCGTCGAATTCCTGCATCGCGAGATGCGTCATCGCATGCCCGGGCGCCGCGCCATGCCAGTGCCGCTCCCCAGGCGGGATCCACACGGTATCACCGGGCAGAATTTCCTGGACACCCTCGCCCTCCTTCTGCACACGGCCTACGCCTGAGAGGACGCGCAGGGTCTGACCCAGCGGATGGGTGTGCCAGTTCGTCCGCGCGCCGGGCATGAAGTGCACGACCACGGCACGAATGCGCGCAGGCGCGGGCGCTTCGATGATGGGGTCCTGAAACACCTCGCCGGTGAAGTACTCGGCCGGGCCCCGCTTCGTTGGCCGCGCGCCGCTCTTGATCACGTCCATTGCATCCTCCCGATCATCCCGCTGTGGCCCCGCCGCGACCCGCCCGCGGCGGAGACACAAGGCCGCTACCCCGTCATCGCACCGTGATTGACAGCCCGCAACGCTGCACCGCACCGTAAGCGGATTGGCGGAGCGACGTCGCAACTGGCCTGAGGGGGCAGGGATGAGCATCAACGCGGCGATCACCCACCGCACGACCTACACATACGAGAAGCGCATCTCCCTAGGCCCGCAGGTCATCCGCCTGCGTCCCGCCCCGCATTCGCGCACCAAGATCCTCTCCTTCAGCCAGAAGGTCGCGCCCGAGGGCCACTTCCTCAACTGGCAGCAGGACCCGTTCGGCAACTACCTCGCCCGGGCAGTCTTCCCGGAGAAGGTCGACCATTTCGAGGTCACCGTCGACCTCGTCGCCGACATGGCTGCCGTGAACCCCTTCGACTTCTTCCTCGAGGACCATGCGCAGACCTTCCCCTTCGACTATGGCGCCGAGCTGAAGAAGGACCTGAACCCCTATTTCGAGCTCGACCCGAGCTACGGCCCCCGCTTCGAGGCCTTCCTCGCCAGCCTGCCCCGCAAGAACGAGAGCACGATCGACTGGCTGGTGGAGATCAATCAGGCCGTCTACCGCACCGTCGGCTACACCATCCGCATGGAGCCCGGCGTTCAGGCGCCTGAGGAGACGCTGGAGAAAGCGCTCGGCTCGTGCCGCGATAGCGGCTGGCTGCTCGTCCATCTCATGCGCCGCCTCGGCGTCGCCGCCCGCTTTGTCTCCGGCTACCTCATCCAGCTCACACCGGATGTGAAGGCGGTGGACGGGCCGAGCGGTCCCGATGCCGACTTCACCGATCTCCACGCCTGGTGCGAGATATATGCGCCCGGCGCCGGCTGGATCGGGCTCGACCCAACCTCCGGGCTCTTCGCGGCGGAAGGGCACATTCCGCTCGCCGCCACGCCCGCCCCGGCCTCCGCAGCACCTATCACCGGGGGCCATGAGCCGGCGGAGGTCACCTTCGCGCATCACATGGAAGTCAGCCGCGTGCGGGAGGAGCCGCGCATCACGCTGCCCTTCACCGATGAGGCCTGGGCCCAGATCGATGCGGCGGGCCATGCGGTCGATGCGCGCCTCGCCGCCGACGATGTGCGTCTCACGATGGGTGGCGAGCCCACTTTCGTCGCCGCGGCCGACCGGGATGCGGATGAGTGGAACACCGGCGCTGTCGGCCCCACCAAGCGGCATTACGCCGACAAGCTGATGCGCCGCCTCCACGCCGCCTTCGCCCCCCATGGCGTGCTCCATTACGGCCAGGGCAAGTGGTACCCGGGCGAGCAGCTGCCCCGCTGGGCCTTCGGGCTCTACTGGCGGGTGGACGGTCTGCCGCTCTGGCAGGACCCCGCGCTCATCGCGCCAGAGGCGCCCGGGGCCGCCACGGTCAAGGATGCGGAACGGCTGGCCGATGCACTCGTCGAAGCGCTGGAATTGCCCGACGGCACCGCAGAGCCCGCTTTTGAGGATCCGGCCTTCTACATCTTTCAGGAAGGCCGCCTGCCGGTGAACCTCGATCCCGCAGAGAACAATCTCGAGGATCCGCTGGAGCGTCGCCAGATGATCCAGGCCTTCGAGCGGGGATTGGGTAAGCCGACCTGCGTCGTGCTCCCCTGCCAGCTCGCGCAAAGCCAGGCCACGGCGCGCCGCGGGCCTCGCCGCCGCTACCGCTGGGCCACCGAGAAGTGGCGCACCCGTCGGGGCCGCATGTTCCTCGCCCCGGGCGATGCCCCCGGGGGCTACCGCCTGCCGCTCACCTCGCTGCCCTTCGTGCCCGAGGGCGAGTACCCGTTCCTGCACCAGCTCGACCCCTTTGCGAGCCGCGGCGCCCTGCCGCCAACCGAAATCCGCCGGCAGGCCCGCTTCGGCGAAGGCGCGGCGGAAGGAGAGGATGCCGGCCCCGAAGGCCTCCATCTCCGCCCGCCCCTGCCCGATCCGCGCGCCGGGCTCGGCCCCGCAACCTCGGGCACCGTCGGCGCCCCTGCGGGTTTCGACCCGATGCGCGCCATCATCACCGAGACGGTGCGCACCGCGATCACCGTCGAGCCAAAGAACGGCATCCTCAGCGTCTTCCTGCCGCCCGTGCCGAGCGCGGACGCCTATGTCGACCTCGTCGCGGCGGTGGAGGAGGCGGCGGCCTCCCTCGGCCAGCCCGTGCATATCGACGGCTATGCCCCGCCGAGCGACTACCGCCTCAACGTGATCAAGGCGACGCCGGACCCGGGCGTCATCGAGGTCAACATCCAGCCCGCCCATAACTGGGGCCACCAGACCGAGATCACCGAGACGCTCTACGAAGCCGCCCGCCATTGCGGCCTCGAGACCGTGAAGTTCCTGCATGATGGCCGCATGGTCGGCTCCGGTGGCGGCAATCACATCGTCGTCGGCGGCATGACGCCGGCGGACAGCCCGTTCCTGCGCCGCCCCGATCTCCTGGCCTCGCTCGTCCGCTACTGGCAGGCGCATCCCTCGCTCAGCTATCTCTTCAGCGGCATCTTCATCGGCCCGACCAGCCAGGCCCCCCGGCTCGACGAAGCGCGGCAGGATGTTCTCTACGAGCTCGAGATCGCGCTAGCCGAAGCCGAGAAAGCCGGCCCCAATCCGCCGCCCTGGCTCGTGGACCGCGTCTTCCGGGACCTGCTGACCGACCTCACCGGCAACACCCACCGCGCCGAGATCTGCATCGACAAGCTCTACTCGCCGGACGGGCCCACCGGGCGCCTTGGCCTCGTCGAGTTCCGCGCCTTCGAGATGCCGCCGCACCCCCGCATGGCCATGGCGCAGTCCCTCGTCCTCCGCGCCCTCATCGCCTGGTTCTGGCGGGAGCCGCGGCGGACGGCGCCGATCCACTGGGGCACCCGGCTGCACGACCGCTTCATGCTGCCCCATTACGTGTGGTCCGACTTCCTCGAGGTGCTCGACGATCTTCGCCGCGGTCTCGGCATCCATTTCGATCCGGAATGGTTCCGTGCCCAGTTCGAGTTCCGCTTCCCCCTCCTCGGCGACGTGAAGTACCGCGACATCACGCTCGAGCTGCGCGCCGCCGTGGAGCCCTGGAACGTGCTGGGCGAGACCGGCGCCATCGGCGGCACGGCCCGCTATGTCGACAGCTCGCTCGAACGCCTGCAGCTCAAGGTCACCGGCGAACTGAGCGACCGCTACCAGCTTGCCTGCAACGGCTATGTCGTCCCGCTCTCGCAGACCGAACGGCGTGACGTGGCCGTGGCGGGCATCCGCTTCCGCGCCTGGCAGCCGGCGCAGAGCCTCCACCCCACCATCGGGGTTCACGCGCCCTTGACCTTCGATCTTTACGATACATGGTCGCGTCGGTCGGTCGGCGGCTGCGTCTACCACGTGGCGCACCCCGGCGGGCGCAGCTCGGAGACGCAGCCTGTGAACGATCTCGAGGCCGAGGGGCGGCGCATGGCGCGCTTCCAGGCCATGGGGCACAACCCCGGCGCCTACGAGCCCAGGGCGCCGCGGATGAGCCCGGACTTTCCGCTGACGCTCGACCTGCGCCGGCAGGGCTGAGCGCCACGACATCGCCGAAAGATCGCCGCCTTGATCGGCGAGGCGATCCGCCTTCGCCGGGCGCATCCCGGCCAGTTGGAGACGAGCCGCCATGGTCCTCTCGGGCCCCATCGCCGCTGCCGAGCGCTGGCTGTCCCTCAGCCCGCGGGGCGGGGTGCACCATGAAGCCATGGCGCCCGACGGCAGCGTCCGGCCCCATTGGCGCGGGCTCATCGGATGGATGGAGGCGGCGGGGCCCGAGGGGCTGGCCGCGACGGCGCGGGAGCTTGAGCGCGCGCGCGCCGAAAGCGGCATCGCCTTCTCACTCGGCCCCGATGCCAGCACCGCGGCGGACCCGCTGCCCGTGGTCATCTCCGCCACGGACTGGCAGGCGATCGAGGCGGGGATCATCCAGCGCGCCCGCCTCGCCGAGGCTGCCCTCGCGGACGTCTACGGCGCGCCCGAGCAGGGGCATGGCCGCCTTCTCTCTGAAGGCATCCTGCCGCCGGGCATGATCTACGGCAGCCGCGCCTTCGCCGCCCATTGCGCCGGGTGGGAGACGCCCCCGGCTCGCTACACCTATGTCTACGAAGCCGATATCGCGCGCACGGCAAGCGGCGAGTGGGTGGTGCTGGCCGACCGGCTCGACGCGCCGCTGGGCGACGGGTGGCAGATCGCGAACCGCATCGCGACGAGCCAGAGCTTCGCCGAGCCGTTCCTCGACCTCGGCGTCCGCCGCGTCGCTTCGCACTATGCCCGCTTCCAGGAACTGCTCGACAGCCTGACCGGCTGGGAAGGCCGCCTCGCGCTCCTCACGGGTGGGGAGCGGGATCCGCGCTTCTTCTCCCACGCCTATCTCGCGCGCTACCTCAACGCCGCGCTCGTCGAACCCGGGGACGTGACGGTGCGCGAGGGTGCGGCCTTCGTTAAAACGCTCGATGGCCTGAAGAAGATCGACGTGATGCTGCGCGGGGTGCCCGACGTGTCGGTGGACGCCCTCCACCGCCAGCGCACGGCCGCCCCCGGCGCTCCGGCCCTCAGCCTCGCCGTCCGCTCCGGCGCGCTTACCCTTGGCAACGCCGCCGGCTCTTCGGTCCTTGCCCATCGTGCGCTCGCACCCTTCGCCCATGCCATCGCAGGCCGGCTGCTTGGGGAGGATCTGACGCTCGCGGATGCGCCCTGCCTATGGCTGGGAGACCCGGCGGCGCAGGAGGAGCTGCGTGCAGGCCCCCTCGGCACCGGCCCCGATGCCTGGTCGATCGAGCCGCTCACCCGCCGCCGGCGCGCCGACGATCCGCCCGCCCCGGTCGAGGCGGCGGCGCTGGAGGCGCTCTTCGAGGACGACCCGGAAGCGCATATCGCCCTCCGCATCCCCGCACTGGCCGAGACCCCTGTATTGCGGGACGGTCGCGTGGCGGCGGCGCCCTGGATGATGCGCGTCTTCGCCTGCTGGACGGGCGAGGAATGGTCCGTCGCCCCCGCCGGTGTCGCCGCCGAGATCCCGCCGGGCGGCCCGATCCCTGCGCTCGGCTTCGGCAAGGATGTCTGGGTGCTTGCCAATGCGGACGACCAACCCTCCGAGCCCTCCCGCAGCCTTCTGGCGGACCGTCTCGCCACCGGCCACCTCCGCCGCACGGGGCGGGACCTCCTCTCCCGCGTGGCGGACGAGGTGTTCTGGCTCGGCCGGAACACGGAGCGGGCGGAGGCGACCCTTCGCCTCCTCAGCGTCTGCCTCCGCCGCTACCTCTCGGGCAACCGGATCGACGCCGACCCGGAACTCCTGCTCCGCATCGTCAGCACGCACGCGACCGAGCGGCCGGATCTCACCCCGCCCCAGGCGTTCCGGGACGCGGTGCGCCGGCTCGTCAACGACGAGGCGGAGCCCTTCGGCCTGCCCGCCACGCTCTCGGCGCTCCGCTCCGGCGCCGTCCGCGCCCGCATGTCGATCTCGGAGGAAGGCTGGCGGTATATCGACCGGCTGTCGTCGGACCCGCGCTGGCGCGAGGGGCTCGATCTTCGCCAGTCCGCGGAGCTCCTGCGGCTTATCGAGGATGCGGTGCGCAACCTCGCCGCCTTCTCCGGCGCCGCGCAGGAGAACCTCACCCGCAACTACGCCTGGCGCTTCCTCGAGATCGGCCGGCGGATCGAGCGGGGGATGGAGGCCGCGCGCGTGGCCGAACGGCTGGCGGGCGGGGAGCTTCCCAACGAAGAATCCACCCTCCGCGCCTGGCTCGTGATCTCCGATTCAAGCTCCGCCTACCGCAACCGGTACATGATGATGCCACGCGCCGCGGCGGTGCTCGACCTCCTGGTGCTCGACGAGGCGAACCCCCGCGCCCTCGCCTTCCAGCTCACCCGCCTCGAGGCGGTGCTGGCAGAACTCCCGAAGGATGGCCCCTATCGCCGGCCGGAGCATCGCCGCGCGCTTTCGTTGCTGACGGAACTCCGCCTCCTCGATGCGGACACGATGGCGCAGACGGACGATGACGGCGTGCGCCGGACCCTGGCGGGGCTCATGTCCCGCTGCCGGAAGGACCTCTCGGAGATCTCCGATCTGCTGGGCCGCGGCTTCTTCGCCCATTCCGAGGTGCCCGTCGCCCTCCAGCACAGCGGCCGGGCCGAGCATGAGGGCCCCATCGGGCGGGAGCGGGGCTGATGCTCTACGAAGTCCGGCACACCACCACCTACAGCTACGCCCGCAGCGCGGCCTTCTCCCAGCACCTCCTCCGCCTCACCCCGCGGGAGACGGATGAGCAGCGCGTCCACGCCACGCGCATCGAGATCGATCCGCGTACGGAAGCGATCACGGCGGAGACGGACATGTTCGGCAACCGCGCCCATGTCGCCACCGTCTCCCGCCCGCACGGTGCGCTGACGATCACCGCCACCAGCCGGGTGGAGCGTCAGGCCCCCTCGCAGTTCATCTTCGAGGCGGGCGCACCCTGGGAGCAGGTGCGCGATCAGGCCCTCGGCCGCGGTAACGCCCCGCCGGTGCCCGCCGCCGCGCCCTTCGCCTTCCCGAGCGAGATGACCAAGGCCGATGACGCCATCCGCGCCTACGCCGCGGAGAGCCTGGCGCCCGGCCGCCCCCTCCTCGCCGCGGCCATGGAGCTTACGAGCCGCATCTACACCGATTTCGAATACGTGCCCGGCGCCACGGGGGCCGACACGCTGCCGGCCGAGAGCTTCGGGGCAAAGCGGGGCGTCTGCCAGGACTTCGCGCATGTGATGCTCGCGGCCCTCCGCGCCTTCCGCCTGCCGGCGCGTTACGTCTCGGGCTACCTCCGCACCCTGCCGCCGGAGGGTCAGCCCCGCCTCGAAGGTGCCGATGCCAGCCATGCCTGGCTCGCGGTGTGGGACCCGGTTTTCTCCTGGGTCGATTTCGACCCGACCAACGACATCGTCCCGGGGCTCGATCATATCACCCTCGCCTGGGGGCGGGACTTTGCTGATGTCAGCCCCGTCTCCGGTCTCGTCGTCGGCGGCGGCCCGCAGACGCTCAGCGTGGGCGTCGACGTCAAGCCACTCAGCGCCGAGGCCGCATGACCCTGCCCACCGCCCTCGATGCCGCTCCCGTGCCTGCCGGCGGGCGGAAGGCAGGGCTGCCGCCGCTGATCCTCTGGGGCGCTCTCCTCGCCATCGGTAGCGCCTGGGGCCTCAGCCAGCTCTTCTCGAAGATCGCCATGTCCGGCGCGATCGAGCCGCTGGGCGCCGCGGCCTGGCAGGCCATGGTCGGTGCCGGCGTAGCACTCGCGGCCCTGCGGCTCACCGGGCGCCGGCTGCCGCTCACCCAGCGGCATCTCGTCTTCTACGCGGTCTGTGGTCTCCTCGGCACCGCCTTCCCGGCCACGCTCAGCTACGAGGCGATCCGCCATCTCTCCGTCGGTATCGCCTCGATCATCATCGCCACTGTCCCGATGCTCACGGTCCTCCTCGCCCTGCCCATGGGCCTCGAGCGGGCGGAAGCGAAGCGCCTCGCGGGTGTCGCGCTCGGCTTCACGGCCATCCTGCTGCTCATCGGGCCCGAGGCGGCGCTGCCCGGCTGGGGCCTCGCGGCCTGGATGATCCTGCCCCTGCTCGCCGCCCTCGCCTATGCCGGCGAGAACGTGATCATCGCCAGCTACCAGCCCGCGGATATCGGCCCGCTCGAGACGGGGTGCGGCCTTCTCCTCGCCGCCACGCTCATGTTGCTGCCGCCCGCCCTCGCCCTCGGCGCCGTGCCCATACCGGGCGGGGCCGGCTGGGCGGCGGAGGGCGCGCTCCTCGCCTGCACAGTGCTCAACATCTTCGCCTATCTCGGCTATGTCTGGCTGATCCGTCAGGGTGGCGTGGTGTTCACCAGCCAGGTTGGCTACATCGTCACCGGCACGGGCGTGCTCGCCGGCATGGCCTTTCTCGATGAACGCCATGGCTGGACGGTTTGGCTCGCCCTCGCCATGCTCTTCGCCGGCATCGCCCTCGTCAGTCCGCGACCAGTCGATCGGGGTTGAGAGCGGACCGGGACTGGGAACGGCGACGGAGACCCCATCATGATCAGAGCCCTCGCGCTCGCCCGCGCCGCGGACGCGCCCGCCGCCGCCGATGAGGTCACCCTGCCCTATGATGAGCGCTACCGCCGCCGCGCCGTGCTCACCACCGCTGCCGGGGAACAGGTGCTCATGGACCTGGCCGAGGCGCAGGAACTAGGGGAGGGCGACGCGCTACTTCTTGAGGATGGCCGTGCCCTCCGCATCCGCGCAGCCCCCGAGCCGCTCACGGAAGTGCGCGCTGGCCAAGGCCAGCCGCTCGCCCGCCTCGCCTGGCATATCGGCAACCGCCACACCCCTTGCGCCATCGGGGTGGACCATCTGCTGATCCGTCGGGATCATGTGCTGGAGGACATGCTCACCCGCCTCGGTGCAACGCTCATGCCGGTCGATGCGCCCTTCACGCCCGAGGGCGGCGCCTATGGCCACGGCCGCACCCATGGTCACCACCACGGGGCGAGCGCGCATGACGACCCGAACGCCCACATCCCCCACCGCCATGGCTGAGCCCGGTGCCGCGCCCGGAACCGAGGCGCCCGATCCGAGCGAGACGGCGCTGAACCCTGGGGCCGCCGCCCTCCTGCAGGCCTGGCTCTCCCCCGGCTACCCCACGGGCGCCTTCGCTTACAGTCATGGGCTCGAGCAGGCCATCGCGGCGGGGGACATCACGGATACCGCCAGTTTCGAAACCTGGATCACGGCGCTGCTGCAGCATGGCAGCGGCCGTTCGGAAGCACTGTTGATCGCGGAAGCTTGGACGTGGCCGGAAAGCGATGCGCCTGCCGAGCATGCCCGCGCGCTCGCCACCAGCGCCGAACGGCTGACCGAGACGGAGGCGCAGGGCCGTGCGTTCGCCGCCGTTACCGTTGCGGCCTATACCGGGCCGTTGGGCGACGATCCGGCGCTGCCCTATCCCGTCGCCCTCGGCCGTGCCGCCCGGGCTTGCGGCATCCCTCTCGCAGCGCTCCTGCCGCTTGCCTTGCAGGCCTTCGCGACGAACCTCGTCAGCGCGGCCGTGCGTCTCGTGCCCCTCGGGCAGACGGAGGCGCAGCGGGTTGTGCAGGCGCTCCTGCCTGTCATCGCGCGTGTCGCTGCTGAGGCTCAGGCCGCAGCTGCGGCCGCAAGCGCCAACCCCCTCGACGCCCATGGAAGCGCATGCTTTCGTGGTGACATTGCCGCGATGCGGCACGAGACCCTGCATACGAGGCTGTTCCGCACATGACCCCGCCCGATACTGCACCGCTGCCCGAGCTTGAGCGCCCGCGCTCGCCCCACGGCCCCCTCCGCATCGGCATTGGCGGGCCGGTGGGATCCGGCAAGACAACGCTCACCGCTGCGCTCTGTAAGCGGTTGCGCGAGCGCTACTCCATCGCGGCCATCACCAACGACATCTATACCCGCGAGGATGCAGAGTTCCTGATGCGCGCGCAGGCCCTGCCGCTGGAGCGCATTCGCGGCGTCGAGACCGGCGGTTGCCCGCACACCGCGATCCGCGAGGACGCGTCTATCAACCTCGCGGCCATCGCCGAGCTCGTGTCGGCATTCCCCGATCTTGAAATCGTCCTGATCGAGAGCGGCGGCGACAACCTCTCCGCAACCTTCAGCCCTGAACTCGCCGATCTAACGATCTACGTGATCGACGTGAGTGCTGGGGACAAGATTCCACGCAAGGGCGGGCCGGGCATTACGCGTTCCGATTTACTGGTCATCAACAAGATCGACATCGCTGACGCGGTCGGCGCCTCGTTAACCATTATGGACGATGATTCGCGCAGGATGCGCGGCGACCGACCATATCTTTTCGCAATGATAAAGAATGAAGCAGGAGTAGACGATATTGTTGCATTCATTGAAGATAATGGCGGGTTGCGCCATCCGTAAAAGGTTAACGGCAATCTTCCGTGTCAATTTGGAACAGATTGTGAGTTTCTGTATGCATTGGGGAAAAAAGCGGCAGTGCATACTGTTAGCGCGATGAACTTAAAGTCCGCACCAAAGTGTGCGTTTCAGCTGGTGCGATATACGTGCGTCCAATCCGAAAACCTGTCGCCTGATGCGACGGTTTCTTGTATCTAAGGGGCAACCCTCACCAGAAGGGGGTGGCGTGCGTAAGTGCTGTTATGGGAGCGGCTGACTAGGGACCACATGGTCAGCCGCGCTTGTGTCCCCGAGTTGCTCTAGTCTTTGTACTTTCCCTCACGGCGAGATCACCCTGCCCGGTGATCTCGCCGTCCTAATTATGGCCGAGGGATTAAAGGAGGGTTAACGCGGCGCGCGCTGCGGCCTCTCAGTCTCATCCTGAAATCTATCCCGTATTGCCTGCTCGTAGCCTTGCTGCGAGCGTCACTCTGTAACGACGAGACGGCCGCTGGAGGGGCACATGGTGCAGGGCGTAAGCGTTAACGGCGTCATCCTCAACGCGGCGCTCGCCGGCCCGAAAGACGCGCCCGCCATCGTCTTCTCCAACTCTCTCGGCACCGATCTCCGCGCCTGGGATCCGCTGCTGCCACATCTGCCCGAAGGCTGGCGCCATCTGCGCTACGACAAGCGAGGGCACGGCCTCTCCAGCCTGCCCGAAGAGGGGTGGAGCATTCAGGATCTCGCCGACGATCTCGATGCGCTGATGGCGGCGATGGGCGTGGAGACCGCCGTCATCGTCGGCCTCTCCGTCGGTGGGCTGATCGCCCAGGCCTTGGCGACGCGGCATCCCTCGCGCGTGCGCGCTCTCGTCCTGTGCGACACCGCCGCTCGGATCGGCACGGAGCAGATGTGGAATGACCGCATCGCCGCGATCGAGGCGGGTGGGATCGCCGCGCTGACGGACGCGACGATGGAACGCTGGTTCACCCCGGCGTTCAGAGCCCATGCGCCTGGCCTTGAGCCATGGCGCAACATGATGCTTCGCACCCCGGCGGCGGGCTACCTCGCCACCTGCCGCGCCATCCGCGATGCGGACTACCGCGCCGAGGCCGCGCGGCTGACCGTGCCGTCGCTGGCGATCTGCGGCGAGGCGGACGGCTCAACGCCGCCGGAGCTTGTCCGCCAGACCGCCGAACTCATCCCCGGCTGCCGCTTCGAGCTGATCCGGGACGCCGGCCACATACCCTGCGTCGAGCAGCCCGCAGCGCTCGGGCGTGTCATATCGGGTTTTCTCGCGAGCCTTTGAAGGAGAACCGCCCGGTCTTCCCTTGTACCTCGCCCGCTTTCGGCACACCGTTAAAGGGCGATATGCAGGAGGAGGGATGCGGGGTGGCCGCAGCGGCGAAGCTACCGGAGTTCAAATCCTACACCCGCGGCGAGCTGATCGCCGACGGGGTGGTGCATGCCGCGGGCGTGCTTCTGGCGCTGATTGCGGTGCCGGTGATGGTCACGCTCGCCGCCGTCTGGCACGGCAGCTTCACGGTGGTTGCGGCGGCAGTGATCTATGGTCTCTCGCTCATTGCGATGTTTGCCTTCTCGGCCTCCTACAATCTCGTTCACCACCCGCGCGCCAAGGCGCTCCTCAGGCGCTTCGACCACGGCGCCATCTTCGTGAAGATCGCGGGCACCTACACGCCGTTTGCCGTGCTGCTGGGCGGGGCCGAGGCGGGCACGATCCTGATCGGTATCTGGACCGCGGCGATCCTGGGCGTGGCCCTGGTTCTCCTCAATCCGCGCGCCCACGCCTGGATCGGGCTCGCGCTCTACCTCGCCATGGGCTGGGCGGTTGTCTTCGTCGGCGGACCGATCCTTACCGAGATCAGTACTGCCGGGCTCGTGCTGATCTGCACGGGCGGCGGGCTCTACACGCTGGGGGTCGCCTTCCACCTCTGGGACCGCCTGCCCTACCAGAACGCCATCTGGCACGCCCACGTCCTCGCTGCCAGCCTGACCTTCTACGCCGCCGTGCTCGTCGAAGTTGCTGAGACCGCAGTCACTTCGTGAACAGCGCGTCTAGTCGCCTGAGCTCAGAAATCGCGGGATAAACCCCTACTTCCTGAGGACCAGGCCAGTTGTTGACAGTTGTCTCAGGGACGCCCCGCCAGCGGCAGGCTGGCGCTGGGACGAGACCTTCAGCGTGGGCGCCGGTCGTTTTCGTCGAGGAGGATGCGTGCTGCCTCGCCTTCCAGGTCGTCGTATTGCTGGCTGCGCAGGCTCCAGAGAAAGGCGGCGAGGCCGAGGCCGCCGAGGAGCAGGGAGGCTGGAATGAGAATGCCGAGGATCGTCATGCGTCCGGTCTCCTGACGCGGCTTTGCCGGAGGGCGTTGAGGGTGACGACGATGGAGGAGCCGGACATGGCGAGCGCTGCGATGAGCGGCGTCACGAGCCCCGCGAGCGCCACCGGGACGGCGACTACATTGTAGAGAGCAGCCATCGCGAAGTTTTGCCGGGCGCGGGCCTGCGCGGTGCGCCCTGCATCGAGAGCGTCGGTGACGGCGCCGAGCTTCTCGCCAGTGAAAACGAGCGCGGCGGCGGCGCGGCTGACATCCGCTCCCGCGGCAGGCGAAATCGAGACATGCGCGGCGGCGAGCGCTGGGGCATCGTTTATCCCGTCCCCCACCATGAGCACGCGGGCGCCTCCGGCGGCCAGGGCTTCGAGCGCCGCCAGCTTCTCTGCGGGGCGGAGGGCGCCGCGGTACTCCCCGATCCCTGCTTCCCGCGCGGCAGCGGCCACGGCACCCTCGGCATCGCCGGACAGGAGCAGGATGCGCAGGCCCCGGGCGCGGAGGCCTGCAACCGTCTCCGCCGCGTCGCTCCGCAGCCGGTCCTCGAACCGGAAGGCGACCGGCGGGCGGCCGGGACGGGAGAGCCAGACGGTGCTGCGGGCGTCCTCGACCGACGCATCCGCTGACGCGGCCGCCGCCCAGTCCGCCCGGCCGAGGCGGCAGGGCCCTTCGGGTCCGCGCCCCTCCATCCCGTCCCCGGGGTGCTCGGAGATCGCGTCGAGCGGTGCAGGCACGACGTTGCGCGCCCCCGCCGCGGTGGCCAGCGCGCGGGCGAGCGGGTGGCGGGAGGTTTGTGCCAGTGCAGCGGCGACGGCCCAGTCCTCAGCGCTCGCCCCATTGGCATCGGCAAGGCTGGGGCGGCCTTCGCTCAGTGTGCCGGTCTTGTCGAAGACGACCGTGTCCGCATCTGCCAAGCGCTCTAGCGCCGCGCCGTCCTTGAGGAAAATGCCCTTGCGGAACAGGCGCCCTGAGACGGTGGCGTGGACCGCCGGCACGGCAAGGCCGAGGGCGCAGGGGCAGGTGATGATGAGGACAGCGGCGGCGATCATGATCGCCCGGTGCATGTCCCCATCCGTCCACCACAGCCAGCCTGCGAAGGCTGCCGTGGCCATGGCATGGACCGACCAGGCGTATTGGCGCGCCGCCACATCCGCCCAGGCATCGAGGCGCGAGCGCCCGTGCTCCGCCGCCTCCACCAGCCGGGCGATCCCTGCCAGCATCGTGGCCTCGCCCGTCGCGGTCACGCGCAGGGTGAGGGGGCCGGTAAGGTTCAGCATGCCGGCGTGGATTGTTTCGCCGGGCCCGGCGGGTTCCGGCACGCTCTCCCCGGTGACCATCGAGCGGTCGATATCCGAGCGGCCAGTCTCGACGCACCCGTCCGCCGGCACGCGCTCGCCCGGGGCGATGGCGAGGAGATCCCCGGGGGAGACGGCCTCGATGGCGACTGCCTCGCGCGAGCCGTCGTCCCGCAGGCGCGTGGCGGAACGTGCGGCCAGCGTGGCCAGTTCGGCGGCGGCGGAGCGGGCGCGGGCGCGCGTCCGATGGTCCAGATAGCGGCCGATGAGGAGGAAAAAGACCAGGCCGATGCCCGCGTCGAAATAGGCGTGTTCGCCGCCGATGATGGTCTCGTGGAGGGACACGCCCGCCGCGAGCCAGATGGCGACGGTGATGGGCACGTCCATGTTCAGCCGTCCCGACGCCAGGGCGCGGGCGGCGCCGGCGTAGAAGGGGCGCCCGGCGAAGGCGATGGCGGGCAAGGCGATGAGGCCTGAGATCCAGTGCAGCATGTCCCGCGTCGCCCCCTCCGCACCGGACCAGACGGCGACGGAGAGCAGCATCACGTTCATCATCGCGAAGCCTGCGACCCCGATGCGGGCGAGGAGCGCACGGCCAGGCGCATCGCGTTCGAGCGCGGCCATAGCCTCCGCGTCATAGGCCCGCGCTTCGTGGCCGAGCCGCTCGACGGCGGTTACCAGTGCGGCGGGCGCCTGCGCGTCCGGGTCGAAGAGCAGCGTTAGGCGTTTGGCGGTGAGGTTCACGCGTGCGCTCAGCACGCCGGGCAGGGGCGCGAGGCCGCGCTCGAGCGTGGAGATGCAGGCGGGGCAGTGGATCGTCGGCACCAGCAGGTCGAGCCGCGCCCGCCCCTCGCCCTCCGCCCGCACGAAGCGGGCCGCGCCGTCGCCCGACGACGCTGTTCCGGCAAGCGCCGCGGCCGCGCCAGCGGCACAGCAGCCCGACGGTGCCCCACGCTCCGCTGCGGCCTCGAAGGGCATCAGCCGGCGTCGCCCTTGGGCTTCGGCACCCAGAGCGGCGCGACCGCCTGCCAGGGCCCCTCACCGCCCTTGATGCTTAGGGCGACACGCCAGCTGCCGGGCGCGAGCGCGACCGGCGCGCCGTAGCCCGCGCCCTCGCGGGTCAGCGTCAGCGCTGTGTCCGTTACGTCACCGGCAGGTCGGCCCACCACGGCCTCGACCCGCAGGCCCTCGATCTCCGCGCCCTCGGCATCCAGCACCGTCACGCGCAGGGCCTCGCCGTCATAGGCGGTGCTTACCTGCCAGCCGAGCGCCGCCTGGGCCGCCGCCCTGTCGTTCCAGCCCACACCGGCGCGGTAGGAATTGTCCACCACCGTCCCCGGGAACGTGCCCGTCGCGGCAAACAGCAGCGCCATGTTCGCGGTGATGATCACGCCGAAGGCACAAAGGGCGATGATCAGCACATGGCGGCCCTTCAGTTCCTTCTCCGGTCTCGCGTTGGGGTGGGCAGTGTGGCGGGCCGTGGTCTGGGTCGTGTCAGCCATCGTCATTGCTCTGGTCCCCTGAACTGGGTGTCGTAGTAGGTGCGGTCCCGCGTCTCGAGGTTCTCGACCCAGACGCGCACGTCGAAGCGCTCGGGCATGCCGAACCAGGGCGGGGCGGTGAGGAAGAGTTTCAGGCGCCGCTGCTCCTGCGCCGGGATCTCGAGCTCGAGGCCGTCGAGCCCCTGCAGTGCCTGGCGGACCACATAGTCCGCCGTCACGCCCACGCGGAAGGCGGCGGTGCTGTCGGTCATGTTCTGGATCTTGATGTCGTAGCCGTTCCGGATCTCACCGTCAGAGAGCACGGTGAAGACCGGGTTACGCTCCGGCGCCACCGTCAGGCCCACCTCGTCCCGCAGAAAGAGGGTGACGACCATGACGACGCCGATGAGCGACCAGAGGAAGAAGTAGAGGATCGTCCGCGGCCGCACGACCTTGCCGAGCAGCGGGGCAGGTGCGGCGCCCGCGCGCTCGGCGGCGGCGTCCTTCAGCGTGCAGTAGTCGATCAGCCCGCGCGGCTTGCCGACCTTTTTCATGATGTCGTCGCAGGCATCGATGCAGAGCGCGCAAGTAATGCAGCCGACCTGAAGGCCCTCGCGGATATCCACGCCCGTGGGGCAGACATTCACGCAGGCATTGCAGTCGATGCAGTCGCCCATCTCGCCGCTGGCGCGCGGCGTTGCCGCCTGCTCCGGAATCCCCGGCTGCGGGATCGTGGGTGGGCGGTAGCCCATGAGCGGCCCGGCGGCGTCCGAGGCCTCCGCTGCTTCCGTGTGGCGCTTGCGGTGCTTGCCCCTCGGCTCGCCCCGCCAGTCCTTGTAGGTGACGATGAGGGAGTTCTCGTCGAGCATCGCCCCCTGGATGCGCGGCCAGGGGCACATGTAGATGCAGACCTGCTCGCGCATGAACCCGCCGAAGACGAAGGTGGTCGCGGTCAGCACCCCCACCGTCGCGTAGGCGACGAAGGGCGCCTGACCCGTGAAAAGATCGACGAAGAGCGTGGGCGCATCGGCGAAGTAGAAGACCCAGGCACCGCCCGTCGCCATCGCGATCAACAGCCAGACCGACCATTTGAGCGCGCGCTTGCGGGTCTTGTCCGCATCCCATTTCCGGTTCCACAGGCGATACTGCGCGTTCCGGTCCCCGTCGATCCAGCGCTCCACATGCTGGTAGAGATCCACCCAAACCGTCTGCGGGCACGCATAGCCGCACCAGGCGCGCCCGAAGACGGAAGTGACGAGGAAGAGCCCGAGCCCCGCCATGATCAGGAGGCCGGCGACGTAGTAGAACTCCTGCGGCCAGATCTCGATCCAGAAGAAGAAGAACCGCCGGCCCGCGAGGTCCACCAGCACCGCCTGGTCCGGCAGCTCCGGCCCCCGGTCCCAGCGCAGCCAGGGGGTGATGTAGTAGATCCCCAGCGTCACGATCATCACGAGCCACTTGAAGCGCCGGAAATTGCCGGTAACCGCCTTCGGAAACACCTGTTTCCGGTTCTCGTAGAGCGGCATGTCCTCGGACGTGGCCATCACATTCCCCGCGCGCATCGAAAGCGGCGGCCCCGCGCGGGACCGCCCTCACCTCATCCGTCGCTGATACACGATCTGCCGGCGTTGATCCGCATCAAGGCCCGCTGCGACACTCTGTCGGGTCGCGCAGGGTTACGCAGCAGTGGCGACCGCCATGAAAAAGCCCGGGCGCAGCGTACTGGCCCGGGCAGGTCGACAGGGAGTATCGGGGCGATGGGCGCTTACTGCCCGCCGCCAAGGCTATGCACGTAGATCGCGGCTTGCTTGATCTGTGCGTCCGTGAGGCGGCCCGTCCAGTTGGGCATCACGCCCGCCCGGCTGTGCGTCACGGTCTCGACGATCTTTTCCTTGGTCCCGCCATAGAGCCAGATCGCGTCGGCGATGTTCGGGGCGCCGAGGCTCGGCTCGCCATAGCCCTCGTCGCCATGGCAGGCGGCGCAGTTCTCGACATAGAGCGTCGCGCCCTCCTCGGTGCTCTCGGCGCCGCCGGAGAGGCTGAGGACATGGTCGGCAACCGCGTCGATCTGCTCTTTCGTGAGGATATCCATGTCCCCGAAGGCCGGCATCTCGGAGTAGCGGGTATCCGGGTCGGCGTCGTAGCGGATGCCGTGGCGCAGCGTGTACTCGATGTCGTCGAGCGTCCCGCCCCAGAGCCAGGCATCGTCCCGCAGGTTCGGGTAGCCCGCCGCCTGCACGCCTGCCGCCCCTGCGCCATGACACTGCGAGCAGTTGTTGCGGAAGATCGCGGCACCGCCGGCTTGCGAGAACTGGGCAAGCTCCGCATCCGCCGCCACTTCGTCGATGCTCATGGCCGCGATCCGGTCTGTATAGACGCTCTGCGCCTCGGCGGCCTCGGCGATCGCCTCGTGCACCTCCCCGCGCGTCGAGTAGCCGAGGATGCCCGCAGTGGCCGAGTTCACCAGCGGCCAGGCCGGGTAGAGAATGGTGTAGAGCACGCCCCAGGCGATCGTGGCGTAGAAGGTCCAGAGCCACCATTTCGGCAGCGGGGTGTCGAGCTCCTTGATCCCGTCCCAGGTGTGCCCGGTGGTCTCGGTGCCCGTTTCATCGTCGATCTCGCGCTTGTCAGCCATGACGCGCCTCCTTCTCGGCCGGCTTGTCCGCGCTCACGTCGGGCACCGGAGCATCTGCGTGGCGGAGGGGAATGTCCGCGATGTCGTCATGCGTCGCCCGGCTGCCCGGGCGGAGCGTGTAGAGCACGATGCCGAGGAAGAAGAGCAGCATGGCGAGCAGGAACCAGCTGTCCGCCAGGGCTCGGAGGAAGGTGTAGGTCTCCATCGTTTCCTCCTCAGCGCAGGTTGGCTTCGGCGGTCGCCTCGTAGGTGGAGAAGTCCACGAGGGTGCCGAGCATCTGCAGATAGGCGATCATGGCGTCGAGCTCCGTGATCTCGCGCCGGCCATCGAAGTTGCGGACCACCGCCTTCGGATAGTTCTCCATCAGGCTGTCCACGTATTCGTGGTCCGGGTTCACCTGGGCGGCGAAGTGCTTGGTGGCGAGCTTGATCTGCTCATCCGTGTAGGGCACGCCCACTGCCCGGTTCGCCTTCAGGTGATCGGCGATGTACTTGCCGTCGATCACCGTCTCCTCGAGCCAGGGGTAGGGCGGCATCACACTCTCGGGCACCAGCGCCTGCGGGTTGCGCATGTGGTCCACATGCCAGGCGTCCGAGTAGCGGCCGCCCACGCGGGCAAGGTCCGGCCCGGTGCGCTTCGAGCCCCACTGGAAGGGATGGTCGTACATGCTTTCGGCCGCGAGGCTGTAGTGTCCGTAGCGCTCCACCTCGTCCCGCATCGGCCGGATCATCTGGGAGTGGCAGACATAGCAGCCCTCCCGGATGTAGATCTGCCGGCCAGCAAGCTCGAGGGGCGAGTAGGGCCGCACGCCCTCCACCTTCTCGATGGTGTTCTCGAGGTAGAAGAGCGGCGTGATCTGCACGATGCCACCCACGGTCACCACCAGGAAGGCGAGGACCAGGAGGAGCGTGGCGTGGCGCTCGACCCCGCCATGCTTCTTCAGGAACCAGGCCTGCCAGGAGACCCTCTTCTCCGCGGGTTCCGCCGCGTGCTGGGGCGCAGCCGCCTCTGCCTCGGGTGTCTTGTTGTCGTCGGACATCTATCGGCCCTCCCTTACTCGGCCGGCGTCGCGGCAGTCGGCTTGATGGTGGGGGAATAGAGCGCATCGCCCTCCTCCCGCTCCTTGCCGCGGATGGTCTGGATCAGGTTGTAGGCCATGATGATCGCGCCCGTGAGGTAGAGGACCCCGCCGAAGCCGCGCACCAGATACATGGGGAACTTGGCGCCCACCGTGTCGGCGAAGCTGTTCACCAGGAACCCTTGGGCGT
>JBCBEP010000004.1:0-65665 GCA_038528605.1 Pseudomonadota bacterium
GTCGGTTGGCGCACCAAAGACAATCGATCAGCCTGCAGGCCGTCCGGGGCACGCGCGGACGTCCCGGCGCGATGGCATGCCGAGTTCGGGGTGGGTCGGCTCGAAGTGGTCGTGGCCCTTGCCGTCTCTGCTGACCGATCAGCGCAGGTCGTTCAGAGGGTCGACAAAAATCGGGTGACGGCGCCTTCGAAGGCGGCCGGTTGTTCTGCGTGGAGCCAGTGGCCTGCGGCCTCGATCGTCTCGAACTCGGCGTCGGAGAAGAGGGCGCGGATGCGGGGGCGGTAGGCGTCGATCACATAGTCCGACCGGCCGCCATGCAGGAAGAGCGTGGGCCCCTCGAAGGCCGTCTCCGGCAGGTCCTCGGGGAAGCCGAGGATCGCGGGCATGTTCTCGGCGAGGGCCGGCAGGTTCGGCTTCCAGCGTGCCACCCCGCCCTCCACCGTCAGGTTCTGCAGGATGAAGCCGCGGATGCCGGGGTCGGGGATCCCAGGTGCCAGCAGCGGATCCGCCTCCGACCGGCGGGCGACGCCGGAGAGATCGACCGCCGCCATCGCGGCAATGATCCCGCCATGCTCCTGATGGTCGTAGGGCACCGGTGCGATATCGGCGACGATCAGGGCCTCGAGCAGATCGGGTTCCGAGAGCGCCAGCGCCATGGCCGCCTTGCCGCCCATGGAGTGGCCGAGCAGCACGGCCCGTCCGCCAGCCTCCGCGCGGATGACGGCCGCCAAGTCCGCCGCCATCGCCTCGTAATCCATGCGGGCGTCGTGCGGCGCGTCTCCATGGTTACGCATGTCGACCGCGATCACCCGGCGCGCCTCGGCAAACCGCTTCGAGAGCGCGCCGAAATTCCGCGCCTGGCCGAAGAGGCCATGGGCGATGACGAGCGGAACCGCGCCTTCGGGCCCTGGCAGGACGGTTGCGGGGAGGGTCACGGCGGCAGGCTGGGTCATCGGTCGCTCCGTCGCTCCTGAGGTGCCACCAACTTTTGCCGGCGGGCAACGCGGCGCCACCGTGGGACTGCAGCGCTTCGATGGCCACCCGCGCGCGGCACGACTTTCCGTCCAGGCGCGGTACAGACGAAAACGGGCGGCCGCTGGGGCCGCCCGCCTGTCCCTCGCATGAAGCGGGAAGGATTTCTTATTTGATCTTTCCTTCCTTGAACTCGACATGCTTGCGCGCAACCGGATCGTATTTCCGGACGGTCATCTTGTCCGTCATCGTGCGTGAGTTCTTCTTCGTGACGTAGAAGAACCCGGTCCCGGCCGTCGAATTCAGGCGGATCTTCACCGTGGTGGGCTTCGCCATGGTGTGGCTCCAAAAAGACGCGCGCGGCCGGATGCTCCGGCGCGGGCGCTCAGTTACATGCGAGGCGGCCTAATGCCGGTTGTGCGACGCGCTGTCAAGGGGCGCGCGCGAGGCGCCAGAGCGCAAGCAGGAGATAGACGAGCGCCACCAGGGCGGCGGTGTAGAGGAGCCCGTGCGGCGGGGCGATGCTGTCCATGGCGAAGCCGAAGAAGCCGGGCGCCAGGAGCGCGCCGAGCCCGTAGGCCATGGTAACCGCTGCATTCGCCTCCGCCAGCCGCACGCCCGAATACCGCCCGCCAAGTGCCGTGAGCGCCACGGTGTAGAGCCCCGCGCCGAACCCGCCCCAGGCGATCATGGGCAGCGCGGCCGCCGCAGGTGAGGGCGCCGCTGCGAGGATCGCCAGCGGGGCGACCACGGCGATGGCCGCGATCAGCGCCAGGATGTGGCGCGGGTTGAACCGGTCCGCCGCCCAGCCAAGCGGCAGCTGAAGCGCCATGCCGCCCGCGGCGAACAGCGCCATCAGCACCACCGCGGCCTCCGCCCCCATGCCGGCCCTGACCCCCCAGACGCTGATGAGGCTGAGCGCCCCGAATTCGATGGCGCCGAAGAGCACGACGGCGAAGAGGAGCGAGGGATCGGTCCGGAAGAACCGCAGCGCAGCGCCCAGATCGGGCTGCTCCTCCGCCCCGGGGTCCGGCGCATGGGCCGCGCCGCGGATGAGAAAGGGCAGCGCGCAGAGGGTGATCGCGGCTGCCACGGTGAAGGGCATAACGCCTTCTGACCCCGTCATCAGCAGCACCAGCGGGCCGAGCAGGAAGGCGCCCGAGAGAGCGATGGCATAGACCGCGATGGCCCGCCCGCGCGTGGCCGGTGGGGCGGCCGCCACGATCCAGTACTCGGACGAGAAGAACAGCGCCGTCGAGCAGATGCCCCAGATCACGCGCAGCAGCGTCCAGGCCCATAGCGTGTCGAGCAGCGGGATCATCACGAACATCGCCGCGAGGAGCCCCGTGGCCACGATCGTCAGCCGCGCGAGCCCCAGCCAGGCGAGGATCCGCGGCATGAGCGGTGCGGAGAGGACCATGGCGAGCGGTGCCGCCATCGTGTTGAGCCCGATCACGGTGCCGGAATACCCCGCGCGCTCAAGCATCAGCGCGAAGAGCGGCAGGCCCATGGAAAGCGCGAGGCCGAGGACGGAGATGGCCGCGATGGGTGCGGCCAGCGGGGCGAGCGGCGCGAGCGCTTCCCGCGCCTCGCGGGCCGCGCGGCGCAGCCCCGGAATATCGGCGGCGGGGCGCATGGGCTCAGAGCGGGTCCAGGAAGGAACGCCCGCCATCGTGATGGAAGAAGGGCGCGGGACGTTGTGCGGCCTCGGCACCAAGCGCCAGGCGCGCCTCGAGCTCGCCCAGCACCACCTCGGTAATGAACGGCAGGTCCAGCCCGCGCGCCTCCGTGATCGTGATCCAGCGCAGATGCGCCAGCTCCTGGTCCGCCCCGCTGAAATCGTCCGGGTCGCAGGCCAGCGCCGCGGTATCGAGCGTGAGGAACCGTGCATCGAAGCGGCGGGTGCGCCCCGGTGGCGTGATCGCGCGGAAGATGAAGCCGAAGCCTGCGAAGGACGGTTGGCCGTTGGCGGAGACGAACCCGTCCCACGGCGCGGGCAGGGCGCCCGAAGCCTCGCCGGCCTCCGCGTGGACAAGCCCCGTCTCCTCCCAAAGCTCCCGAACCGCCGTGAGGGCGAGGGCCGCGCCAAGCCCCGTGTCGCTCGGCCCGGAGAGCTGGGCGCCAAGCCGCTCGGCCAGCGGGGCGGGGGGCGGGAAGGCGGCAGCTGCATCCGTATCGGCGGCATCCAGCGCGCCACCGGGGAAGACGAATTTCGAGGGCATGAAGGCCGCAGCCTTGCCGCGCTGGCCCATAAGCACGCGTGGGGCCGGGCCGTCCCGCCGGATCAGGATCACGGTGGCGGCGTGCCGCGGCGTGTTCTGGCCTGCGTTCTCTCCGCTCATGTCCCCTCTCGGCTCCCTTCGGCACGGTGCCGGTCCGGCGCCAGAGCTATCCCGGGCGCGGGGGTGCAGACAAGCGGCGCTCAGTCCTCCTCGCCGCCGAAGCCGTGCATGCGCCAGGCCCACTGCATGCCCACCACCGCCCCCTTCACCCGCGGCAGAAGCCAGAGCGAGCTCAGGATCACGAAGGGCCCGAGGATCAGGCCGTGCACCCAAAGCGCTGGTGCAAAGGCGTTTTCCATCGCCAGCAGCGCCACCACCAGAACATGACCGACCACGATCATCGTCAGCCAGGCCGGCAGATCGTCCGCGCGGTGATGGTGGAGCGCCTCGCCGCAATTCGCACAGGTGTCCGCCACCGTAAGATAGCTGGCGAAAAGCGTGTGCTCCCCGCAATTCGGGCAGCAGCCCTTCCAGCCCCGCTTCAGCGCGGGGTTCAGGGCGCGCTCGGGGAGCAGGCTGTCAGAGGCGGGGATCTGGGCGCCGGCGCTGGGCTCGATGGTCATCGCGGTCTCCTTCAATCCGAAGGAGGTAAACCCTCCGCGCGGCCCCGCCAAGAATTTGCAGTGTCGCGGCGACGGAAACGGCAACTGCTGACGTTTTTCCCAACGATCGGCGGCGCAAGACCCGCCGACAGCGTGGCAGGCAGGCATCGGAGGACGTGGCGATGACGCATCCGGCGGACGACAAGGCGCAGGCGCCTAAGGCAGCCAACTGGCTGCCGCTCACCCCGCGGCTCGCAGTGGCGATGGTCTTCGCCGTCGGCGCGCTGGCGCTCGCCCCCGTGGCCAAGGCGGGAGAGCGCGGCATGTTCGAGCGCGCGGATGCAAACGGCGACGGGCGGGTGACGCTGGCCGAAGCGGCGGCTTTCAACGCAGCGCGGGATGCGCGCGTGGACCGCAACGCCGATGGCCGGATCAGCCTCGCCGAAGCGGAAGCGGCGGCTTCCGCCCGCGCGCTCGAGAAGGCGCGCACGGCCTTCGCGCGGCGCGATCTTGACGGTGACGGCTTCATCGAGCCCGCCGAACGGGCGGCCCGCGACGCGCAGCGCTTCTCGCGGCTCGACCTCGACGGGGACGGCGCGGTAACCCGGCGAGAGGCACGCGCGGCCCTCAGGGCTTTCGCGCAGCCGGCGCGCTGAGGCAGAAGGGTCGAGGGGCAGGGGCGGCAGAGCGCCCGCCGTCCCGAGCGCGCACGAAGTGCACGGCCCGCGAGGAAGGCGCCGAGAGTGACGGCAGCGATGTTCGATTGTGAAGGCACCGGCGAGGACGAAGGGGCGCTGATCGCCCGGTTCGCCGCGGGCGACCGTCTGGCGGCCGCGCGGCTCACCGCGGCGCTCCTGCCCGCGGTCAAGCGTCAGGCGCGCTGGCGGCTCGGCTCGGAGGCCGAAGCGGAGGAGGTGGCGCAGGAGGCGATGTTGCGCTTCTGGCGCCAGGCGCCGGAATGGCGGGCGGGCGAGGCTAAAGCCTCTACCTGGCTCTACCGGGTCACGCATAACCTGTGCGTCGACCGCCAGCGCCGCCGCCGGCCGACCGCGGATATCGACGACATACCCGAGCGGGCGGATCCCGCGCCGGGGCAGGAGACCCGCCTGGAGACGCGGGAGAAGATGCAGGGGCTCGCGCGCGCCATCATGGCGCTGCCCGAGCGCCAGCGGGACGCGGTGGTGCTGCGGCATTTCGAAGGCCTCGGCAACCCGGAGATTGGCGAGCGGCTGGGCTGCTCGGTCGAGGCTGTGGAAAGCCTGCTCGCGCGGGCGCGCCGCCACCTGGCGGCGACGCTCGGCGCAGGCGAGGGAGAAGCATGATGACCGGCGAAGGACAGAGAATGTCGGTGGTTGAAACGGATGGACTGGCGGCGGCGGAGCGCGCCCGCCTCGAAGCAGCGCTCGATGCGCTCGCGGGGCAGGAACGAAGCGCTGCCCCTTCGGACGCGCTCTACGACCGGGTGATGGCCGATGCGGCGCGCGTTCAGTCGGCGCTGGATGGGCATCCCGGTGGCCTGGCTGGTGGCCATTCGGGGGGCGGCGCGCACCCGCTGCCCTCGGCGGATAAGGGGCGGCGTGCCGGCCGCGGGCGCGCGGTCGGTCGCCGGTCGCGCATCGTGGGTCCGGCGGCGCGCTTCGGCGTGAGCCCCGGTGTGGGGGCGGCGGCGCTGGCCGCGTCCCTCGTGCTCGGGCTCTTTGTCGGCGGCTTCGGCGGTGCGGCGATGGCGCGGCTTGCGTCTGAGGAGACGACGCTGCTGGTGGCCGATGAGCTTGGCCTGCGGGTCGCCGATGCGGGCGAGGCGCTCTTCGCGGGCGAGTCGCCCTTCTGAGGGCGTGTCCACGGCTCGGCGGGGGTTGCGGGTGGCGCTGACGGGGCGGCGCCCGCGTGTAAGGGACGAAGGCTGAATGACGACTGAGGGCGACGGACCCAACGGCAGCATCGAGGACGACGGCGCGACCGCCCGGCCGCGCGCGCCGCGCTGGATGAGCTTGCTGCTCATCGCGTCGCTCGGCGCCAATCTTCTCGTCGTGGGCGTCCTCGGCGGCGCTGCCCTCCGCAGTATGGCCGAGGAGGACGACGGGCTGAACAGGCGCGAGCGTCTGGTCCAGCGTCTCCTGCCGGAGAGCCACTATGACGCGTGGAAGACCACCGTCCACGCCGCGCATGACGAGAAGCAGGCCATCCGCAGCGAGATCATCACCTCCCACATGCGCATGGTCACCATCCTGCGCACGGATCCGTTCGAGGCCGAAGCGATGATGAGCGCCTTCGGGCAGCGCATGGCACTCCAGCAAAAGATGCTGGGGCTCACAGGCCGCCAGATCGTGACCATGGCGAGCAGTATGACCTTCGAGGAGCGCAAGGTGATGGCGGACAGGTTGGAAGCCTTCGCTAAGCGCCGGGCGAAGCGACACGCGGAGCGCGCCGCTGCGGCCGCAGAGCGCTAACTCGCTATCGCCGGCCCGCCCGTAACCGCCAACGCTCAGGCGACGTTCGCCTCCACATCGTCGGCCGAAGCCACGAGCTTCTCGACGGCCGCCGTCAGCCGGCGGGGGTCGACCGGCTTGCAGAAATAGAGGTCCGCGCCAGCCTTCAGCGCCGAGAGCCCGTCAGCCGATCGGGCGAAGGCCGAGACGGCGATGATGGGGATGCCCGCCGTCTTCGGCCAGGCGCGCAGGCCGCGGATCACGTCCAGCCCCGACGCCTTTGGCAGCTGCAGATCGACGAGCGCGATGGCCGGACGCACGCTCTCCGCCAGCCGTTGCGCCTCGCCGCCGGTCGTGTCGCAGATCGTGGCGAACCCTGCGTGGCGCAGGATTTCGAGGAAGAGGGCGCAGTTGAGTGCATTATCCTCGACGACGAGTGCGGTCTTGCTCATGGCCGTTCCTCGGTCCTGCCGCTGCGACACTGGGTCTCGGGGCATCCTTCAGTCTTGATTCACCATGCACCGGCGAAAGTTAAGAAACCCTTGCCGATGCGCATGCGCCCCCTCCAGCGCGCGCTCGGTTCCGGCGGCTCGCCCCGCCAAGCGCCATGCCTCGCGCCGCGCTGTGCCCCGCCCGGCGCTTTGCTCTCAGATCGAGTTTGCGCTAGGCCCGCCCGGCCGCAGCGAAGGGAGCCTGCCATGACACCGGATGCCGCCGAAGCACTCGCCGCCGAGGCGCTCGCCTGGATGGCGGGAGATCAGGAACTGATCGGCAGCTTCCTCGCCGCCTCGGGTGCGGCGCCGGGTGATCTGGCCGGCGCGGCGAGCGAGCCGGCTTTCCTCGGCTTCGTGCTCGACTTCCTCCTCGGCGACGAGGCGACCGTGACCGCTTTCGCTCAGGCCACGAACCGTCCCCCGGAGGCGGTGATCCGCGCCCGCGCGGCCCTGCCGGGCGGCATGACGCCCGAGTGGACCTGATGCCGGGCGAGAAGAAGATCCCGCGCGAGACCATGGCGGAGCTCGAGGCCGCGAAGATCGCGCAGGGCAAGCCGCTGCTAATCGTCGACTGCGACGAGGTCATCGTGGAGTTCGCCGGCCATCTCGGCCGCTGGCTCCCGAAGCTCGGCTACGAGCTGCGCCTCGAGAAATACGAACTCGAAGGAGCGATCTTCCCGGAAGGCGAGGCGCACCCGGTGGGCTTCGAGGCTGCGATCAATCTCATCAACGCGTTCTTCGAGGAGGAGACCGCGCATCAGGCGCCGATCGAGGGCGCGGTCGAGACGCTGACGCGCATGGCCGAGGCGGTGCAGGTCGTGCTCCTCACGAACATCCCGCGCCATGGCCGGGCGGACCGGCTCATCAACATGCAGACCATCGGCCTCGGTGCCCTTCCTGTGGTGGTGAACACCGGCGGCAAGGGGCGCGCCATCGCCTGGGCCTCGGCGAAGGCGGGCGCCACCACGGTTTTCGTCGATGACAGCCCCTTTCAGATCGCTTCGGCCGCGCGGCATGCGGAGCATGTGGGGCGCCTCCATTTCCGCGGTGCCACGGGGCTCGGCAACGTGCTGCCGAAGGCGCCGGAGGCGGATGCGGAACCCGAGAGCTGGGCGGCCTGCGAGGAAATGCTCCGCCAGCGTTTCCGGCTCTAGGCTTGCTCTTCCCCTCCGCAGCGCCGCGGGGCACATTGCGGCATGCGTTTCCTGCCCGCCTTTCTTGACGATCTGCGCTCGCGCTTCGCCCTCTCGGACGTGGTGGCGCGCAAGGTCACGTGGGACGCGCGCAAGTCGAACGCGGCGAAGGGGGATTTCTGGGCCCCGTGCCCCTTCCACCAGGAAAAGACGGCCTCCTTCCACGTGGACGACCGCAAGGGCTTCTACCACTGCTTCGGCTGCCAGGCCTCGGGCGACCTCTTCAAATTCGTGATGGAGACCGAGAACCTCGGCTTCGGAGAGGCAGTGGAGCGGCTGGCCGGGGAGGCGGGCGTCGAGCTGCCAGCGCGCGACGACAACCCGCGCGCCGCCCAGCAGCGCGAGCAGCGGGACAAGCTCGGCGAGACGATGGAGGAGGCGGTCCGCTTCTACCGCGGCATGCTTAACAGCGCGGCGGGGCAGGGCGCGCGGGACTACATGCACCGCCGCGGCCTCGCGCCCGAGACGGTGAAGCGCTTCGAGCTCGGCTATGCGCCGGAGGGCGGCGCGCTCGCCAAGCACCTCGCCGCCAAGGGCCTCACCAAGGAAGGCGTCGAGGCTGGCCTCCTGATCGAGCCCGATGACGGCAGACGGCGCGATCCATTCGACCGGTTCCGGGACCGGCTGATGTTCCCGATCCGCGACCAGCGGGGCCGCGCTATCGCGTTCGGCGGCCGAGCGCTCTCCGCCAATGCTCAGGCGAAATACCTCAACAGCCCCGAGACGCCGCTCTTCTCGAAGGGCCGCACGCTCTTCAACGTCCGCGAGGGGCGGGCGGCGGCGGGCAAAGCCGGCGCGGTCATCGTGGCCGAAGGGTATATGGACGTCATCGCCCTCGTCGCCGCGGGCTTCGAGCATGCGGTGGCGCCCCTCGGCACAGCGGTCACCGAGGAGCAGCTCACCCTCCTCTGGCGCATGGCGGACGAGCCGGTGATCGCGCTCGACGGGGACAAGGCGGGCCTGCGTGCCGCGAACAGGCTGATCGACCTCGCGCTGCCGCATCTCGCGCCCGGCAAGTCCCTCCGCTTCTGCCTGCTGCCAGAGGGGCGGGACCCGGACGACATGATCCGCCACGAGGGCGCCGAGGGCATGGCTGCCGCCCTCGAAGCCGCCGTCCCGCTCATCGAGATGCTGTGGCGCCGCGAGGTGGCGCAGGGGCCGGTGGACACGCCTGAGCGCCGCGCGGGCTTCGACCAGCGCCTCCGCGCCTGCCTTTCCCGCATCGGCGACGCGTCCGTTCGCAGCCACTACGCCGCAGCTCTCAAGGAACGCCGCGCCGCCTTCTTCCGCCCACCCCCCCGTTCGCAGCGCGACGGCGGCGCGGGCCGCCCCTTCGCGCCGCGCGCCGGCGGTTTCGGCGGACGGTTCGCCGGGCGAGGCGGTCGCATGAGCAACTGGGGGCCGGCGCCCGGGCCCACGCCGGAAGCGCAAACCTTGCGCAGTGCGCTCGCCCGCGATGGGCAGGGCACTGCGCTGGCACGGGAAGCCGCGATCCTCTGCTCCATCTGGGAATGCGCAGACCTGCTGGAGGCCGCGGCCGCGGCGATCGAGGACATGGAGGTAACCGCAGCCGAGATGCAGGCCCTCCACGCCGCCGCCCTGAACCGCGTGGTGGGGATCGAGACGGATATGGACGAAGCGCTCTTCGCCGAGGCTGCGAAGCTCACCGGTGCGCGCCCCTTCTCATTTCTTTCTCGCCTCTCCGGCGTGATGGCCCGCAGCAGCCGCCCGAAGCCCGCCGAGTGCCGTCAGATCGTGCTCGACGCGATGGCGTTCCATCGCGCGGAGTTGGCGCGGGAGGCCGAGCGTTCGGCTGCGGCGCGGGCGGAGGCGACGGAGGTAGCCGAGCCGCTGGACCTTGAGAGCGCGGAGAAGCTCAGCGAGGAAGACCAGGCGGCCTTCGCCCGCAAGTACGGGTCCGGGCTCGCCCAACTCCGCGCCGTGATCGAGGAACGGGACCGGTTAGCGGAGCGTCTCACTGGCGGTGACGAAAACGATTCGTCCGCTGCAGAATGGGCGCGGGTTCTGGAAGAGCTCGATCTGCCCCCGAAAAAGCGCTGACGGCCCCTTTTGCATCTGCCGTCGTCGCCCTAGATGCTCCATAGCCGGTAGAGTGCGTTCCAGACGCGAACTGATTCGCAGGTCACGCCGACAGGGCAGCGCATCCAGCGGATGGCGTTGCCTAAGGGATATTGAGCCGGCGGCCGCTCCTACATGCGGTCACGATGCCGAACGAGGGGAAGCATGGCTCCTAAGGACGAAGATCAGTCGGAACAGCAGGAGGGCGACGGCACCCTCCTCGATATGAGCCAGGCCGACGTCAAGAAGATGGTGGCCAAGGCGAAAGCCAAGGGCTTCATCACTTACGACGAATTGAACCGCGTCCTGCCATCGGACCAGTTCTCCTCCGAGCAAATCGAAGACGTGATGAGCCTGCTCTCCGAGATGGGCGTGAATGTCGTCGAGGACGACGAGGAGTCGGAAGAGGGCGAGGGCGAAAAGAAGGCCGAGACCAAAGAGGTCGCCACCACCCCGCAGCAGACCACGACCGAGGTCGACCGGACGGACGATCCGGTGCGCATGTATCTGCGCGAGATGGGCACGGTGGAGCTGCTCTCCCGCGAGGGCGAAATCGCCATCGCCAAGCGCATCGAGGCTGGCCGCGCCACGATGATCGGCGGCCTCTGCGAAAGCCCGTTGACCTTCCAGGCGATCACCGTCTGGCGCGACGAGCTGCTCGATGAGAAGATCCTGCTGCGCGACGTCATCGACCTCGAGACCACGTTCGGCCAGTCGAACGAAACCGGGGAGCTGGTGGAAGCTGCACCTGTCACCCCGCCCGTGAACGGCGCAGCGGCGCCGGCACCGGCAGCGACGCCTGCGCCCGCTGCGGGCGAGGGAGCCGAGGAAGGTGAGGGCGGCGAGGCCCAGGCGGCGGAGGGCGAGGAGGACGACGACGCCCAGGCCAATCTCTCGCTCGCCGCGATGGAAGCGACGCTCAAGCCCGAGGTTTTGGAGACGCTGGAGCGCATCGCCCACGCCTATCAGGACCTTCGGGCCTTCCAGGCTGAGCGCATGAGCGCCGCGACCACCGCTGGCCAGCGCTTCAGCGCGACGCAGGAGCGGGACTACCAGCGCCTCCGCCGCGAAATCGTGGACATGGTGAACTCGCTTCACCTCCACGCCAACCGGATCGAAACGCTGGTCGACCAGCTCTATGGCATCAACCGCCGCCTCATGACGCTGGAAGGCCAGCTCGTGAAGTATGCGGATGCGCACAAAGTGAACCGCCGCCAGTTCATCGAGGAGTATCGGGGCTCGGAGCTCGATCCGGGCTGGATCGACCGTATCGCGAAGCTCTCCGGCAAGGGCTGGGCCCGCATGGTCGAGAAGGACCGCGGGAGCATCGAGGCCACCCGGGCCGAGATCGCCGAGATCGGGCACCTCACCGGTGTGGATATCGGGGAGTTCCGCCGCATCGTGCACACGGTGCAGAAGGGCGAGAAGGAAGCGCGCGTCGCGAAGACCGAGATGGTCGAGGCGAACCTGCGGCTCGTGATCTCCATCGCCAAGAAATACACCAACCGCGGCCTGCAGTTCTTGGATCTCATCCAGGAAGGCAATATCGGCCTGATGAAGGCGGTCGATAAGTTCGAGTACCGCCGCGGCTACAAGTTCTCGACCTACGCGACCTGGTGGATCCGCCAGGCGATCACGCGGAGCATTGCGGATCAGGCTCGCACCATCCGCATTCCCGTGCACATGATCGAGACGATCAACAAGCTGGTGCGCACCGGCCGCCAGATGCTGCACGAGATCGGCCGCGAGCCGACGCCGGAGGAGCTGGCCGCCAAGTTGCAGATGCCGCTCGAGAAGGTCCGCAAGGTGATGAAGATCGCCAAGGAGCCGATCAGCCTCGAGACGCCGATCGGCGACGAGGAGGACAGTCAGCTCGGCGATTTCATCGAGGACAAGAACGCCGTCCTCCCGCTCGACAGTGCGATCCAGGCGAACCTGAAGGACACGACGACGCGGGTGCTCGCAAGTCTCACGCCCCGCGAGGAGCGCGTGCTCCGCATGCGCTTCGGCATCGGGATGAATACGGACCACACGCTCGAGGAAGTGGGCCAGCAGTTCTCGGTCACGCGTGAGCGTATCCGGCAGATCGAGGCGAAGGCGCTCAGGAAGCTCAAGCATCCGAGCCGGTCGCGCAAACTGAGGTCCTTCCTCGACAACTGAAGCAAAACACTGCAATAGTCTGGAAGCGCTGAGAATTCGCGAATGAAGGGTATGGCCTCGGGAACCGGGGTGCGGTGTGTGGAGCGGACGGCATGACACCGGAGACAGGGAACGGTCGAAGGCCGCCTCTGCCGGCGGCAAGGCGTGTTCGCGGCGGGCGTTAAGCCATGCCGGCACGTGTTGAGCGCAAAACCCGCGAGAGCCTCGAGAAGCGGGACCATTTCGCCGGTATCCTGCCGCTGGCCGAACCGTTCGAGCCGGATCTCGAGGCCATTGTCGAGCGCGTGCAGAGGCTTGTCGCCCCCGCCGGGGCGAAGGTCTTGCTGCACCCGATGATGCGCAAGCTCGAGCAGACGGGCGAGACCAGCATCTTCAACCTAGGCAGCGCGCAGCCCACGCGGACGCGTATGGTGTTCCTCGTGATCGACCATGTGGGCGTGTGGATCGCGGCGCGGGAAGGAGAGTTCGACCTGCGCGGCGACCTTTCGCGCTGGCCGAACCCCTCGGCCTGGCCCACCGGCGCGCAGGAAATCGGGCAGCACAGCGCCTGGCTGGAGGTCGCCGATCTCGGGTTCATGCGGGAACGGGGGATCGCGCGGCTCGACCGCGCCTTCAATCGCGCCGCCGCCGTTACCGCCGCCCTCGCCGCCGTCGCGGGGCAGACGGAGCCGCTCGGCGTCCTCTGGTGGCCCGCGCAGAACGCCATCGCGCCCGGGCGCTTCGCAGCGCAGGTGGAGCGCGTGCTCGGCGGTGAGGCGCCGCTCGAACTCTGGCTCCGCTGGTTCTACACCAAGCCCCGCCACGAGGGGGAGGAGGACGGGATCCTGACCCGCGGCCTCCTCTCCTTCACCGGGTTCGAGATCGAGGTGCCGCCGGGGCCGATCGCCTCCGACCTCGCCCGCGCCATCGTGTTCGAGTTCGCGCGCATGGTGATCGACCACGGCACCGAGCCGCGCTCCGGCATGATCGTCGCGCTCTCCGGGCGCCGCACTGCCACCATCCGCCTCGGTGAGAGCGTGACGCGGCCGGGCCTGCCAGTGTGCGAGCTGACGATCACCGAGAGCCTGGGCCGCACGGGCGAGCGGACGGAAGCGGCCGCGCGCGGGCCGCAGGCCGACACCGTGAGGGTCGGGGCACGGCGGTGACGGAGACGCCCGGCGCGGTGATCGGAACGCAGGCTCTTGTGGTTGGCGGCGGCATTGCCGGGCTTGCCACGGCGACGGCGCTGGCGCGTGCCGGCTGGCGGGTGATGCTGGCGGAGCGCCGTCAGTCCTTCGGTGCTGCAGGAGACGGTGCGGCCCTGCCGCCGCAGGCGCTTGGTGCCGGTATCCAGATCAGCCCCAACGCCTCGAAATGCCTCAAGGCCCTCGGCGCGCTCGACGCGGTCGCGGCGCGCGCCTTCCGGCCCGAGGCGGCTTGCCTGCGGGAGGGGCGGTCGGGTCGCATCATCTACCGTGCAGCGCTGGGCGCTGCGGCCGAGGCGCGGTGGGGCGCGCCTTATCTCCATGTTCATCGCGGGGACCTGGCCGCCGCGCTCGCGGAGGCGGCAGGGGCGGCAGGTGTCGATCTGCGGTCGGGCGAGGCGGTGGACCACGTGACGGCTCCGGCGGAAGGGCCCGTGCGCGCACAGTTTGGCGAAACCGCCGTGGAGGCGGAGCTCCTCGTGCTGGCGGACGGATTGGGCTCGCGCCTGCGCACGGCGCTGTTCGACGAGGCGCCCCGTGTCTTCACCGGGCAGACCGCGTGGCGTGCCGTCCTCCCCGTGGCCGATCTTCCGGAAGCCGCGCGGATGGCGCCGGAGGCGACGGTATGGGCTGCGCCCGGCAGGCACCTCGTCACCTACTATCTCCGTGGCGGCGCCCTTCTGAACATCGTGGCGGTTGAGGAAGTTAGCCGATGGGAGGGGGAGGGCTGGACGGCTGAGGGAGATCCCGCACGCCTCCGCGCAGCCTTCAGCGGCATGCACCCGTCGGTCGACGCGCTGCTCGGCGCGGTCGAGCGCTGCAGCCTGTGGGGGCTTTTCGAGCGGGCCATGCCGGAGAGCTGGCATACCGGGCGCGCGGTACTGATCGGGGACGCGGTGCACGCGATGCTCCCCTTCATGGCGCAGGGTGCCGCCATGGCGCTGGAGGACGCGGTGGTCCTTGCCCGAAGCCTCGGCGCACCCGGCGCCGATCTCGCGCCGGCACTGAGCACCTACGAACGACAGCGCCGCCCGCGGGTGGAGCGCGTGATGCGCATGAGCCGGGAGAACGGTGTTCTCTTCCATCGCGGCAAGGGCCTCCGCCGGTCCTTCGACCATGCGCTCATCGGCACCGTCAGCCGCGTCGCTCCCAGCCTCGCCGCCGGCCGGCTCGACTGGCTCTACGGGCACGATGCCACCCGGCCCTAGCAGAGCTCCCGCGCCAGCAGTTCAAGCGCCGCCTGGCCCGCCACCGAATTTCCGAACCGATCGAGCGGTGGGGACCAGACGGCGGCGCTGAAGGCGCCCGGATGCACCACGACGATGCCGCCGCCCACGCCGCTCTTGCCCGGCATGCCGACACGGAAGGCAAACTCGCCGGACTGGTCGTAGAGCCCGCAGGTGCGCATGATCGCCCGCAGCCGCCGGGCATGGGGGGCGACCGTCTCGGCCTCCGGCACGCCCGCACAGGCATCGGACGACACCAGAAACCGGGCGGCCCGGGCGAGGTCCCGCACGCTCATGGCCATGGCGCAGGCGCGGAAATAGCTGTCCGTCACCTCGTCCGGGGCGCAGCGCAGGTTGCCATGGGCTTTCAGCACCCAGGCCATGCCGCGGTTGAGGTGGCCATGCGCGCGCTCCGAGCGGTGAACCTCGCCGTCGAACTGCAACGTCTCGTTGCCCGAGAGCTTTCGCATGCCGGTCCGGAACGATGTCTCGTAGTTCCACCGCCGCTCCACCAGCGCGTCCGTCACCACGAGGGCGCCCGCGTTGATGAAGGGGTTGCGCGGAATTCCCGCCTCGGTCTCGAGCTGGATGAGCGAGTTGAAGCGCATGCCCGAAGGTTCGCGTCCGACGCGGGTCCAGAGGTCCGGCCCGATCCACTCCATGGCCAGCGCCAGCGCGAAAAGCTTTGAGATCGACTGGATGGAGAACGGCTCGTCCGCATCCCCCACCGCCGCCTCCTGCCCATCGGCGGTGACGACCGCCATGGCAAATCGCTCAGCCGGTACCGCGGCGAGGGCGGGAATGTAGTCCGCCACCTTACCCTCGGCGGCGCGCGGCCCAGCCTCCGCCGCGATGCGCTCGAGCAGGTCGGCAAGGGCTTTGCAGGATGCGTTCGTGGTCGCCATACGCCCCTCTCTAGTGGGGAAGAAGCGACGGCGCACGGGGTTCGTGCTGGAGCCGCTATGCCTGCCGCGTGGCGCGCGCTCTGGCACCGAGAAGGAGCAACGCAACCGCCAGGGGCACCATCGTGGCAGGCAGAGGAACCGGTGCAGCGAGCGCCACGGCGAAGCGGTCGACCAGCAGGACGTCCTGCGAGAAGTCGTTGTTCAAGACAAAGCGGATCGACTCGACGATGCGGCTCGAGTCGATACTTCCCGTGCCGCCGGAGAAGATGTTGGCGCCGTCGTCCGCGCTGTAGAAGAGCTCGTAGCTGTCCGTATCGAGATCCACATCGATGAGCACGATCAGGCTACCCACGGAGCCGAAGACAGTCGCGTCCGTGCTCGTCGCGCCCGTGCCCAGTGCCGTGCCCGTGAGGGAGAACTCGTCCGCCGCCGTGCGCTCGAGGAAGATCTGCGCGGTCACCTGATCTGACCTTGGGTTCTCGCCGATCAGTGTCTGGCGCACCTGCTCGGGCTCGGTGGCGTCGTAGGTGCTTTCGTCGAAGGCCCAGCTCAGCTCCATCAGGCCGATGATGCGGCCCGAGGTGATGGGATCGACATCGCTGTAGACCGTGCCGAACTCATCATTGTCCTTGCCGCTCGCGTCGAACTGGCCGAGGCCGTTCGTTGCGGCGTTGGCGAAGTCCGCATCCGTGTCGAAGGGCTGGCCGGGCGCGGCCGAGTTGAGCGTGTTCTCGATCGACGTGCCGCTTGCATCGCCGAACTGGAAGTCCGTGATCAGTTGACCGGCGTTGAAGTCGTCGATCACCGTTGCCGTTGCTGGCCCCGGTGATCCGGCGAGCGCCGCCACAAGGCAAAAGGGCGCGAGCGCCCGGAAGACCGACCAATCCATACCACCCCCCAAGGCGCACCCCGAGCGCACCCGAGAAGTGTCTGCGAAGTATTGGCGCCCCGCAAGCGCGAAACTCAGATCACCACCGTGTCGAGCGGGGGGAAGCCGTTGAAGCCAACGCTCGAATAGCTCGAGGTGTAGGCGCCGGAGGCGTGGATCCACACCTTGTCGCCCGGCCGGAGGGCGAGCGGCAGGGCCATGGGGCGCTTCTCGTAGAGCACGTCCGCGCTGTCGCAGCTCGGGCCTGCCAGCACGCAGGGGCCCGTGCCGCCACCGCGCTGGTCCGCTTCTGTCGAGATCCGGTAGCGGATCGCTTCGTCGATGGTCTCGGCGAGGCCCGAAAACTTGCCGATATCGAGATAGACCCAGCGTGCGAGGTCCGTCGCCCGCTTCTTCGAGACCAGCAGCACCTCCGCCTCGATCACGCCGGCATCGCCCACGAGGCCGCGGCCGGGCTCGGCCATCACCGCCGCGTCGCCGAACCGCGCGCGGATATCGGCCATCAGCGTCCTGCCATAGGGCTCCGCCGCCTCGATCGGGTCGTGGTAGAGCGCCGGGAAGCCACCGCCGATGTTCACGAGGCTGGGGGAGAGGCCCGCGGCCTTCGCTTCCGCCCAGATCTCGGCGGCAATATCCAGCACCGGGCGCCATAGCTCTGCGCGCGCCGTCTGGCTGCCCACATGGAAGCTGAGGCCAGCCGCACGCAGGCCGAGGCGCTCGGCCTCCAGCATCAGGCTCACCATCTCCTCGCGCCCCGCGCCGAACTTGCGGCCGAGCGGCCAGTCCGCAGCGCTCTCCTCGACCAGGAGGCGGATAAAGACGCGGGCGCCGGGCGCATGCTCGGCGATCTTGGCAAGCTCCGCCGGGGCATCGGCGGCGAAGAGGACCACACCCGCCGCATGCGCGAAGGCGATGTCCGAGGGGCGCTTCACGGTGTTGCCGAAGCTGATGCGCTCGGCCGGCGCGCCGGCGGCGAGGCAAAGCTCGATCTCGCCGCGGGAGGCGGCGTCGAAGGACGCGCTGAGCCGGACGAGACGGGCGAGCACGGCGGGATGCGGGTTGGCCTTCACCGCGTAGAAGACCGACGCGCCCCCGTCGCCGTCGCCGTCGCCTGCGCCGAGGCCACGGGCGAGTGCGCCATAAGCGGTCTCCACCGCCGCGAGATCCACCACGAGCGTCGGCCGCTCGAAGCGCGCGCTGGCCAGGAAGCCGGCGACGCGCGGCGACAGGCAGGGCGGCAGCCAGCGGCGGGCCATGCCGTCGGCCGGAGCGTCGGAACGAAATAGGGGCGCTGCGGCGCCCTGAAGCCGAGTGGACATCACCATCCCCATACAATCCCCGGGCGACGAACCCGGACAGACCAGACAAGGACGCGACCGTCGCTGCTCGTGGCGTCACCCGGCCTCAGGCCCGGCGCGCTTCGGGGGCGCGTGCGTAAGCGTCACCGCGTGTGCGGTTGCGCGGAGCTAAGGCTTTGCGGCGCGCTCCGCAAGCGCCAATTCGTCCCTCTCCCGTTGACCTCACTGCATAGGCCGGGGGAGGGGGGATGCGCGGCCCGGCGGGGCGTGGCAGCATGCCCGCGTGCAACGACCCTGGTGAGACAATGCTGATCAACCCCGACCGCCTGCTGGCCGACCTCCACACCCTTCGCGGCTTTGGCCGGCAGGGCAACGGCGTGGTCCGCCCCGCCTTCGAGCCTGCCGAGATCGAGGCGCGGCGCTGGACGATGGCGCGCATGGCGGAGGCGGGGCTGCGGGTGAGCGTCGACCCCGCCGGCAATGTGTTCGGCCTGCCGGAGGGGGAGGGGCCCTGGCTCCTCGCCGGGAGCCACACGGACAGCCAGCCCGAGGGCGGGTGGCTCGACGGCGCCTATGGCGTGATCGCGGCGCTCGAGGCGGCGCGTGCGCTGCCCGGCCGCGTGGCGGTCGTGAACTTTCAGGACGAGGAGGGGCGCTTCGGCGGCCTCACGGGCTCGAGCCTCTGGGCCGCGCAGGTGACCGGGGACCTGACGCTGGAGGAGGCCGATACTTGGATCTCCGCCGAGGGCGTGCGCTTCGGCGAGGCGCGGGCGCGCATGGCGGAGACGGCCACGGGCGCCTGGCTCCCGCCCGCGCGCTTCAAGGGTTTCCTCGAGATCCATATCGAGCAGGGGCCAAACCTTGTGGAGGCAGGCCAGGCCGTGGCGGTGGTCGACCGCATCGTGGGCATCGGGCGGGCAGAGCTGACCTTCGAAGGCGAGCAGAACCATGCGGGCACCACGCCCATGGCCCGGCGGCGGGACGCGTTCCGCGGCCTCGCCCGCTATGCCGTCGCCCTCGATGTGGCGATGGAGGGCATCGTGACGCCCGCTTCGGTCTGGACCATCGGGCGCGTGGCGGTGCTGCCCGGCGCGCCGAGCATCGTGCCCGGCCGGGCAGTGGCGACGGTGCAGTGGCGCGACGGGGACGGGGAGCGGCTGCGGGCCATGGGGCAGGCGATCGAAGCGACGGCAGCGTCGGTCGCCGGTGATCTCTGCCTCGGGCACAGCCTGGAGATGGCCACCTATATAGAGCCGCGGGCGTTTGATGCGGCGGTGTGTGCGGCGCTGGATGCTGCGGCGGAGGCGGCGGCGCCGGGCCGATGGCGGCGGCTTCCCTCGGCCGCGATGCACGATGCGACGAACGCCCAGCGGGCGGGTGTGCCCGCCGCCATGCTCTTCGTCCCCTCCATCGGCGGGATCAGCCACAACTTTGCGGAGGACACCGCCGAGGCGGATCTGGTGGCCGGCGCGGAGGCCTTGGCGGAGGGTGCGGCGCGGCTGGCCTGAGCCGGGACCGACACCCCCGCCCGCGCGCCGCCCCACCGCCGCCCCCACCCGCCCGCCCCGCGGCGGTGCGGCGGCGCGCGGGCGGGGGTGGGGAGTGTCAGAAGCCTGCGCGGTCCCTCAGGCCCATCACGTCGAGGATCTCGAGGCGCCGCCCGTCCCGCTTGATTAGGCCGAGATCGCGCAGCTTCGACATCTCGCGCCCCACCGCCTCGCGCTGGGAGAAGATGAGGGCGGCGAGGTCCTGTTGCGTCGGCAGCGGTTCCAGCACCGCCGTCTCGTCCTCTTCTCCTGCGCCGGCGAGGGAGAGGAGTTCGGCTGCCAGCCGCTGCTCTGCATTCAGGGTGGTCACCGCGCGCATGCGGGCGGAGAGCGCGCGCACCCGGTCGGTGAGGTAGAGGATCACCGCGCGGGCGACGGCCGGCTCGCTCTCGAGCACGGCGCTGAAGCTTCGGGCGGAGAGGCGGGCGGTGCGGCAGGCCGTGAGGGCCAGCACATTGGTAGAGCGCGGCTGGCCATCGACAGCGGCGAGGATGCCGAAGCTCTCGCCCGTCTGAATGTCGGACAGCAGGACTTCCTTGCCCTCATCGGTGAAGGTGGCAGCTCGGGCGGTGCCTTCGAGGATGAAGAACACGTCGTCATCCGTGTCCTCGTCGCTCACGATGAGCGCCCGGGCGGGGTATTGCGCCTCCTGCCAATGGGCGGCGAGGGCGGCGATGCCGGTGGGGCCGCAGCGGTCGAGCGTGCTGCCTTCGGGAAAGCCCGTCATGTGGTCTCCGTCCTGTCTTCTGCGGAACCGTTTACACGGCGGTAGGCAACCTCATATCGGCGGATGTGGAACGCTGCCAAGAGTGATGCAGTCGATGATTGACGTTAACGTCAGCTGCAACTCCGTTCAAGCGAGGCTCTTGAGCTCGTGCTCGGGGTCGCTGAGGCTTGAGGGGTCAGGGGTGATGCCGGCCTCGATCCAGCGCTTGCCCTGCATGTAGGCGCGGGGCTCGTTGATCGCGTCCACGGCGATCAGCCGCCCTTCGCGGAAGTACCAGAGGGAGGCTGCGCCCTCTTTGCTGCCCGGGCGGCGGATGATCCGGTCGTGCCCCGTGCCGAGGCCGGCGATCTGGAGCTTGGTGTCGAACTGGTCGGACCAGAACCACGGGCTGGGGCGGTAGGGTGCGGTCTCGCCCAGCATGGCGGCGGCGGCATGCTCGGCCTGGTCGATGGCGTTCTGCACCGATTCGAGACGGAGGCGGCCCTCGCCCCAGGGGAAGGACGCGCAGTCCCCCGCAGCCCAGATCGCCGGGTCCGAGCTGCGGCAGGTCTCGTCCGTGCGGATGCCGTTCTCGATGGTGAGCCCCGCGGCCTCCGCGAGCTCGGTGCCGGGGACGACGCCGATGCCGACGAGGGCGAAATCGACCTCCAGGGTGGTGCCATCGGTCAGCGTCGCGGCGAGGCGGCGTTCCTGGCCTGCCGCGAGGCGCTCAAGCCCGGTGTTCTCCCGGATATCGACGCCGTGGCGGCGGTGCAGGGCGCGCACGTCATCCGCGGTCTCGGCGCAGGCGACGCGGTTGAGGATGCGCGGTGCCATCTCGACAAGCGTGACCTCGAGCCCTCGGGAGGCGGCGACGGCTGCGGCTTCGAGGCCGATATAGCCCCCGCCGATGACGAGCGCCCGGCCGCCTGCCGCAACCAGCGGCGCCAGGGCGTCCGCATCCGCCAGGTCTCTCATCACGAACACGCCAGGCAGGGTGCCGCCCGCGGCCTCGGGCAGGCGCCGGGGGGTGGCGCCGGTGGCGATGAGGAGTGCGTCATAGGGCAGGCCGCGATTGGGGGTGGTCACGCTACGGGCCGCTGGATCGATCGCCAGCGCAGGCTCGCCCGCCGCGAGCTCGATCCCGTTTTCGGCATAGAAGCTCTCGGGCTTGAGGTAGAGGCGCTCGCGGGCGAATTCGCCGAGGAGGTACTTCTTCGAGAGGGGCGGGCGCTGATAGGGCGGCACCGGTTCGGCCATCAGCATCGTGACCGGCCCGTCATGGCCCAAGGCGCGCAGCTTTGCCGCAGCGCTCGCCGCCGCCTGCCCGCCGCCGATGATCACGATCCGCATGGGTTCACCTCCTTCGCCGCCTTTCGCACCTGAAGGCGGGTGGGGTCGGCTGGCAAGAGGGTGGGCGACGTTTCAGGTCGCGCATGGACGCCTCATGCAAAAGGGCGGCCGCGCGATGCGGCCGCCCCTTCGGCATGCTGCTCGTGGCTTAGCCAGCGGTGAGCAGCGGGGTCTTGTTGCCCGGCAGGCGCGGGTTGTCCGGCGGGGAGATCTGAAGGTCCAGCTTCCCGTCCTTCACCGCCACCTTCACGAGGCCGCCCTTGGCGAGTTGGCCGAAGAGAAGCTCCTCGGCCAGCGGTTTCTTGATGTTCTCCTGGATCACGCGGCCGAGCGGGCGGGCGCCCATGGTCGCGTCGTAGCCCTTGTCCGCCAGCCATTCGGCCGCGGGCTTCGTGAGCTCGATCGAGACGCCGCGATCCATGAGCTGGACCTCAAGCTGGAGCACGAACTTCTCGACCACCTGGAGGATGACCTCGCGCGGCAGGGCGCCGAAGCTGATCACCGCGTCGAGACGGTTGCGGAATTCCGGGCTGAACGTCCGCTCGATGGCGGCCGTGTCCTCGCCCTCGCGCCGGTCTCGGCCGAAGCCGATGGCCGCCTTCGCCTGCTCCTGCGCGCCGGCGTTCGACGTCATGATCAGGATCACGTTCCGGAAGCTCACCTGCTTGCCGTTGTGATCCGTGAGCCGGCCGTGGTCCATCACCTGCAGCAGGATGTTGAACACATCCGGATGGGCCTTCTCGATCTCGTCGAGCAGCAGCACCGAGTGTGGATGCTGGTCGACGCCATCGGTGAGCAGCCCGCCCTGATCGAAGCCAACATAGCCCGGAGGCGCGCCGATAAGGCGGCTGACCGAGTGCTTCTCCATGTATTCCGACATGTCGAAGCGCTGCATCTCGACGCCGAGGATGCTGGCAAGCTGCTTGGCCACTTCGGTTTTGCCCACGCCGGTGGGGCCCGCGAACAGGTACGAGCCGATCGGCTTCTCCGGCTCGCGCAGGCCGGCGCGGCTGAGCTTGATGGCCGAGGCCAGCGCCTCGATCGCCGCATCCTGCCCGAAGACAACGCGTTTCAGGTTGCCGTCGAGATCCCGCAGAGCCTCGCTGTCGGTCTTCGAGACGGTCTTCGGCGGAATGCGCGCGATCTTAGAGACCACGCCCTCGATCTCCTTCGGCGTGATGGTCTTGCGACGCTTCGCCTGGGGGACGAGGTGTTGCGCGGCGCCGGCCTCGTCGATCACGTCAATCGCCTTGTCGGGCAGCTTGCGGTCGTTGATGTAGCGGGCGGAAAGCTCCACGGCGGACTTGATGGCCTCGGAAGTATACTTGACGTCGTGGTGCTCCTCGAAGAAGGGCTTGAGCCCCTTCAGGATCTTCACGCTGTCATCCACCGTCGGCTCGTTTACATCGATCTTCTGGAACCGGCGGCTGAGCGCACGGTCCTTCTCGAAGTGCTGGCGAAACTCATTGTAAGTCGTTGATCCCATGCAGCGAAGCGAGCCCGACTGAAGCGCGGGCTTCAGCAGGTTCGAGGCATCCATCGCGCCGCCCGTCGTGGCGCCGGCGCCGATAACCGTGTGGATCTCGTCGATGAAAAGCACCGCATCCGGGTGATCCTCGAGCTCCTTGATGACCGACTTCAGGCGCTCCTCGAAGTCGCCGCGGTAGCGCGTGCCGGCCAGCAGCGCGCCCATGTCGAGCGAGAAGATCGTGGAGCCGCCCAGCACCTCGGGCACCTCCTCCTCGACGATTTTCTTGGCGAGGCCCTCGGCAATCGCCGTCTTGCCCACGCCGGGGTCGCCCACCAGCAGCGGGTTGTTCTTGCGCCGTCGGCAGAGCACCTGGATGCAGCGCTCGACCTCGTCCTCGCGGCCGATCAGCGGGTCAACCCCGCCGCGGCGCGCCTTGGCATTGAGATCGACACAGAACTTGCCGAGCGCGCTGTCGTCGCTCTTCTCGTCCTTGCCCGAGCGCGGTGCTTCCTTCTCCTCGTCCGCCTCGTCGGCCCCGCGCACGGCGCGCTGTTCGCCGAAGGCAGGGTCCTTCGCCACGCCATGGGAGAGGTAGTTGACCGCGTCGTAGCGCGTCATGTCCTGCTCTTGCAGGAAGAAGGCGGCGTGGCTCTCGCGCTCGTTGAAGATTGCGACCAGCACGTTGGCGCCCGTGACTTCGGAGCGGCCGGAGGACTGGACGTGGATCGCGGCGCGCTGGATCACCCGCTGGAAGCCGGTGCTCGGCGCGGCCTCGCTTCCCTCACCCTCGAACACGAGCGTATCGAGCTCGTTGTCCACGAAGCGGGTCAGCGTCGCGCGCAGATCGCTCAGATCGACGGAACAGGCGCGCATCACCCGTGCGGCATCCGGCTCATCGACGAGGGCGAGCAACAGATGCTCGAGGGTCGCCAGCTCGTGTCGGCGTGCATTCGCCAGGCCGATGGCCCGGTGGATCGCCTCTTCGAGCGTCTGGGTCAGTGAAGGCATGCCCGTCTCCTATAGCGCCTCGATGCGAACGATTCTGGCAGCGAGCCGATGCCTTCGCTGCAGTCGCCCATTGAGAGTATGTTGGCGCCGTAATTCCTACGATCAAGCGAAACGTCGCGGTCTCCGCAGTCAGTCTTAGATGGGTGCATTGGTAGGGGTGCGCGGGCAAGCGGTTGCCCGTTCACTCCTTCTCCATGGTGCACTGCAGAGGATGCTGGTTCGACCGGGCGCAGTCCATCACCTGCGTCACCTTGGTCTCGGCAACCTCGAAGGGGTATACGCCGACGACGGCGACGCCCTTGTTATGCACGGTCAGCATGGTCTCGACCGAGCGTGCATGATCCATGTTGAAGAACCGCTGAAGCACATACACAACGAACTCCATCGGCGTGTAGTCGTCGTTCAGCATCAACACCTTATAGAGCGATGGGCGCTTCGTTTTCGCGCGCGTCTTCGTGGCGATCCCAGTGTCGCCATCGCCGTCGCCGTCCTGCTTATCAGGACCGGCGCGCACGATCAGTGCTGCGGCGCCACGCGGAAGGCTCTGCATGCGGAGTATAATCCGTGACCGACTGTTTCGAGCCGCAGGATATAATTGCTCGCACGCCGAGGGGAAGAGGCGATCGGGGCCTAAAGCGCAACGGAGCGGCAACGCCATGCGCTGCCGCTCCGTGCTGTATCGCTCGCCGGGCGGGGCCGGGGTGAACCAGCCCTCGCGATGGCGATGCATCAGGCCGTCTTGAAAAGCTCGGTCGACGCATTCACGCGCGCGGTGATCGGCGCGGTCGTGTCCTTCGCAGCGGCCGCCATCAGGTCAGCCAGCTTGTTCGCGCCGCTCACCATCGTGTCCATCGTGGACTTGGTGAACTCGGTCTGCTTCTCGAAGTACTCCGTGACCGACTTCGCGCCCGTCATTTCCTTCGCAGCGGCCAAGCCGTCCTCGTAGGACTTCTTCTGGAGCGCCATGATCTCGGCATTGATGCCTTCGAACGCCTTCGCGGCGATCCGGCCAGACTCAACGAACGCCTCGAAGTTCTGCTGACCGAAACCCGCCATCTCGTTCGCGGACTTCTGCATCTTCTCGACGTTTTCCTCGACCGCCTTGGTGGCCTCGGCGGCGAACTCTTCGACCTGCTTGGTGGTCTTGTCAGCCATAATGAACCTCCTTGGTTCGGCATCCGGTTTCCGTTGCAGCCCTCGCTGCACACGGAGAACATGGGAAGAATGCTGCAGTGCGTCAAGGCAAAATGGTGCAGTGCACAAAAAATCTCGAGACGCCACTGCGCCACAGCCGGTGGCAAATCAGGAAACGCCGGTGGCAAAAAGCGATTCTCTCAGCGAGTCCGACGTGTTACGGTCGATTCCACAATGATAAGCGGACTGGGCATAGACCCGGCCGGGTGAGGCAGTTTCTGATACGGGGGACACCATGGCGCTGGTCAGCCATCGGGTAGTCGGGGTGTTGATATGTGCGTTCCTGCTGGCGGCGGGGCTTGGTGCCCAGCCTGCTGCAGCCGCACCCTATGCCGGCATTGTCATGGATATGCGATCGGGCGACGTGTACTACGCCCGCAGCGCGGATCGGCGGCAGCATCCGGCGTCGCTCACCAAGATGATGACGCTCTACATGACGTTCGAGGCGCTCCAGAAAGGGCAGATTTCGCTCGATCAGCGCGTCCGCGTCTCGCGCCATGCCGCACGGCAGCCAGCGTCGAAGCTCTATCTTCGGCGCGGCCAGAGGGTGCGGATCCGGGACCTTATCCGGGCAACCGCCATCAAGTCCGCCAATGATGCGGCCATGGTGCTGGCGGAGACGGTGGGGGGCAGCCAGAAGCGCTTCGGCCAGCTCATGACCGCGAAGGCCCGTGAGCTCGGCATGAAGAACTCCACCTTCAAGAACCCGCACGGGCTGACCCAGAAGGGTCATCTCTCCACGGCACGGGACATGGCGATCCTCGCCCGCCACCTGTTCTATGATTTCCCCCAATACTACAACGTCTTCGGCAGGAAGACGCATATGGCTGCGGGGAAACGGATCCGGACCACCAACCGCCTCCTCGCCACGTATCGCGGTGCCGAGGGCATGAAAACGGGGTACACCCGCGCCGCCGGCTACAACCTCGTCTCGATCGCCAAGCGCGGGAACGAGCGGGTGATCGCCGTGGTGATGGGCGGCAAGAGCACGCGCACGCGGAACGCGCAGTCCGCCAAGCTGCTGGACCTGGGCTTCCGCAAGGCGCCGACGCGGGTGGCGGTGAAGAAGCCCTCCAAGCGCTCGCGCGGGAAAAACGTGCTCGTGGCGCGGGCGCCGCTGCCGCCCATTCGGCCGGGCATGCGGGCGACGGGCGTGGCGGCCATCGCCCGGGCGCTTGGCCCCGCACAGGCCGTGGCCGCTGTGCCCGCCTCAGCCTCCGCCATGGCGCCGCTCTATGCAGAACGCCCCCGCGCGCGGCAGGATCACGACATCGCCTGGCAGCTTGCCCTTGGCAGCTTCAAGCGGGAGACGGACGCACTCGCGCTGATCGCTGCGCTTACCCTGGCCGAGCCGAAGGCGCTCAAAGGGGCGGACATGAAGATCACCAGCGCCAAGGCGCGCGGCGCCACGCGCTACCGGGTGGAGGTGAAGGGCCGCGTGCCCATGCCGCCCGCCCGCGCCTGCGCCCAGCTTGCGGAGATCGAGAGCAACTGCCTCAAGATGAAGTTCTGACCGGGGAGCGGGCCTGCGCGCCCGCACTTTTCAGAACATGAAGAAGGCCGGCGCACCCATGGTGGCCGGCCTTTCCTATGTGCACACGAAACTTGGAAGACGCGCCGACTTCCCGCGGCGCGCGGATCAGAAGCCGAAGCCCTCGAACTTCTTCTTGAACTTCGAGACGCGGCCGCCCGTGTCCATCAGGCGCTGCGAGCCGCCGGTCCAGGCCGGGTGCGCGCTGGGGTCGATGTCGAGGGTCAACGTGTCGCCCTCCTTGCCCCAGGTCGAGCGCATCTCGACGCTCGAGCCATCGGTCATCTGCACCTTGATCGTGTGATACTCGGGATGAATCTCGGCCTTCATCGCTCGCGTCCTTCGCTCTTCCGCCCGCGCCCGTCGCACGGCGCATGCCGGGGGTCCCGGCCAAAATACCATTTCGAAGCAGGGGGCATTCGCCGCCGCTCGGGAACCGGGCGCATACGCGATCCGTGACCGGTGGGCAAGCCCTCTATGCCCGGTTTCGCCGTGCTCCCTGCAATGCCGCGCCGCACGGGGTGACAATTATCTCAACACGTTTCGTTCGACGCTCTATCCTGTGCACCGTGCAACCTTGGATGATGCCTTGGACGGGATGCCCGAAGACGCGGCGGTCGCACGCCGGATTGCCCTCAAATCGCCCGGGGATGGGTTCGACTACCCGGTGTTTGTCGAGCGCATGCTGGTCGGCGAAGGGGAGCGTGTCGCCGCCGGGCGGCCCTTTGCCATCGTGGTCAGTGCGCGCCAGCGTCGCCGGGTGCTCGCGGCGCCCATGGATGGCGACATCGTGGAGATACGTCACAGCTACGGCGCGACCCTGCCGCGACAGGACGTGCTGGCTGTTCTGGAGACATTTGCGCCCCTCCCTCAGCGTCCCGCCTCAAAGCAGCCAGCCCCCGAGCGTCCCGCCCCAGAGCCCGGAGCACGCGCGAGCAGCACGGCACATCAGGCACGGCGGGACGGCCCCACCGACAAGAAGCACGGATTCGCCGACCGCCCGCGCCAGCCCATGGCGGCCGCAAGTGCCGAGGCGGAGGCGGATCCGCTCGCAGAGAAGCTGAAGCAGCGCTCGGCTGCCGGCCACGCCGTGGCGCCCGCGGCGAGCCCCGCGGCACGCCCTGCGCGCGCCCGGCCGCCGGTGCGTGATGTTCTGCGGGTCGCGACGCCCGGCTTTGTGAATGGCGGTGGCACCACCGCAGAGACGCCCACCAGCGGTGGCCTCCTCGGCGTCTTCGTCACCGCCCTCACCCTTCTGCCCATCGTCTTCATGCTGGCGGCGCATGCCGGGTACGCGCTGCCGACTTACCAGAACGTGATCCTGCTCCTGCCCATCGCGCTCACGATCGGCACGCTCATGGCGCTCACGGTCCTCTTCCACACCCGCACGCGGCTCGGGCGCCGGATCGGCGAGACAGCGCTTGGCCTTGGCATGGGGGCTGTGCTTGTGGTCGTGATGCACGGTCTCTTCTACCTGGCGCACACGCCCGGCGTTCTCGAATTGCGCGCCGAGATCGAACTGCCAGCCCTCACCGCGTTTATTCGCGACCAGTTCGACGCGCCCTGACCAAAAACTGCCAGATCTTCGTTTCTTTCGGAAAACCGGGCCTGAAGTTGATGCCGTTGCGTGCCAGCGATCAGGAGGTGCGCTATCTGTCGCTCATCGCTCTTGGAGATATTGCAGCATGCTTCCGGATCTTCTCGCAGGCTCTCTCGGTTTTGTCGGCGTGATTGCGCTGAGCGCGGTGGTTGCCGGCGTGCTCCTGAACCGCGGGCGTGTGGCCGCATCCGTCTCCACCAAGCTGCTCGTCGGATCGGTGCTCGGCCTCGGGGTGACCGTGACGGAATACTTCCCGGTCGGATCGACGGATTTCGGGCAGCTCGATGCGGTCCCCGCCGGCGTGCTGGCCTCAGCCGCTTTCGGTGGGATCACCGCGGCGGCGGCCACGGCACTTATCGCGGAAGGCGGTTTGCTCCTCAAAGGGGATGTCGATCCGTGGTCGCGCCTCGCACCGCTCCTGGCCCTGGTCGTCGGTGTCGCGCTCGCGCGGGTCAACCGCGTCAAGCCGCCAAGTCCGGCAGAGCTGGCGGCACCTGTGGTGCCCGCCATCAATGCGCTCCGGCTGCGCCTCGTAAGCCTGCCGGAGGGGCGCTGGCGTGCGGTGGGCATGCTGGTCGCGGCAACCTGCCTGTTTGGCGCCTTCCACCTCCTCGTGCCTGCAGTCGATGCAGCGGGCGGTGCGGCGTTCTATCTTCTGCTCAACCTTCTTTCGCTCGCGGTCATCCTGGTCATTCTCGGCCATTTCTCAGCGCTCACGGTGGACGACCTCGGGAATCTGCTCGCTGCTGGGCCGCTTCAGACTTCTCCTGCGGGCGCTCCGGTCGGTCAGGTCGGATTGCCGGGGATGGGCGGCCAGCCGCTCGCGCGAGAAGGTGGCGCCGGCCTGCCGTCGGGCATCGACCCGCTCGTCGCCGGTTTCGCGGACCCAGCGGGACCGCGCATCATTGAAACGCTCCAACCGGTCGTCCTTCGCAAGATGCTGGCCGAAAGCGTCGCTGCCGGGCAGCTGGACTGGCTCGATGCAGGCCTGGAGGGCGATGTGGTGATCGACAGGGATCTGGACCGAACGGTGCTCGCTGTCCCCGCGCATCTTCGCACCGCCGTTGAGGGGATGATCGCCCTTGCGATCGCCGACAGCGATGACGGCGCGCTGCGGGTCACGGCGCGTGCCGGGCTGGAGGCGCCGGAAGATCACCTTCAGCTCATCCTCACGGTGTCGGACGAAGGGCGGGGCACGGCGGAGGGCGACCGGGCGGCCGCGGGCCCTCTGGCGGGCAGGGGCGACGCTGCTGCCGAAGGCGGGCTTGCCGGGATCGCGCCCTACCGCTTCCTCGTGGAGCAGATGGGCGGCACGCTCCGGTCAGTCAGCGTGCCCGGCGTGGGTACCACGGCGCGGCTCGAGCTGACGCTGCGCCACGCCGCTGCGACCCCACTGCCAGAGAGCGCGGGGGCGTAAGGCAAGCCCCGCCGCCGCTCAGCCGGCGCGGTTCAGTAGAAGGCCTCGTAGATCGGCGCCAGCGTCTCCTCCTGGAAGAGCGAGGAGACTGAGGTGCCGTTCGAGACGTTCAGCACCGCCTGCGCGAAGAGCGGTGCGACCGAGACGACGCGGATATTCGGCGCCGCCCGCACATCATCCCGCGGCTGGATCGTGTCGGTCACCACCAGCCGCTCCATCACCGAGTTCGTTACCCGCTCCACCGCCGGGCCCGACAGCACGCCGTGGGTGATGTAGGCGTGCACCTCCGTTGCGCCCTGATCCTTGAGGAGCTCGGCCGCCTTGCAGAGCGTGCCGGCCGTGTCGCAGATATCGTCCACGATCACGCAGCGCTTGCCCGAGACATCGCCAATAACGGTCATGCTCTCGACCTCGCCCGCCCGCGCGCGCCGCTTGTCGACGACAGCAAGGTTCGAGCCGAGGCGGCGTGCAAGATCCCGCGCGCGGATCACACCCCCCACATCCGGCGACACCACCGTGATGTCGTCGCCCGCCGCAAGGTGGTGCTTGATGTCGAGCGCGAAGACGGGGGCGGCGTAGAGGTTGTCCGTGGGGATGTCGAAGAAGCCCTGGATCTGGCCCGCATGCAGATCCATCGTCAGCACCCGGTCGATCCCCGCCATGGTCATCAGATTGGCCACGAGCTTCGCGGTGATGGGTGTGCGCGCCGCCGTCTTCCGGTCCTGCCGCGCATAACCGAAATAGGGGACCACGGCGGTGATGCGGCGCGCCGAAGCCCGGCGCAGCGCATCCGTCATGATCATCAGCTCCATTAGGTTGTCGTTCGCCGGGCTCGAGGTGGACTGCAGGATGAAACAGTCCTCGCCCCGCACGTTCTCGTAGATCTCGACGAAGATCTCGGCATCGTTGAAGCGTTCGACCCGCGCTTCCGCGAGCCCGATACGGCCGCCGCGATAGACCGAGACGCGCTTGGCGATGGCCTCGGCCAGCGGTTTGTTGGCGTTGCCCGCGATGAGTTTCATGGCTGTAGATCCCCCGCCTGTCGCCGCGCCGATGCCGGTGCTTGTGCCCATGCCCGCGCCATTCGTCGGGGCACCGACCCGACGGACGCCCTGATAAGCGAGGCGGAGGCGCGCTGCCAAGGCGCGAATCCGGTTTCCGGGCGGCGGGGATTGCGGCGGCGCCGGGCCTGCGGGCATGAGAGGTCTCCCAGGAGCGCGGGCCGGAGGCACCGATGACGACGATCGACTACTACCTAACCACCGTGAGCCCCTATGCCTATCTCACCGGAGACCGCATCGAGCGGATTGCCGCGAAGCACGGGGCGCGGGTCGCCTACCGCCCCATCGATCTCGGCAAGGTGTTCCCCACAACCGGCGGGCTGCCGCTCGCCAAGCGGGCGCCCGCGCGCCGGGCCTACAGGCTCCAGGAGCTTCGCCGCTGGTCCCAGGCGCTCGAGATGCCGCTGACGCTCGAGCCCGCGCATTTCCCGGTCCCGCCCGAGGCGTCGTCCCTCGCCGTCTGCGCCGCGGTCCGGCTCGGCGCCGATGCCGGGGCGCTCACGCGCTACTATCTCGCCGCCTGCTGGGCGGAGGAGCGGGACATCTCCGATGATGCGGTGGTGGCCGCGGGGCTCGAGACCGTGGGGCTGCCGGCGGATGCGGTGACGGACGCGGATCGCGCGGCCTTCGCGGCGAACGCCGACGCCGCGCTGGCGGCGGGCGTGTTCGGCGCGCCGAGCTTCGTGGTGGGCGACGAGCTCTTCTGGGGGCAGGACCGGCTCGAGATGCTGGACCTGTTCCTCACCGGCAAGGTGAGGGGCGCTGTCTGACGGGCGCCCGTTCCCGCGTCGCGGGGCTTGCGCCCCGCGCCTTGGTCCGCCCACCCGCCAGCCAGCGCCCGCAGCGTCGCCTCATCGGCGATCGCGAAGGGTGGCAGCGGCGGCGTTGACACGCGCGCTGGCCCTCGCGAGGGTCCCCGGAACGTCGGCGCTCGTCCGACGCGGAAACGGCCTCGCCAGCCCGGCGCGCCGGCACTTCACAGGAGGCATCCCATGACCTTTCGCGCCCTCATCGTCGACAAGGCCGAGGACGGCACCGTCAGCCCGTCCATCCAGGAAATCGGGGAGGACCGGCTGCCCTCCGCGGAGGAGGGTGCGGATGTTACCGTTGCGGTCCATCACTCCACGCTGAACTACAAGGACGGGCTCTGCCTCACGGGCGGCGGCGGGCTCGTGCGCAAATACCCCCATGTGCCGGGGATCGACTTCGCCGGCGAGGTGGAGGCCTCCGACAGCCCCGACTTCAAGCCCGGCGACAAGGTGGTGCTGACCGGCTGGCGCGTGGGCGAGGTCTGGTGGGGCGGCTATGCGGAGAAGGCGCGGGTGAAGGCGGACTGGCTGGTGCCGCTGCCCGAGGGCTTCGGGACCGACACAGCGATGGCCATCGGCACCGCGGGCTTCACCGCCATGCTCGCCGTCATCGCGCTCGAGAAGCAGGGGCTGAAGCCCGGCGACGGGCCGGTGCTGGTCACGGGCGCCGCCGGCGGCGTCGGCTCGGTCGCCACGGCGATCCTCGCCAAACTCGGCCATGAGGTGCACGCCGTCACCGGCCGGCCGGAGACGGGGGACTATCTCAAGAGCCTCGGCGCCTCGGCCATCGTGCCGCGCGAGGAGCTGGCCGAGCCCGGCAAGCCGCTGGAGCGCGAGACCTGGGCGGGCTGCGTGGACAGCGTGGGCGGGGCCATGCTGGCGAAGGTCCTTACCCAGATGAAATACGGCTGCTCCGTCGCCGCCGTGGGCCTCGCTGGCGGGCCGAAGCTGCCGACCACCGTCATCCCCTTCATCCTCCGCGGCGTGAACCTGCTCGGCATCGACAGCGTGATGCGCCCGAAGGCGGACAGGCTGGAGGCCTGGGGCCGGCTCGCGACCGACCTGCCGCGCGACCTCCTCGAGAGCATGGTGGAGCACAAGACGCTGGCGGACCTGCCGGCCCTCGGCCCTGCCATCCTCAAGGGCCAGGTGAAGGGCCGGGTGGTCGTGGACGTGCGCGCATGAGCGCGGACAGCGCCTCCACAGCGCTCGATATCGATTTCGTCCGCGCCCAGTTCCCGGCCTTCGACGGGGGGGACGATGTCGTGTTCATGGAGAACGCGGGCGGCTCCTACGCCGCCCGCGCGACGGTCGACCGGCTGACGCATTTCTATACCCGCACCAAGGTGCAGCCCTATGGCCCCTTCCGCGCCTCCGCCGAAGGGGGCGAGGCGATGGACAATGCGCGCGCCCGGCTCGCGGCGCTCATGGGCGTCGCGCCGGACGAGGTGCTGATCGGCCCCTCCACCACGCAGAACGTCTATGTGCTCGCCCAGGCTGTGGGCGAGATGCTGGGCGAGGGCGACGAGATCGTGGTCACGAACCAGGACCACGAGGCCAATACCGGCGCCTGGCGTCGCCTCGCCCGCCGCGGCATCGCCGTGCGCGAATGGCAGGTGAACGCCGAGACGGGGCATCTCGACCCCGCCGATCTCAAGGCGCTGCTGACGGATCGCACCCGCCTCGTCGCCTTCCCCCATGCCTCCAATATCGTGGCCGAGATCAACCCGGTGGCGGAGATCGCGGCGCTCGCGCGCGATGCGGGTGCGATCACGGTGGTCGACGGGGTCTCCGCCGCGCCCCACGGGCTGCCGGACATCCCCGCGCTTGGCGCCGATATCTACATGTTCTCGGCCTACAAGACCTACGGGCCGCATCAGGGCGTGATGGCGGTGCGCGCGGCCGTGAACCGCCGCCTGCCGAACCAGGGCCACCATTTCAATGACGGCTACGCGGAGAAGCGCCTTGTGCCCGCGGGGCCGGACCATGCGCAGATCGCCGCGATGGCGGGGGTGGCGGATTATGTGGACACGCTCCACGCCCATCACTTCGGCAGCGGGGAGAACGATCCGGCCGCCCGCTCCCGCGCGGTGGCGGGGCTGATGCGGGCGCAGGAGAAGCGGCTGACCGGGCGGCTGATGGATTACCTCGCCACCCGGTCCGACCTCCGCCTCCTCGGGCCGTCCGACCCCGAGCGGCGCGCCTCCACCATCGCGCTTGCCCATGCACGGCCCGGCGAGGAGCTTGCCACAGCGCTCGCCGCCGAGGGCATCGGGGCGGGTGGAGGGGATTTCTATGCCGGCCGAGTGATCGAGGCGATGGGGGTGGATCCGTCGCACGGCGTCCTCCGCCTCTCCTTCCTGCACTACACGCGCGAGGACGAGATCGATCGGGTGATCGCAGCCCTCGATCGCGTGCTCTGAGCGGGTCCGGGGCGTCCCATGCGCATCGTCGGCGGCCGCTTCCGGGGGCATCGCCTGGCGGCCCCCGGGGCGGCGGGCGGCGGGGCGGCGCATCTGCGGCCGACGGCGGACCGGGTGCGCGAGGCGCTCTTCAACCTGCTGGCCCATGGCGGCTATGGCACGCCCCCGCCGCCCGAGGGTGCGCGGGTGCTCGATCTCTTCGCGGGTACCGGCGCGCTCGGGCTGGAGGCGCTCTCCCGCGGGGCGGGCTATGCGGTGTTCGTCGACGATCACGGCCCCTCGCGCGCGCTCATCCGCACCTCCGTCGAGACGCTGGGGCTTGCGGGTGTCACCAAGATCTGGCGGCGGGACGCGCGGCGCCTCGGCCCCTGCCGCGGGGCGCCCTTCGAGCTCGTCTTCGCCGATCCGCCCTATGACGACCCCGGCGCTGGCATTGCGGCGCTCGGGGCGGCGCGGGACGGTGGGTGGCTGGCCCCGGGCGCGCTCGTGGTGATCGAGAGCGCTGCCGCCGCCGGCGCCGCCGCCGCGCCGGACTGGCTCGACCCCCTCGATGCCCGCCGCTATGGCGAGACGCTCATCCACATTCTGCGCGCCCCCGGCGGGCCAGCGCCAACCGACGAGGAGGAGACCCCATGAAGATCGGCGAGAACACGCCCGCGCTGGTGACCGGGGGGGCAAGCGGCCTCGGCGAGGCCTGCGTCCGCGCCCTCCGCGCCAAGGGCGCCCCCGTCGCCATCCTCGATATGGCGCGCGAGAAGGCCGAGGCGGTCGCGGCCGAGACGGGGGCGCTGGCGCTCGACTGCGACGTGACCGACGAGGCGAGCGTCACCGCCGCCCTCGCTGCCGCCGCCGAGGCGGCCGGGCCCGCCCGTATCGTCATCTGCTGCGCCGGCATCGCCCCCGCGGCCAAGACCGCCGGCTCGAAGGGGGCGCATGACATGGCGCTCTTCGAGAAGGTCATCGCCATCAATCTCGTCGGCACCATGCGGGTGATGGCCCATGCGGCGCAGGCGATGCGCGACCTCGAGCCCCTCGACGCGGATGGTGAGCGTGGCGCTATCGTGAACACCGCCTCGGTGGCGGCGTTCGAGGGGCAGATGGGCCAGGCCGCCTATGCTGCCTCCAAGGGCGGGGTGGCGGCCCTCACCCTGCCGGCGGCGCGGGACCTCTCGCGCGACGGGATCCGCGTGAGCGCCATCGCCCCGGGCATCTTCGGCACGCCCATGCTGCGCGGCCTGCCCGAGGAGGTGCAGGAGAGCCTGGCCCAGCAGGTGCCATTCCCCGTGCGCCTCGGCGAGCCCTCGGAATTCGCCGCCCTCGCGCTCTTCATGGTGGAGACGGGCTACATGAACGGCTCGGTGGTGCGGCTCGACGGGGCGATCCGGATGGGCATGCGCTAGGCGCGGGCACCGCCATCGGGCCGCCACCTCCCCCGCCCGCCCACCCATCGGTGACGGCCCGATGGCGGTGGGCGACGCGCTGGTTGAACAGGCCTCTGCCCCAACGGCCCTATCCCAACGGCCCTCTGCGCGCTATCTCCGCCCGGTGGCCGCCCGCCCGGGCGGCCCGCCCTGCAACGCTCCGGAGAGAGGGACGCCCCATGACCATTGCCGTCGGCGACAGCCTGCCCGCCGCAACCCTTTACGAGATGACCGCCGACGGGCCGAAGGGCGTGCCCTCGGCCGAGGTTCTGGGGCAGGGGACGGTCGCCGTCTTCGGCGTGCCCGGCGCCTTCACCCCCACCTGCCACATGAAGCACATGCCGAGCTTCGTCGCCCAGGCGGACGCGCTCCGCGCCAAGGGTGTGGACAGCATCGTCTGCATCACCGTGAACGACCCCTTCGTCGCCAAGGCCTGGGGCGATGCCACGGGCGCGCCCGGCGCCGGCATCCGTGTGGTGGGCGACGCGACGGCAGAGTTCGTCCAGGCCATCGGCATCCATTTCGATGGCGCCGCGGTGGGTCTCGGCATCCGCGCGCAGCGCTTCTCCATGCTGGTGAAGGACGGCACCGTGACCGCGCTCAACACCGAGGAAAAGCCGTCCGACATGGACGTGACCGGTGCCGAGAAACTGCTCGAAGCGCTCTAGGCCGCGCGACCCAAACACAATGCGCCACTGCCTGTAAGGCGTGGCGCATTGTGCTCGATACAATCTAATGCCAATGTGCGCTTTCCGGCGACGTTCCAGCTCCCGTGGCGCCCTTCCTCAGCCGTCCTTTCGGAAGGGCGTCATTTCGCCGAGGGCCTGGTTCTCGGCCTCCACTGCCCGGCGTTCGCCCTCCAGGAACCGCGCCACCGCATCGCGGAAGCCCGCATTCGGGATGTAGTGGATGGAACGGGTGGTCACCGGCTCATAGCCGCGCGCAAGTTTGTGACCGCCCTGCGCCCCCGCCTCCACGCGCTTCAGCCCGTGCGCGATGGCGAAGTCGATCGCCTGATAATAGCAGGTCTCGAAATGGAGGAAGGGATGGTCCTCGGTGCAGCCCCAGTAGCGCCCGAACAGCGTCTCGCGCCCGATGATGTTGAGCGCCCCGGCAATCCAGGCACCGTCCCGCCGGCAGAGGATCAGCAAGACGTCCTCCGCCATGGTCTCGCTCAGCCGTGAGAAGGCCGCGCGGGTGAGATAGGGGCGGCCCCATTTGCGGCTGCCCGTGTCCTGGTAGAAGTGCCAGAACGCGTCCCAATGCTCCTCCCGGATATCGCTGCCGGTGAGCCAGACCACCTCGACATCGTTCTCCAGCGCCTTCGCCCGCTCCTTGCGGAGGTTCTTGCGCTTGCGTGAGGCGAGGGCGTCGAGGAACCCGTCGAAGCTCGTATAACCCTGATTTTCCCAGTGAAATTGCTGGTCCGTCCGCTGCAGGTAGCCATGGGCGGGCGCGAGGTCCCACTCCTCGCGCGTGCAGAAGGTGATGTGGAGCGAGGAGATGTTGTTGTTGGCCGTGATCTCCGCCGCCGTGTCGAGCAGCGCGCCGCGGAGGGCGTCGGCCGAGTACGGGGCGTCGGGCGCGACGAGCAGGCGCGGGCCGGTTGCGGGCGTGAAGGGCACGGCGCATTGCAGCTTGGGGTAATAGTCCCCGCCCGCGCGCTCCCAGGCATGGGCCCAGGAATGGTCGAAGACATACTCGCCCTGGCTGTGCCCCTTGAGATAGAGCGGCATGGTGGCGACGACGCGGCCGCCGAGCCTCGCGGCCAGGTGGTGCGGCGCCCAGCCGGCGCGCGCCGTGGCCGAGCCCGAACTCTCCATCGCTTCGAGAAAGGCGTGCGTTACGAACGGGTTGGACGGGCGGCCACCATCGGCCATTTCCGGCGCGGCGCAGGCATCCCACGCCTCGGGCGTGATCTCGGCGATGTCACGGTGGATGGTGAGCTCGAGCGCCTCCGCACCCGATGCCGGTTCCCCTTCCGCTTGGCCGCGCCCATGCATGCGAAGTAAGTGGCGGCGCGGGGTGGGATATCAAGCCGGGATGCGGCGGTGCAGCGCGGGGATGCGCGGGGCAGGGCCCCGCGCAGGCTGTCAGGACCAGAACGGCTTCGAGGCTTCGTCCAGCGCTTCCTCCCGGCTGACCCCGATATCTTTCAGGAGATGCGGCGGCAGGGCCGCCAGCCGGCGCCGTGTGCGCATCCGGTCCTGGCAGTAGAAAAAGAGCGCCACGATGCCCTTCAACCGCCCGTACCGGGGCAGGCCGGTCACGCTCCGAGCATCGAGGGCGGTGGTGGCTGAGGGGGACGTGGTAGACATGGCGTCGCTCCTTTGTATCAGGTACAATCTTGAACATGGCGTCTTGTATGAGTACAATGTGTGTGATGGGCACAAAAATGGGAACAATTTTATTGTGACCGATACAAATCTCTCGCTGAACCCGGTTCTGCTGCTGCCGCTGAGCGGTTCCCCGCGCTACAGGGCGCTTGCGGACCGGATTGCCGAGGGGGTCCAGACGGGCCGGCTCATAGCCGGTGAGCAGCTGCCGCCTGTGCGGGAGCTCGCCTACAGGCTCGGCATCGGGCCGGGTGCGGTGGCGCGCGCCTATCGCATGGGCGTGGAACGCGGGCATCTCGAGGCGACGGTGGGCCGGGGCACCTTCGTGCGGCGCGGGGACGGGCCCGCCTTCCACCTCGATGCCCTGCTCAGCACGCCAACCTCCGAAACCATCGATCTCCGCGGCAACCAGGCCGTCGATGTCGGCCAGAACGCGGAGATCGGCGAAGCATTGCAGCGCATCCTCACGACGCATGACGGCGCGCCGCCGCTGATGGGCTACCGGCGCCGGGAGGACGATCTCGACGCCATCGAGACGCTGGCAGGCTGGCTGCGCGAGGGCGGCGTGCCGGCGGAGACAGATCGCCTCCTCGTCACCCTCGGCGCGCAGGTCGGCGTGATCGCCAGCCTCTCGCTCCTCAGCCGTGGCGGTTCGTGCATCGTGCTCACCGGCGAGACGCTCCATCCGGGCCTGATCGACGGTGCGGAAGCGTTGAAGCTCCGCCTAGAGCCCGTGGCCGGGGATGAGGAGGGCCTGCTGCCGGACGCGCTGGAGGCCGCGATCCAGCGCCACCGGCCCGATGCGCTCCAGGTCTCACCGACGCTCCACAACCCCACGCTCACGCTGATGGGGGAGGAGCGGCGCCGGGCCATTGCCGAGGTGGTGCGACGGCATGCGCTGCCCGTGGTGGAGGACGATGTCTATGGCCGGCTACTGCGGCCCCACCCGGTCAGCTTCGCGAGCCATGTGCCGGAGCTCTGCTGGTACGTCAGCAGTTTCTCGAAATGCGTCGCTGCGGGCGTGCGGGCGGGTTTCGTGCTCACGCCGCCAGGGCGCCTTGTCTCCACCCTCAGGGCCTATCAGGCGCTGGCGCACCAGACGGCGTGGATCGTGAAGGCGCTGGCGGCGGAGCTTGTGCGGGGCGGGGAGGCGACGCGGATCGAGGCGCGCGTGGTGGCGGATACCGAACGGCGCGCAGCCCTTACCGCGGAGATCCTGGGGCGCTTCGGCGTCCGCACCCACTCCGCCGCCAGCTTCGCCTACCTGCCGCTGCCCGAGGGGTGGACGGCGGCCGAGTTCCTCGCCGCCACGGCCTCAGTAGGCGTGCTGCTGCCCCCGCCGATGATCTACCAGGTCGCTCGCAACCTGCCGCCCTTCACACGCATCGCGCTTGGCGGGCGGGTGAGCCAGGCGGCGCTGACCACGGGTCTCCACCGCATCGCGCAGGTGTTGGGGGAGGGGCCGCACCCGGCCGACATCGCCACGTAGCGATGCGTCGGATCGGCGGCGCCGTCGTCGCCGGGCCCATCGGGCAAACTGTGCAGCCTGTTTGGCGCAGCTCGGCGGATCCTCCGGTCAAGCCGTAGGATGACAAGGCCACTGGGTGGCATGGGGAAAGGGCGTGCGCAGCGCTGTGGGCGGCAGACGGGCGGCGCCAACTGGCCCGCCCGCCCCGCGTCTGGTCTCAGTCCTCGCGCAAGGCGCGGCTGAAGAAGTCCGTCATCGGGCGCATGAGGTAGTCGATCGGCGTGCGCTCGCCGGTCTGGATGAAGACCTCCACCGGCATGCCCGGCTTCAGCTCCTGGCCCTCGAGCTTCTGGATCTCGCCCTCGTTCAGGATGACCTCGGTGCGGTAGTAGCTCTCGCCCGTATCCTCGTTCTGGAACGCATCGGGCGACACCTTCAGCACTTCGCCGTAGAGGTCAGGCGTGGTACGGGTGTTGAAGGCGGAGAAGCGCAGGACCGCCTCCTGGCCCGTCCACACCTCGTCGACATTGATGGGTTGCACCTGCGCGTCGATCACCAGCTTGGCGTCCGAGGGCACGATGTACATCAGCGGCTCGGCCGAGCGGACGACCGATTTGAGGGCGTGCACGATCGAGTCGTAGACCACGCCGGCCCGCGGCGCGCGGATCTCGAGGCGCGAGAGCTGCTCGAGCAGGTTGATGCGCCGCTCCTTCAGCTCAAGCTCCCGGTAGCCGAGCTCGGAGAGCTGCGTCGCTGCCTCCTCGCGCTGGCTCGAGCCGATCCGAAGCCGCTCGATCTCGATCTCCGACTGCTGGCCCTTGAGCTGCGCCACCTGGGCGAGGAGCTGGTTGCGCTCACCCTGCAGCCGCGCCCGTTCGCGCTTGAGCGAGAGCACACGGTTCATCTGGACGAGGCCCTGGGCCATCAGGCCCTCCATCGCCACCAGTTCTTCCTCGATCAGCGCGATCTGCTGGGCGTAGGACTCGGCCTCGCGATCGGCACCATTGATCTGCTCGCCCGTCTGCCCCGTCCGTTCGTCGAGCACTTCGAGCTCGCGCTCCTGCGTCTCGCGGCGGGCGGCGAAGAGCTTGCGCTGGCCTTCGACGAGTGCGGCGACATCGGGGTCCGCCGCGGCCACATCGAGCAGCTCCTGCGGGAACACGATCTCGTCCCCTTCCACCTGTTCGACGGCAAGGCGCGCGCGCCGGGACATGATCTCGTAGAGCTGGCTCTCGAGCGCCGCGAGTTCGGAGCGCAGCGAGGTGCCGTCCAGCTCGATCAGCACCTGGCCGGCCTCGACGAGGTCGCCGTCCCGCGCCTTGATCTCGCCAACCACGCCACCATCCGGATGCTGGACGATCTGGCGCTGGCTCTCCACGCGGAGTTGCCCCCCGGCGATCACCGCGCCCGAGAGCTTCGCGACCGCGCCCCAGGTGCCGAACCCGCCCGCGAGGATGAGCACTGTGAAGAGGCCCCAGCGGATGTAGCCGCCCGCCTGCCAGCGCTTGTCGTCGGGGCGCGGAATGCCGTCGCCCATCTCCGTCGCTTTTCCAGCCTTGGCGAGGGCTGTGCCCTTCGCCGTGTCGATCGTCGCGAGCTCTGTGCCCTTGCGGTCGTTGCTGCCCACCATGCCTGCGCTCTCCCACTGTCGCAGTTGCGGATCCTAGCGGCGGCCATGCGACGGCCGCCACTAACAGTTATGTCAGACCTTAGTGTCACCCTGGGGCGAGCCGGGTTCAGTCGTCTCCGCCTCGGCCTCCGCCACGCCGCTGGCGCCGGCGCCCTGATCGGCGGGCTTCTGAGCCGCCTGCTGCGTGCCCGTCGGTACGATGGTCACGCTCGGGCGCGCGGCGGGTTGGGCGATGCGCGTGCGCTTGGCCCGTCCCGTCGGCGTGGTCTTCTGATGCGAGGAGACGGTGGGCTCCGCCTTCGGGGCGGGCTTGGCGGCGCCAGCGGTGTCGTCTTCCGCAAGCTTCAGCACGCCATCATCCGCACCGCCTGCGGGTTTCGCAGCGGCCCCGCCACCGCCGCCTGCGGCCGGGCCTGCCGGGCCGCCCTGCGCCGCCGCGCCAGCGCCGCCTGTCGGTGGTGCGAGGCGCTGCGTCGCGGCACCCGCCACCCGCGCGGCTTTCGAGCCGCCTTCGCCACCCGCGGCCGGATCGGAAAGCTGCTGAAAGTTCTTCGTGCGCCGCTTCAGCACCTCGTCGCGTGGGCCGAAATCAACCTGCTGGCCCTTGTCGATCATCAGCAGCAGGTCGCAGGCGGCAATGGCGCTCGGCCGGTGCGCCATGATCACCACCGTGCGCCCGCGCGAGCGCGCATCGCGGATCGCGTCGACCAGCGCCTGTTCGCCTTGCGCGTCGAGGTTCGCGTTCGGCTCGTCGAGGATCAGGATCGGCGGATCGCTGTAGAGCGCGCGGGCGAGGGCCACGCGCTGGCGCTGGCCGCCAGAGAGCCGCTGACCATTGGCGCCGATCTGCGTGTCGTAGCCCTGGGGCAGGCCGAGCAGCAGCTCATGCGCGCCGGCGCGCTGCGCGGCTTCGATAATCGCCTTGTCGTCGCGCTCCTCGCTCATGCGGGAGATGTTCTCGGCTACGGAGCCTGCGAGAAGCCCAACCTCCTGAGGCAGGTAGCCCACATGCTGGCCAAGATCGTCGATCCGCCACTGGTCCGTCGCCGCGCCATCGATGCGCACCTTGCCGGCCGCCGGCCGCCAGATTCCGCAGAGCACCTTGGCGAGCGTTGTCTTGCCCGAGCCCGAGGGGCCGATCACGCCGAGCGCCTGGCCGGGCTTGAGCTCGAAATTGACGCCCCGAAGCGTCGGCACCCGCTCGCCCGGCGCCACCACCGCCACGTTCTGCACCGAAATGTAGCCCTTCGGTGCCGGCAGCTTGGTCTTCTCCTCCTCGGGCGGCGTCTTCTCCAGCATGTCGGAGAGCGATCCCCAGGCACGGCCCGCCCGCTGCATCAGCGACCACTGGCCGATGGCCTGTTCGATCGGTGCGAGCGCGCGACCCATCAGGATCGAGCCCGCGATCATCATACCCGGCGAGATCCGGCCCTCGAGCACGAGATAGGCGCCCACGGCGAGGATGAGGCTCTGCAGATAGAAGCGCAGGGATTTCGAGGCGGCCGTGTAGCTCGCCGTCCGGTCCGAGGCGAGGATCTGCGTGTCGAGCGCCCGCTCGCGCAGGCGGTACCAGCGCCGCATGCCCGCCGGCATCATGCCAAGGCCGTGCACCGCTTCGGAGTTCTGGCGCAGCTGCTCCGAGACGTTCTCCGCCTCGGTCGTCGCCAGCATGCTGTCGTGGTTCGGCTGGGAGGAGCGGAACTGGTTGATCACCGTCAGCACGACGAGGATCAGGGCGCCGACCACCGCCGTGGCGGCCAGGAGCGGATCGAAAAGGTAGATCGCGCCGAAATAGATCGGCACCCAGGGCACGTCGAAGAACGCGAAGGGGGCGGGCCCGGCGAGCAGCTGACGGATCGAGTCGAGATCGCGCGCGCCGGTGTTCGGTCGGGCGCGCTCGGAGGGCGCAACACTCCGCAGCATGACAGCGCGGAAGATTCGCGTCTCGAGGATCGTCGAGAACTTGGCGCCCGCGCGCGCGAGCACGCGCCCGCGGATGAAATCCAGCACGCCCATGACGAAGAACAGCCCCGTCACGAGCAGGAGAAGGGTGACGAGCGTGGCTTCGGACCGGCTCGACAGCACCCGGTCGTAGACCTGGAGCATGAAGATCGGGCCGGTAAGCATCAGCAGGTTCACGAAAACGCTGAAGATGCCCACGTTCCAGAGATGCCGGCGGCACTCCCGCAGGGCGCCGCGCAGTTCCTCGCGGCCGTATTTGCTCGTCATACCCGTCTCCGCCTGCCGCTGCCTTCAGCACCGCCTGAACCAGCGGCGGAGCGCGGCATCTCTGCGCCTGGCCGCCCTGTCGCAGCCGTCGCGCCTCTGCTCTTCGCCGCTCGGCCGCGCCCTCGTTGCAACGGATGACGTTTAACGGGCGGGGCGCTGAGCGTATATACCTCGCGGCGTGTGTGCGCGACGGGCTAACCGAACCCGCGCGTAGATGCAACTGACGGATGCTGACCCAGATGTGCGAACCCGGATGCCGCGATACGGCAGGGAATGCGCGAACGGGGGCAGCGAGCGCGAGAGAAGCGCCGCCTTGGCGAGCAGGAGACGAGCATGACCGCGAACCGCCTTTTCCCCCAGATCGGGGCCGATGCCCGGCCTTCTTCGACCCGCCCGATGGCTGAGAGCGCCACAGCGCGCGGGGCAGCGCCCGGCGTGAGAGAGCGCCGAAGGTTCCTTGGCGCAATGGCAGCGGTCGGGCTCGCCATTGCCCTGCCGCTCGCGAGCCTTGCGCCGACGCCGGCCTTGGCGCTCGATGCCGCGGGGGCGACGGCCCATGTGCGCGGCACGATCGACGAGGTGCTGGCTCTCGTGAAGGGTCCCGGCGCCGCGGCGGAGAAGGCCGATGCGTTCCAGGCGATCCTCGAGAAGCGCGCGGCGCTACCGCAGATCGCCCGCTTCGCTGCGGGCACGCTCTGGCGCGAGATGTCGGATGCGCAGCAGTCCGCCTACACGACAGCCTTCAAGCACTACGTGTCTGCGGTCTACGCCTCGCGCTTTCAGGAGTATTCCGGCCAGAAGGTCGACCTCGGCACGGCGTCGGACCGGGGCAAGCGCGGCATCGAGATCGCGAGCACTGTAACGGGTGGCGGGCAGGCGCCGGTGAAGGTGGACTGGCTGGTCTCCGACCGGCCTGGCCGGACGGTGATCGCGGACATCACGATCGAAGGGGTGAGCCTGCTCATCACCCAGCGCGAGGAGATCGCCGGCATCCACGCGAAGCAGGGCAGCATCGACGGGCTGATCAATTTTCTGAAGAACGTCTGACCAGCGCGCATGCCGCGGCGGTGTCGAGGGCGCCGCGGCAACCCCCTCACCGGCGGCGGGCCGAGCACCCGCGGCGGTCAGCCGGCATCACGCGGCCGCCGGTGGCGGCGGTCATGGTGTCTGCCCCGTCGCATTCGACTGTGGCGGGTCAGGGGCCGGGGGCACCCGGGGCACGGCTGTCGAGATACTTCCAGAGGCCTGCGGCGCGCATCACCTGCCGGCCGCCGGCCCAGATCTCGCACTCCATGAAGCTGAGGCTCTTGGCGCGGCGCACCTGCCGGGCGGTGGCGACCACCAGCTGCTCGCGCTTCGCCGCCGCGATGAAGTGGCAGTTCATCTCGATGGTGGCGCAGGGGTGGCTGCCGCCCGCTTCGAAAGTTGCCGTGCCCATGGCGATGTCTGCCATCGTCATCAGCACGCCGCCATGGCAGACGCCGCCCACATTGATGTGCCGCGGCTCGAGGGTCAGGCGCGCCTGCCAGCGGTTCTCCCCCGCCCGTGCGATCTCGAAGGGGCCGACATGGGCGTTGAAGCCCTCGCCGCGCACATGGCGCCAGGGCAGGGAGGGGTCCATTTCCATGGCGGAGCTCCTCTGGTTGGCGGGCGCGGCGGGATGCGCCACTTCCGGCGCTTGCAGATAGGACGGGCAGCGCCGATAGCATGGGCCCATGCGCCAGGCCACGACCACGATCGATATCGAAACCCGCGGGCCGGGGCTCTATCGCATCGACCGCGCCGTGATGGCCTGGCTTTCGGGACCCGCGGCTGGCCTGCGCGACGCAGCGGAGGGGCAGGGGCTGCTCACACTCTTCTGCCAGCACACCTCCGCGTCGCTCACGATCCAGGAGAACGCCGATCCGGATGTGCGTGCCGACCTGCAGGACGCGATCGCTGCCCTCGCGCCCCATGGCTGCGTGCCGGCGGGCGGCGCGCCCTACCGCCACGCCATGGAGGGGCCGGACGATATGGCGGGGCATCTGCGCACCGTGCTCACGGGCATCCAGCTCTCGGTCCCGGTGATCGGCGGGACGCTCGCGCTCGGCCAGTGGCAGGGGCTTTATCTCTGGGAGCACCGCGATGCGCCCCACCGGCGGCGGATTGCGCTGCACCTGCTGATCTCGTGACCGAGCCCGCGCTCGCGGACCGCTCACCGTCTCGTCGGCGGGCGTGATCGGGCCGAGGGATGACGCGGCGGGCATGCGTGGCCACCTCTTCCTCATCGAAGGCGGGACGGCCCGAACGTTCCGCCAAGCCACGACAACGCCACCGCCAGCGCCAGGGCGCCGGGCGGACCCCACAGGGAAAGGAACCGAGACGATGACCCGCAGCTTCACGATCCTCGCCGCCGCCGCCCTCGTCGCCCCCCTCCTCGTCGCCGGCCCGGCCGCCGCAAAGGGCGACGGCGCTTCCGACACCCGCAAGGCCATCGCCGCCGCGAAGGCCGAGGCCCGCGCCAAGAACGGCAACGACACCAGCGGCGGCAGCTTCTTCGGCACGCTTTTCGGCCTCGACGACCGCGCGGAGAAGGCATCGGCCGACGAGAAGGCCAAGGCTCGCAAGACCGACGAGTAAGCCGGCCCGCGCTCGACCGCCCGCTGGCGGCCCGCCGACTGCCCTAGCGGCGTGGATGCGCCGCCAACACGCGAAAAGGCTCCCGGTCACCGGGCGCCTCAATCCGTCACGGGCCTGTGCGGTTGACGCGCCGCCCGCATCCTCCTTGGTTGAGCACAACCGACAAGGAGGAGACCGTCATGACCGCCCGCGAGACCGCCGGCAGCGCCGGGACCCGTGATCAGACCGCCGACGCGGCACTTGCTGCCATCCGCACCGCCATGCGTGAGGCGACGACGCCGGACGAAGCGTCCGTTGTCGCCGAGACAATTGCCGGGATCGGCCTCGACGCCGCCGCTCGGGATCAGATCGCGTCGGATGCAGCGGGCCTCGTGCGCGCGGTGCGCGGCGTCGGAAGCCCGGGGCTCATGCAGAGCTTCCTCACCGAATACGGGCTCTCCACGCGCGAAGGCGTCGCCCTCATGTGCCTCGCCGAGGCGCTGCTCCGCGTGCCGGACGAGGAGACGATCGACGCGCTGATCGAGGACAAGATCGCGCCGTCGGACTGGGGGCGCCATCTCGGCCACTCCTCCTCGCCGCTGGTGAACGCCTCCACCTGGGCGCTGATGCTGACGGGCCGGGTGCTCGACGACGACGATAAGGGGCTTGCCGGTGTCCTCCGCGGCGCGGTGAAGCGCCTCGGCGAGCCGGTGATCCGCACCGCCGTGGCCCAGGCCATGCGCGAGATGGGGCGCCAGTTCGTGCTCGGCCGCGATATCGGCGAGGCGATGAAGCGCGGCCGGGAGATGGAGGAGAAGGGCTACAGCTACAGCTACGACATGCTGGGCGAGGCGGCGCGGACCGACAGGGATGCCGAGCGCTACCTCCTCCACTACGCGGACGCGATCAGCCGCATCGCGCCTGCCTGCACACCCGCCAGTGAGGGTGGCAGCGTGCGCACGAACCCGGGCATCTCCGTCAAACTCTCCGCCCTCAGCCCGCGCTACGAGCAGGCGCAGCACGAGCGCGTGATGGCGGAAGTGGTCCCGCGCGTGATGGCGCTCGCTCAGGTCGCGCGCGCGGCGAATATGGGCTTCAACATCGATGCGGAGGAGCAGGACCGGCTCGATCTCAGCCTCGATGTGATCGAGGCCGTCGTCTCGCACCCGACCATGGCGGGCTGGGACGGCTTCGGTGTCGTCGTCCAGGCCTATGGGCCACGCGCGGGCCACGTGATCGACTGGCTGGAGGCCCTAGCCGAGAAGCACGACCGCCGCCTGATGGTGCGGCTCGTGAAGGGCGCCTACTGGGATGCGGAGATCAAGCGCGCTCAGGTGCTGGGGCTCGATGGCTTTCCGGTCTTCACACGCAAGGTGAACACGGATGTGAGCTACATCGCGAATGCCGCGAAGTTGCTGGCCGCCCCCCGGCTATATCCGCAATTCGCCACGCATAACGCCCACACCGTCGCCGCCATCGGCCATCTGGCCCGCCGCGCCGGCACGACCGATTTCGAGTACCAGAAGCTCCATGGGATGGGGGACGAGCTCTACGACGAGGCGATGAAAGGCGGGAGCACGCGCTGCCGCATCTACGCCCCCGTGGGCGCGCATCGCGATCTGCTGGCCTATCTCGTCCGCCGCCTGCTGGAGAACGGCGCCAACTCCTCCTTCGTGCACCAGATCGTGGATGAGACGATCCCGCCCGAGGAGATCGCGAAGGACCCGATGGCGGAGGCGGAGGCCCTGCTGGCATCGGGTGCGGCCGCCAACCCGCGCATCCCTGCCGGCCCCTCGATTTATGGCGCCGGCCGGGTGAACGCGAAGGGCTGGGACCTGACGGAGCCGCTGACCCTGGCCGCGCTCGACGAGGCGCGGGGCGCCTGGCGCGATCATGTTTGGCAGGCGGGCCCGATGCTGACGCAGGCGCGTGCCCTCGTGGGGGGACGCCCGGTGATGAACCCCGCGGCGCCGGACGAGATCGTGGGCACCGTGGTCGAAGCGCGCGCGGAGGATGTGGCCGCGGCCATGGAGGCCGGACTCGCGGCAGCACCCGGCTGGGGCGCGACACCGCCCGCGGCGCGTGCGGAGGCACTCCGCCGCGCGGCCGATCTCTACGAAGCCCATGCGCCAGAGCTCTTCGCCCTCTGCGCGCGGGAGGCGGGCAAGATCCAGCTCGACGGGGTGGCGGAGCTGCGCGAGGCGGTCGATTTCCTGCGCTATTACGCCAATGAGGCGGAGCGGCTGGCCGCCGAGGAGCCGGGGCTGAAGCCGCGCGGCCTCGTCGCCTGCATCAGCCCGTGGAATTTTCCGCTCGCGATCTTCACCGGGCAGATCGCGGCGGCGCTTGCCGCCGGCAATGCGGTGATCGCGAAGCCCGCGGAGCAGACGCCGCTGGTGGCCTGCCGGGCCGTGGCGCTCCTGCGCGAGGCGGGCATTCCGGCGGGCGCGCTGCAGCTCCTGCCCGGGGACGGGCCCGGCGTGGGCGCGCCCCTTACCGCCGACCCGCGCCTCGCCGGTATCGCCTTCACCGGCTCGACCGAGACGGCGAAGCGGATCGATCTCGCCCAGGCCGATGCCGCCGCCTCCGATGCGATGCTGGTGGCGGAGACCGGCGGTCTCAACGCCATGGTGGTCGACTCGACCGCGCTCCCCGAGCAGGCGGTGCGCGACATTGTGATCTCCGCCTTCCAGTCCGCCGGCCAGCGCTGCTCCGCCTGCCGCATGCTCTACGTGCAGGAGGATGTGGCGGGCCGGGTGCTGGAGATGCTGGAGGGGGCCATGCGGGCGCTGGTGCTCGGCGATCCCTGGGATCTCTCGACCGATGTGGGCCCCGTCATCGACGCGGCGGCGCGCGCGGAGATCGAGGCTTATGTCGAGCAGGCCCGTAGGGAGGGCCGTCTGATCGCCCGGCTCGCCGCGCCCGGGGCAGGACATTTCGTGGCGCCCGCCATCCTGCGCGTGGGCGGCATCGGGGACCTCGAGCGCGAGGTCTTCGGCCCGGTGCTTCATGTCGCCACCTACCGCGCGGAGGAGCTCGACCGGGTGATCGACGCGATCAACGCCACGGGCTACGGGCTCACCTTCGGCCTGCATACCCGCATCGATGACCGGGTGGAGCAGGTGATCGGCCGCATCCGGGCGGGGAACGCCTATGTGAACCGCAACCAGATCGGCGCCATCGTCGGCTCGCAGCCTTTCGGGGGCGAGGGGCTTTCGGGTACGGGGCCGAAGGCGGGCGGGCCGGCCTATGTGGCGCGCTTCATGAAGTCCGAGCCGCCCCACCGTGCGCCCGCCGGCGGCGGCTGGGAGATGCGCGAGGCCGGGGCGGAGGAGCTTGCGGCAGCCCTCGAGAACCTGCGCGCACCCAGCCAGGGGACGGAAGCGGAGAGCCTGCCGGGGCCGACGGGCGAATCGAACCGCCTTTCAGAGGTGCCGCGGGGCACGGTGCTCTGCCTCGGCCCGGGGCCGGAGCTTGCGATGGCGCAGGCTTCGAAGGCGCTGTCGAAGGGGAACGCTGTGCTGGTGGTGACCGAGGGCAGCGGGAACATGGCGCTCCGCCGCGGCCCGCACGCCGCCTTCATCCAGGCCCGCCTCGCGCCAGAGGCATTGGAGACGCTGGAGGGTGTCGCCGCCGTGGCGCATGACGGGCCGGAGCCCGAGCGCGCCATGCTCCGCCGCGTCCTGGCCCGCCGGCCGGGGCCGATCCTGCCGCTTCTCTCCGCCGCCGAGCCCGCCGGCCGCTATGCGATGGAGCGCCACGTCTGCATCGACACCACGGCCGCCGGCGGGAACGCCACGCTGATGGCGGAGGCGGACGAAGCCCCCTCGGCCGCCGCCTGAGGAGAAGGCGGGGGCCGGAAGGGCCGGGCGGATGCGGGGCAGACGGCCGTGGGCGCGGTTGCTCAAGACGGTGCGGCCGCGCCCACCCACGTCAGCGTAGGGCGGCTGGCGTGAAGAACAGGTTGCGAACTCCGTCTCACCTGAGAACGGTCCTCCCTCGAGCCTCGCCATCGATCCCGGGCGTGTGGCTCCGACGGGGACGGGCCGAGCTGATGGCGGCGCCCGGGTCCGACATGGGTCCGACATGGGCCCGACCCGCGCCTGAGCCATGCCAGACCCATGCCGAACCCGCGCTCTGCCCGTACCCTCTTCGCACCCTGTTCGCACCCGGATTTGCTGGGCTGCGCACTGCCGCCCCTGGCATGGCCAGGCAGCGTCGCCAAACCGTCATCGCCGGGCGCTAGGCAGAGGCGAGAAGAGGAGGGACCCCATGCAGCACATCGCCTTTGCCCGCCCCGGCCAGTTCTGGCGCGGCAACCTGCACACCCATTCCACGCGCTCGGACGGGGTGCTCGAGCCCGGCGAGGTCTGCCGGCGCTACGCCGATGCGGGGTATGACTTCCTCTGCCTCTCCGACCATTTCATCGGCCGGTACGACTACCCGATCACGCCGACGGAGGACTTCCGTACCAACCGCTTCACCACCGTCCTCGGCGCCGAGGTTCATAACGGCCGCCTCGGCAACGGCGAGCTTTGGCACCTTCTCGCCGTCGGCCTGCCGGGGGACTTCGCCCCGCCCCAGACCGCCGATTTCGACGCGACCGAGACGGGAGAGGGCGGGCCCGCGCTTGCCCGGCGCTGCGCCGAGGCAGGCGCCTTCGTCGCCATCGCGCATCCCGAATGGTACGGGCTCACGCCGGAGGATGCGCGCAGCATCGCCGCTGCCCACGCGGTCGAGATCTACAACCATGGCTGCGTTGTGGGCGCGGACCGCGGCTCGGGCATCGCGGTCTGGGACGTGCTGCTGAACGAGGGGCTGAAGCTCTCGGGCTGCGCGACCGACGACGCCCATTTCGTCGGCCCCGATCACTTCGGCGGCTGGGTCATGGTTCGTGCCGAGGCGAACGAGCCGGAGGCGCTGGTCTCCGCTCTCCGTGAGGGCGCGTACTACTCCAGCACCGGGCCGGCGCTGCGGGACTTCCGCATCGAGGGCGACACCATCGTGGTAGAGTGCTCCCCAGCGGAGAACGTGATCGTCATGGGGGGGCGCTCCGCCGCCGACGCAGCCCATGGCCGCGCGATGACGCGCGCGGAGATCCCGCTTTCCGACAAGCTCACCGCAGGCGGCTATCTCCGCGTCGCGGTGCAGGACGCCGCCGGGAACCGCGCCTGGTCCAACCCGCTCTGGCTTTCCTGACCCGCCCTCGCGTGCCCGGCTGGAAACGGCGCGCGCCCTCTGCAACATGAGCGGATGACGCGCGAGACCACCATCCGACCCGCCGCTTTGCCGGACCTGCCGGCGATAACCGCGATCTATGGGGAGGCAGTGCTCAACGGCTCCGGCTCCTTCGAGCTGGATCCGCCAGACCTCGCGGAGATGACCGAGCGGTGGCGGGCCGTCGCGGCGGCGGGGCTGCCCTGGATCGTCGCGGCGCGGGCGGGGGGCATCGCGGGCTATGCCTATGCCGGGCCCTACCGCCCGCGCCCCGGCTACCGCGCGGCACTCGCCTCGTCCGTCTACGTCTCGCCCGATGCGCGGGGTGAGGGGGTCGGGCGTATCCTCCTGGCCGACCTCCTCGAGGCCGCGACGGCCACAGGCGCCCGCCAGATCGTGGCCACCGTGGGGGACAGCGCCAATACAGCCTCCATCCGCCTCCACGCCGCCGCCGGGTTCGAGACCGTGGGCACGCTCCGCTCCGTCGGCTGGAAGCACGGCCGCTGGCTCGACACCGTGATCCTGCAGCGCGCCCTGGGCCCCGGGGACGGCACACCGCTCGACTGAGCGGGCGCTCTGCCGGGAGTGCGCGTCTGCAACCCTGTCTGGCCTTGGCCCTGGCGCCAAGGGAAGGTGGCGCGCGCCGCCGGCCTGGGCGGCTGCTCGGGCAAGGGGGCGCCATGCTGTTCCATCTCACGGTCATCTTCGGCTGCCAGCTCGCGGGCGAGACGCTGACCCGGCTCTTCGCCCTGCCGTTGCCGGGGCCGGTCCTTGGCATGGCGCTCCTCTTCGCGGGCCTCCTCGTCTTCGGCCTGCCCGAGAGCTTCCGGCGCACGGGCGAGGCGCTGATCTCGAACCTTTCGCTCCTCTTCGTGCCCGCCGGCGTGGGCGTGATGCTGCACGGCGCGCTCATCTCGGCGGACTGGCTGCCGATCACCATCGCCCTCGTCGGCTCGACCCTCGTGACGATCGCCGTCACCGGGCTCGTGATGCAGCGCATGGGCGCGCGCGGCGATCCGGACCGCGAAAATGGCGCAGGCAGCGATACGAAGGAGGGCTGAGCGATGGATGCGGAGCTGCCCTTCACTGCCCGCAGCGCGCGGGACATCTGGGTCTATCTCGCGGAGGAGCCGCTCCTTCACCTCTTCCTGACGCTGCTGGCCTTTCAGCTCGGCAACTGGCTCTACCGCCGCGCCGGTCTCAGCCCTCTCGTAAACCCGGTGCTGATCGCGGTGATCCTGGTGGTCGCCGTCCTGCTGGCAACGGGCACGGATTATCCGACCTACTTCGAAGGGGCGCAGTTCGTGCATTTCCTGCTCGGCCCCGCCACGGTCTGCCTCGCCATCCCGCTCTACCGCCAGCTCGCGCGCGTGCGCCGCTCCGCCCTCGCCCTTGCCGCCAGCATCCTCACCGGCTCGCTCACCGCCAGCATCAGCGCCGTTACCCTCGCCTGGGCGTTTGGCGGCGGGCGGGACACGCTGATCGCCCTCGCCCCCAAATCCACCACCGCGCCCGTTGCCATGGGCATCGCCGAGGCGCTCGGGGGCCTCCCCTCCCTCACCGCCGTTCTCGTCATCCTCACCGGTATCCTCGGCGCCATGCTCGGCCCGCCGCTGATGACGATGATCGGCGTGAAGGACTGGGCGGCCCGCGGGGTGGCCATGGGTACGGCAAGCCACGGCATCGGCACCGCGCGGGCGCTCCAGGTGAACGAGGTTGCCGGCGCCTTCGCGGGGCTCGCGATGGGCCTCAACGCCCTGGCCACGGCCCTCCTCCTGCCCCTCCTCGCGCGTCTCCTGCTCTGACGCGCACCAAGGGAAACAGCATGCGGGCGACAACGACGCTCGCGGACTGTGCTATCCTGGGACGTGGTGGGAGTCGCGCGGGATGCCTCCACCGCCGCCGCGCCCCTCATCAGCCATCCCCCGCGGTGCAGTCTTGCGCACCGTCCGGAAAGACAGGGCCCCGGGCCCGCGAGCCGGTGCTTCGGCCGCGCAACGCCTTCCCGGGGCGAACAGATTGGGAGAGCCCATGTCCATCACCTTCACCCTCAACGGCGAGGAGCGGACCGTCGACGCCCCTGCCGATATGCCGCTGCTCTGGGCCGTACGCGACCTCGCGGGTCTGACGGGCACGAAATACGGCTGCGGCATCGGTGCTTGCGGCGCCTGCACCGTCCATGTGAACGGGGAGGCCGTGCGCAGCTGCCTCTCGACCGTCGGCGATGTCGAAGGCCAGGCCGTCACCACCATCGAGGGCCTCGACCCCGAGGGCGAGCACCCGGTCCAGCAGGCCTGGCGCGAGCTCAACGTGCCCCAGTGCGGCTTCTGCCAGGCGGGTCAGATCATGCAGGCCTCGGCGCTCATCGCCCAGAACCCGCAGATCACCGATCAGGAGATCCTCGACGGCATGCAGGGCAATATCTGCCGCTGCGGCTGCTACCAGCGCATCGTGGCGGCGGTTCGTCACGCGGCCACCGGCATCTGAGGGAGGACACAGATATGCTCACCTATCTCCCCGAAGACCTCGTCGAGGCGCCGCGCCGTGCGGCCACCACCACCGCCAGCGCCATCGCCCTCGCCAAGGCGGACCGCCGGTCCGTTCTCCTCGGCGGCGGCGCGCTCTTCGCCCTCGGCGCCTTCGCCGGGCGGGCAGAAGCTTTCGAGCCCTATCCCACGGGCGGCAGCGCCATGGAGCACGGCCTCGTCTCCGACCCGCTCCTCTTCGTCTCGATCGATGCCGACGGCACGGTGACCATCACCGCCCACCGCTCCGAGATGGGGCAGGGCGCCCGCACCTCGCTGCCGATGATCATCGCGGACGAGATGGACGCCGACTGGGCGCGCGTGAAGATCGTTCAGGCCCCTGGCGATGAGCCGACATACGGCAACCAGAACACCGATGGCTCGCGCTCCCTCCGCCATCACATCCAGCCCATGCGCGAGATGGGCGCGAGCGTTCGCCTCATGCTCCGCCGGGCCGCCGCCAAGGCCTGGGGTGTCGATGTGGCCGAGGTGTCGCTCGGCCTCCACACCCTCGAAGGCCCCGCCGGACAGTCCGCCGATTTCGGCGAGATGGCCGAGGCCGCCATGGCCGAGCCGGTGCCGTCACGGGACGAACTCGCCTTCAAGGACGAGGCCGAGTTCCGCTATCTCGGCAAGGGCGAGGTCTCGATCGCCGATCTCCGGGACATCACTACCGGCAAGGCGATCTACGGCGCCGATGTCCAGGTCGAGGGCATGCGCACAGCCGTGATCCAGCGCCCGCCCGTCCTCGGCGCCGCTGTCAAGTCGTTCGACCGGGAAGCCGCCATGGCCGTCCCGGGCGTTGAGGCGGTGATCGAGCTCGCGGGCACGGCCGAGCCCGTCCTCTTCAACCCCCTCGGCGGCGTCGCTGTCGTCGCCACCAACACCTGGGCGGCCGAGCAGGGTCGCGCGGCACTCGCCGTCGAATGGGAAGACAGCCCCCATGCCGCCTATGATTCCGAGGCGTTCCGCAAGTCGATGGAAGCCGCTTCCCAGAACCCCGACACGGTCTTCCGCGATCAGGGCGATGTGCAGGCGGCTTTCGGGGACGCGGCGCGAACCTTCGAGCGGCGCTATTATCAGGCCCACATGGCCCACGCGACCATGGAGCCGCCGGCCGCCGTCGCGCGCCTGACCGATGACGGCAAGATGGAGGTCTGGGCCCCCGTCCAGAGCCCCTACAAGGCCCGGACGGACATCGCGGCGGATCTCGGCATGGACGTGGCCGATGTCACCGTCCACGTCACCCTCCTCGGCGGCGGCTTCGGCCGTAAGTCGAAGGCCGATTTCGCGACGGAGGCCGCGCGCCTCGCGAAGGCAACGGGCAGTCCCGTCCGGGTGCAGTGGACCCGCGAGGACGATATCCGCAACGCCTTCTTCCACACCGTCTCCGTGGAGAAGATCGCCGTGGCCCTCGATGCCGGCAACAAGGTGACCGGCTGGCACCATACATCCGTCGCGCCGACGATCCTCAGCACCTTCGTTCCGGGCGCCGAGAACCAGTTCAATATCGAGCAGGGCATGGGCCATGTGGACACGCCCTTCGATGTGCCGAACTTCCGGGCGGATAACGCGAAGGCGGCCTCCCATACCCGCATCGGCTGGTGGCGCGCGGTCTCCAACATCCCCCGCGCCTGGGCGGTGCAGACCTTCGTGGCGGAGCTCGCGGAGGAGCTCGGCCGCGATCAGAAGGACATGCTGCTGGAGCTGATCGGCCCCGCGCGCACCGTCGACCCGGCGGCCGAGGGCTACCCGGACGATTTCTGGGACTATGGCGAGCCTTACGACGCGTTCCCGATCGAGACGGGCCGTCTCTCGACCGTCGTCGAGATGGCCGCGGCCGAAGCCGGGTGGGGCAAGGCGCTGCCGGAGGGCGAGGCCCTCGGCATCGCCGCCCACCGCTCCTTCGTCAGCTACGTGGCCACGGTCGCGCGGGTGAAGATCGTCGATGGCCTCGTGCGCGTGCCGGAGCTCCATTTCGCCATCGACTGCGGCTACGCGGCCAATCCCGAACGTATCCGCAGCCAGATGGAAGGGGCGGCGGTTATGGGCATGACCGCGGCGCTCCACTCGGCGGTCACCTTCGAGAACGGGGCGGCCGTGCAGTCGAACTACACCGACTACGAGATGGTGCGGTCCGACAACTTCCCCGAGAAGGTGCATGTCCACATCGTCGATCACCCCTTCTCGGTCCACGCCACCGGGGTGGGCGAGCCCGGCGTGCCCCCGGTGCCGCCCGCCATCGGCAACGCGATCTTCAACGCCACGGGCAAGCGCCTGCGCGACCTGCCCTTCGGCGCCTATGTCTGATCGCTGACGATGTGAGTGGGGCGGGTCGTCCCGGGCCCGCCCTCCCACTCCAGGCTTTCGGAAAGCCCAGGTCCTCGCCGGGCCGGTGCGCAGCACCGACCGGCCACGGGCGGCCGAAGGCCGCCCGCTCTGAAGCCCCTGGAGGCCTTGAAGCGGCTGGGTCAGTCTTTCTGGAGGGCGATGTCCGGGGCGTCCTCGGCCTTCATGCCAACCACGTGGTAGCCGCAATCCACATGGTGGCATTCGCCCGTCACGCCCGAGGAGAGGTCGGAGAGGAGATAGAACCCGGCCTTGCCCACATCGTCCTGGCTGACATTGCGCTTCAGGGGCGCGTTCAGCTCGTTCCATTTGAGGATGTAGCGGAAGTCCCCGATCCCGCTGGCGGCCAGCGTCTTGATCGGCCCGGCGGAGAGGGCGTTTACGCGGATGTCGTTCCGGCCGAGATCGACGGCGAGGTAGCGTACGCTCGCCTCCAGCGCCGCCTTCGCCACCCCCATCACGTTGTAATGCGGCATCACCCGCTCGGCGCCGTAATAGGTCAGCGTCACGAGGCTGCCGCCCTCGGTCATCAGCGGCTCGGCGCGCTGGGCGAGTGCGGTGAAGCTGTAGCAGCTGATCAGCATCGACTGGGTGAAGTTCGCCTCGGAGGTCTCGAGGTAGCGCCCCTTCAGCTCCTCCTTGTCCGCATAGGCGATGGCGTGGAGCAGGAAATCGAGCTGCCCCCATTTCTCCTTCACCGCCGCGAAGACCGCGTCCATCGAGGCCGCATCCGTCACGTCGCAGGGCATCACGAGATCGCTACCCACGCTCTCGGCCAGCGGGCGCACCCGGCGCTCGAGCGCCTCGCCCTGATAGGTGAAACCGAGGGAGGCGCCCTGGGCCGCGCATTGCTTGGCGATGCCCCAGGCGATCGAGCGCTCGTTGGCGACGCCGAGGATCAGCCCGCGCTTGCCCGCCATCAGCCCGCCCGCCATCAGCCCGCTCGTCATGCGCCCGTCCGTCATGCGCCCGTCCTCCCGTGATGCTGCAGGCCGACGCATGAAGGGCGCCGCGCGAAGAGGCCCCCGCTTACGTAAGATTGCCGCAACCATCAAGCCGCACCCGGCGCCGGCGCCGCGCCCTTCCGCTACCGCTGCGCGCGCGCTATCCCCGGCCGCGGCGATTGCAGAACGGGAGAGATGCGCCATGGAGCTTCTGACCGGCGGCCATCTGGAGGGCATCTTCGCGGCCCCCGAGGGGCCTTATGCGCTGGCGCAGAGCTGGCTCGACGATGCCTGGAAGTCCGAGCCCGAGGATGCCAACGCCGTGGCGCTTGCCACCGCGGATGCCACGGGTCTGCCGGATGTGCGCATGGTGCTCCTGAAGGAGATCGAGGCGGACGAGGCGGCCGGCGGGTTCGTGTTCTACACGAACTATGAAGGCGCGAAGGGCGTGCAGCTTTCGGAGAACCCCCAGGCAGCGCTCGTCTTTCACTGGAAGTCGCTCCGCCGGCAGCTGCGGCTGCGCGGCCCGGTCGAACGGGTCGAGGGCCAGCAGGCGGACGACTACTACAACAGCCGCGCCTATCAGAGCCGCATCGGCGCCTGGGCCAGCGCCCAGTCCCGCCCGCTCGAGAGCCGCGGGCGGCTGATGCGGGAGGTCGCAGCCGTGGCGGCGCGGTACCCGATGAACCCGCCGCGCCCGCCGCATTGGGGCGGCTTCCGGATCCGACCGGTGCAGATGGAGTTCTGGGCGGACGGACAGTTCCGCCTGCACGACCGCTTCCGCTGGACCCGCGATGCCGCTGGCGAGGGCCTTTGGCAGGTAGCGCGCCTCAACCCCTGATCGCGTACCGGTGGCGGGCCCGGTCATGGCCCGCCACCTCCCCCGCCCGCCCACCCGTCGGCGGCGGGCCATGACCGGACGGGCCCGCCCTGTCCTGCGCCCGATCACGCGCCCGTGATCGGGCGTGATAAGCCCTCCCAGAACCAAACGACGCCTCCCTGCGCACTCAGGGCCAAGGCGTGTTGGCCCTTCGCTTCGCTGCGCGCCCGATCAGAGCCGCCCGTTCACCATCCGGACGGCGGCACGACAGCAACAGGGATCGCATCAGCATGTCGCAGTTTTTCACCGTCGACCTCCCCCTTTCCGAGACGCAGGAGGCGGGGCCCAACGTCCCCGTCGATACCGCCGCCACGGGCAATGCCAGCATCGCCTACGACCCCGCCACCGGGCTCGTCACCGTCGAGGGCAGCTTCGAGAACCTCGCCGGCCCGCTCTTCCCGGTCGGCGGCGCCGACAGCACCGGCTTCGAGCAGACGGCCGTGCACATCCACCTCGCCGGCGTCGGGCGCAACGGCCCCATCGCCTTCAATCTCGGCGTCACCGACAACGGCAACGGTTCGGGCACCTTCCAGCGCAGCTTCGAGGTAACGCCCGAGCAGGCCGACGTGTTTGCCGCCGGCGGCTACTACATCAACCTCCACACCACCGCGAACCCCACGGGGGAGCTGCGCGGGCAGCTGGATGTCGATAGCGGCCAGTTCGACATCGTCGACGCCTCGAACCCGCTCAGCGAGGATCAGGAGGTCGTCGAGACGCCGATCCCGGACGGGCCCGCCACCGGCAATACCGAGGTGTTCTTCGACAGCCTCACCAACACGCTCGTGGTCACCGGCACCTTCTCCGGCCTCTCGGCGGACCTTCTGCCGGTGGGCGGGGACGATGCCTTCGGCAACCCCGAGAGCGCCATCCACCTCCACAACGGCCTCGCCGGCCAGAACGGCCCCATCGTCCGCAACCTCACCGTCACGGATAACGGAGACGGCTCGGGCAGCTTCGAGGGACGCTTCGTGCTTTCGGACGAAGAGGTGGCGGACCTCCGGGCCGACGCGATCTACGTCAATCTCCACACCACCGCGAACCCCACGGGCGAGATCCGCGGCCAGCTCACGCTCCAGCAGGATGTGGTCGACACCGTAACCCGCGGCCTCGAGATGAGCGAGGCGCAGGAGGTGGTCGAGACCCCCATTCCGGACGGTCCCGCCACCGGCAGCATCGATGCCTTCCTCGACGCCCAGGCGATGGAAATCGAGGTCACCGGCACCTTCTCGGGCCTCTCCTCGCCGCTCTTCCCCGTGGGCGGAGAGGACGCGGCGGGCAACCCGGAAAGCGCCATCCATATCCATTTCGCACCGGCCGGAGAGAACGGCCCGATCTTCCGCAACCTCACGGTCACCGACAATGGCGACGGCTCGGGCAGCTTCACCGGTCGCTTCGCGGTGACGGAGGAGGAAGCGCGCGCCTTCGCGGCGGACCAGTACTACGTGAACCTCCACACCGAGGCGAACCCGACGGGCGAGCTCCGCGGTCAGATCGACCTCGACAGCGGGCGCTTCGACGACGTGACGCGGGACATTCCCATCGAGGAAGCGCAGGAGGTGACCGAGGTTCCCGTCGTCGATACCGCCTCGACCGGCAGCTTCGACGTGACCTTCGACAGTGCGACCAACCGCATCACGGTCGACGGCACCTTCGAGAACCTCACGAGCCCGCTCAACCCCGTTGGTGGCGAGGACGGCTTCGGCAACCCCGAGAGCGCCGTGCATGTGCACTTCGCGCCCGCCGGCGAGAACGGCCCGATCCTCTTCAACCTCGCGGTGACGGATAATGGCGACGGCTCGGGCAGCTTTTCCGGCAGCATCTTGGTGACCGACGAGCAGCGCGCCGAGTTCGATGCGGGCAACTACTACGTGAACCTGCACACGGAGGCGAACCCGTCCGGCGAGCTTCGGGGCCAGCTCGTCCTTTCCTCGGATATCGACGACGATACGGTGCTGCGTGAGGAGATCGCGGGCACGCTCGGCGACGATGCGGAGATCGCCGGCACTGCCGGCAACGATGCGATCCGCGCGCTCACCGGCGACGACACGATCCTGGCGAGCGCCGGGAACGACCTCGTCGATGGCGGCGACGGTCTCGACACGATGGTGTTTGGCGACGTGGCCTCGACCGATCTGGAGGTCGCGATCGATCCAGCAGGCGAGAGCGCGATCGCCACGCCTGAAGGTGAGATCACCGCCGTCAATCTCGAGGTGCTGTCGCTTTCGGACGGGGATCTCCGGCTCGACGTCGGGCAGGGCGAAACCGCCGGCGCCGTCTCGCGCCTCTACACGGGCGTGCTCGGCCGCGAGGGCGATGCCGAAGGTCTCGCCTTCTGGATCGGCGAGGTCGATGACGGGCTCTCCCTCACGGACCTCGCCGCCGCCTTCGCGAACAGCGACGAGTTCGCATCCCAGGGCGGGGCGGACAGCGACGCAGCCTTCCTCGACGCGCTCTACCAGAACCTGCGCGGCGGGCCGGGTGACGAAGAAGGCCTCGCTTTCTGGACCGAGCAGCTGCAGAACGCCAACCGCCGTGTCGAGGTCGTGCTCGCCTTTGCCGAGAGCGACGAGGCCGTGGCGAACAACGCCGATGCGCTCGACGAGGGCGTCTTCCTCGGTTGAGCCCATTGCCGCCCCCCGGCGCTGAGAGGCGCCGGGGGGCGGCATCCCGCAATCGGCCATGGCGGTCGCGGGCGCGATGTGGTCAAGCTTGGCAAGCACCCGGTGCGGTGCAGGCCACGCGGGATCGGCGCCATGAGCGATCAGGAAAAACCGGCGGACACACGGCGCACGCTGCTGCTGACGGGGGCGAGCCGGGGCATCGGGCACGCCACGGTCAAGCGCTTCTCCTCCGCCGGCTGGCGCGTCATCTCCTGCTCCCGCCAGCCCTTTCCGGAGGACTGCCCCTGGGAGGCGGGGGAGGAGGACCACATCCAGGTCGACCTCTCCGACCCGCATTCGACCATCGAGGCGGTGGAGGAAATCCGCCGCCGCCTGCCCGGCGGCCGGCTCGACGCGCTGGTGAACAATGCCGGCATCTCGCCCAAGGGGCCCGAGGGCGAGCGCCTCAACACCATCGACACGGACCTGAGGGACTGGGGCCGGGTCTTCCACGTCAACTTCTTCTCGAGCGTGGTGCTGGCCCGCGGGCTCTTCAACGAGCTGAAGGCCGCGAAGGGCGCCATCGTCAACGTAACCTCCATCGCCGGGGCCCGCGTCCATCCCTTCGCTGGCGCCGCCTATTCAACGTCGAAGGCCGCGCTCGCAGCCCTCACGCGCGAGATGGCGCATGACTACGGCCCCCATGGCATCCGAGTAAACGCCATCGCGCCGGGCGAGATCGAGACCGCGATCCTCAGCCCGGGCACGGACAAGCTGGCCGAAAGCCTGCCCCTCCGCCGCCTCGGCAAACCCGAGGAGGTGGCCCGCACCATCTATTACCTCTGCACCCCCGAAAGCTCCTACGTCACCGGCGTCGAAATCGAAATCAACGGCGGCCAACACGTCTGAACACCCATGGCTGTCTGTCGCCCGGGTTGCGCTTTCGACTCACCTTGCGCCCATGCACCCGCCCGTTGCGCATCGCGCGTGGGCAGCGTGCGCGCTTGCAGCTACGCTGATGTCAACGCAGCCGGGAGGACGCCATGATCGATCTCTACACCTGGAGCACGCCGAACGGGCGGAAGGTCTCGATCCTGCTCGAGGAGCTTGGGCTGGCCTACGAGGCGCATGCCATCAACATCTCGAAGGACGAGCAGTTCGCGCCGGCCTTTCTGGCCATCAGCCCCAACAACAAGATCCCCGCCATCGTCGACCGCGACACGGGGCAGAGCCTGATGGAATCGGGCGCGATCATGCTCTACCTCGCTGAGAAGACGGGGAAATTCGGTGGGGACGCCAGCTCGCGCTGGACCGTTGCGGAGTGGCTGATGTGGCAGATGGGCGGCCTCGGCCCCATGGCGGGCCAGGCGCATCACTTCCTGCATTTCAACCCCGGCAAGGCGGCCTATGCCGAGGAGCGCTACGGCAAGGAGACCCAGCGGCTCTACGGCGTGCTAGACCGCCGGCTGGCAGGGCGGGACTTCATCGCGGGCGACTACTCCATCGCAGACATGGCGACCTGGCCCTGGGTCAGCCGGTTCGAATGGCAGCAGATCGACCTCAACGCCTTCCCGAATGTGAGGGACTGGTACCTGAGGATCGCGGACCGTCCGGCCGTGCAAAAGGGCTACAGCGTGCCCGTTCCCGGCGACATCCCGCGCCCATGACGACCAACATGACGCGCGCGATCCTGCTCCTGGCGCTCACGCTGCAGGGCTGCGTTGCCTATACGGTGGTCGACACGGCGGTCAGTGTGACGGCGACGGTTGTGGAGACCACGGTGGATGTGGGCGCCGCGGTTGTTACCGCGCCGGTGCGCGCCTTTTCGAGCGACGATGACGATGACAGCGACGACGAGGCGCCTTCAGACGACTGAAATGTCGCAATACTCGCCCGTCTCGCGCGGGCTGTTTGCCATGAAGAGCCCCCGCGCCTCGCGAAGCGCGGCGAGCATCAGGCGGGCTGCCGGCACACTCAGGTCCTCAACGCGCAGCCCACCGTCCCGAAGCATGACGATCTCGGGCTGCGTATCCGCCGGCGCCGTTTCGATGGCGAGGGTGAAGGCATAGCCCAACGTATCGGTCGCGACCGGCGCCAGACCCATCAGCTGCTCGTGCCGCGCGGTACGCTGGAGGAGGGTGAGGTGGCGAAGGCGCGTTCTCGAACGTGCTGCCCTTTGCTCGGCGCGTGCCGCAGCTGGCTTGACGTCCAGGACATTCAGGACCTTTGCATGCTGCACCGTCATTTCGTTCCCCCTCTTCTGCGCTTTATCAAGTGGCGCAATGCATGCGGCGGGGTGTGCCGGCCGGCACACCCCCCACCGGATTCTCGCCAGTGGACGTGAGAATTTTCACGGGAAGTTAAGGAGTCGGGCCTTCAGGCAGCCGGTTCCGCAGCGGCAGGCCGGCTCTGAAGGGGGGTGAGGCGCAGTCGCGTGATCTGGTGCCGCTCGCGCGCGATCACTTCGAAACGCAGCCCATGGAAAGCGAAGATCTGGCCCTCGGTTGGGATGGCCTGCGCCTCGTGAATGAGCAGCCCCGCGATGGTGGTGGCCTCTTCGGAGGGGAGGTCCCAGTCGAAGGCGCGGTTCACGTCCCGGATCGTCATCGAGCCTTCGACCATCACGGAGCCATCCGCCTCTTGCCGGAAGCTCTCCGCCTCGATGTCATGCTCGTCCGTGATCTCGCCGACGATCTCCTCGAGAATGTCCTCGAGCGTCACGAGACCTTGGAGCGAGCCGTACTCGTCCACGACAAGGGCGAAGTGGCTGCGGCGCTTGAGGAAGGCGCGCAGTTGGTCCTCAAGCGGCCGCGTATCGGGCACGAACCAGGGCTTCATGGCGATGCCCATCACATCGAGGCCCTTCAGCGCTTCGGCGAACCCGCCCTTCAGCGCCTCGCCGTTGTCGCGCTCGCTCACGCTGTCGAGCTCCCGCTGCACGGCGCGCAGCAGGTCCTTCGCGTGGAGGACGCCGATGATGTTCTCGGGCTCGCCGCGCCAGAGCGGGATGCGCGTATGAGCGGAGGCGAGGCAGAAGGCCACGATCGCCTCGGGCGGCTCATCGGCTGAGATGCTCTCGATGTCCCGCCGGTGGCGCATGATCTCCGCGACCTCGCGCTCGCGCAGGTCGAGGGCGGCGATCAGCCGGTCCCGGTCGTCCTTGTCCACCGAGCCTTCGGAGGCGTGCATTGCAATGGCGCCGCGCAGCCGGTCATAGGGCGCCAGCGCATGCGCGTCCGGGTCGACATTGAGGCCGAGGAAGCGGAAGGCGGACTGCACGAAGAAGCTGATGGTGCCCACGATGGGCGCGAAGAGCTTCACGCAGAGCGCGATGGCGGGGGCCACGCGCACGCTCATCCGGTCCGGATTGTTGATGGCGTAGGTCTTTGGCGCGATCTCGGCGAAGACGGTGACGAGGATCGTCATCATCAGCGTCGCCGTCGCCACGCCGCCCTCGCCAAGCAGCGCGATGAAGAACGTGGTGGCGAGCGATGTTGCCAGCACGTTGACGAGGTTGTTGCCGAGCAGGATCGACCCGATCAGCCGCTCGTTGTCCTCGGTCAGCGACACTGCGGTGCGCGCGCCCTTGGAGCCCTTCTGGGAAAGGTGATGGATCGTTGCCCTGTCGACGGCGGTAAGGGCCGTCTCGCTGCCTGAGAAGAATGCGGAGCAGCAGAGAAGAACGAGAATGACTGCGGCGGTCCACCAGAGGGTGGGATCCATGGGTCGGGTCTCCGGACTATTGCACTGCCTCGGGTTATGGGAGCCGCAGCGGCAACGGGCAAGAGAGCGTTGGAGCTAGGCGCTAGACGCGGGGCTTCTGTGCGGCTTGTGCGCTGGCGAGCGGGTGACGCTCGAAGACCAGCGCCTTCATGCGCGCGTCGAGCACATGGGTGTAGATCTCTGTCGTCGCGATATCCGCATGGCCGAGCAGCACCTGGATGATGCGCAGATCGGCCCCGCCCTCGAGCAGGTGGCTGGCGAAGGCGTGGCGCAGCGTGTGCGGCGATACGGTCGCGGGATCGAGCCCGGAGGCGGCTGCGATGTCCTTCACGATCTCCCAGGCGCGCAAACGGCTGAGATGACCCGCCTGGCTGCGGGCGGGGAAGAGCCAGGGTGAGGGCTTGCCATCCGCGCCTGCCGGCCGGCGTTCGCTCCAGGCGCGAAGCACCCCGCGCGCCGGTGCGGTGAGCGGGACGCGCCGTTCCCGGCCGCCTTTGCCGCGCACAAGGAGGCTTTCGGGCGCGCGGATCGCAGGTTCCGCGGGCAGGGACACGAGCTCTGTCACCCGCAGGCCGGTCGCGTAGAGCAGTTCCAGCAGCGCGTGGTCGCGCAGGCTGGTGACCGCCTTGGCGCTGCCCGGCTTTGCACTCGCGGCACGCCGCGCCGCCTCCGCCAGCATGGCGGCCGCGTCCTGTGCGCCGAGGTAGTGCGGCACCGCCCGCGGACGGCTGGGACCTGACAGACGGGCCGCAGGGTCGTCCTCCCGCCATCCTTCGCCGAGCGCGAAGCGGCAGAAGCGGCGGATGGCGGAGAGCCTTCGCGCGCGGGTCGCAGGGCTCATCCCCTCAGCGGCGAGCGATGCCAGATGATCCTCCACGTCCCCGCGCGTGGCGGCGACGAGGCTGCGCCCGGAAGCACGGCAATGCGCCGAGAACGCCAGAAGGTCGCGGGCATAGGCTGCGACGGTGTTCGCCGCCGCCCCACGCTCGGCCACCGCGGCTTCGAGAAAGGCCTCGATGGCGGCCCCATCGCCTGCCGCGCCACCCTGGGCTCCGCCGCTCATCTGCCGCTCATCCGCCGTCGGGGGCCGTGATCACGACGCGCACGGGCTCCCGCGGTGCCGGCAACTCGGCAAAGAGCGCATAGCCCGCGAGCGCCAACGCGCCGAGAAGCGCCAGTCTGAAGAGATATTTCAAGAGCTTGCCCATCGCCTGCCTGCCCGATGCCTTCGCCCCGCCTTGCCCCGTCCCGGTATGGCGCCAAGGCTCACCCCGGGCCTCCCGCCTGCGCACCGCCCATTGCGCGCCGCCAGCCTCGCGGCTTGGCGGCGCCGCAGGCCCCGTGTAAGCCGTAGAGGCCCGGTCGCAGCGCCCGGGAGGCGGCCGCCCTGACGGCCAGAGGCTTAGACGGAAAGCGCCGGGCCGGCAATCGCATCGCCGCTCGCTGACTGACACCGGCGCACGAGACCCGCGGAGAACGGCATGGCGACGAGACGGGCGGAGGAGGGCGGTGAGGCCGCGCGCTGCAGCATCCGCCTCGGACGCAGCGTGGTGCTCGTCGGCCTGATGGGCGCCGGCAAAACCAGCGTCGGCACCCGGCTGGCCGCAGCCCTCTCGGCCCCCTTCAAGGACAGCGACAGCGAGATCGAGGCTGCGGCGGGCATGAGCGTGGCGGATATCTTCCGCCTCCACGGCGAACCCGCGTTCCGCGATGTAGAGCGCAAGGTGATCGCCCGCCTCATCGCCGGCCCGCCGCTGGTGCTCGCGACGGGCGGCGGCGCCTTCATGGATGTGGAGACGCGCGCGCTCATCGCCGCCGAGGCGTGCTCGGTCTGGCTGCGCGCGGATCTCGACACGCTGGTCATGCGCACAGCGGGTCGCACCCATCGGCCGCTTCTCAACAAGGGCGATCCGCGCACCATCCTGGCCGGGCTGATCGAGGAGCGCTATCCGGTCTATGCCGAGGCGACGAT